>NZ_JBLWIT010000069.1:31331-66641 GCF_048381435.1 Rhodococcus mengyinensis | reverse complement strand
ACCGGCACCCCGATCGGCACCACCGTCCGATCCGCCCCCGTGACCTCGTGGAACGTCACATCCACCGACGCCTCCGTCGGACCGTACAGATTGTGGATCCGGGCGCCTGGCACCAACGCCCGCATCCTCGACGCCGTTTGCGCGGGCAATGCCTCACCCGAGGCGAACACCCGCCGCAGGCTCGTGCATCGCGTCACTGCCGGTTCCGCGGTGAACACGGCCAACATCGAGGGGACGAAATGCACCGTGGTGACCGACTCCTCGCGAATCACCCGTTCGAGATAACCCGGGTCACGGTGCCCGTCCGGCTCCGCGATCACCAACCGCGCACCGACGATCAACGGCCAGAACAACTCCCACACCGACACATCGAACGTCACCGGCGTCTTCTGCAACACCACATCATCCGACGTCAACGGGTACCGATCCTGCATCCACAACAACCGATTCACGACACCCTCATGCGGAACCGCCACCCCCTTCGGCCGACCCGTCGACCCCGACGTGAAAATCACATACGCCGGATGACCAGGACACAACGGCGCACGCCGCTCCCCATCCCCCACCGGAGAAGCCGAGAACCCCGACACATCCACCGAATCCAACTCCACCACCCGCACACCCGCAGGCACCACCACCCGATCCGAAGACGTCGTCAACACCAACACCGGATCCGCAATCCCCACCACATATCCGACCCGCTCGGCAGGCAGATCCGGATCTATCGGCACATACGCCCCACCCGCCTTCACCACCGCGTACAACCCCACCAACATTTCCACCGAACGCCGCACAGCCACACCCACCGACGACTCCGGACCCACCCCCGCCCCGATCAGGAACCGCGCCAGCCGATTCACCCGCGCATCGAACTCCCCATACGACAACACCACATCCCCACACACCACCGCCACAGCACCAGGAGTCCGCCCCACCTGCGCATCGAACAGGTCGGCAAGGGTGGTGCGCGGCACCGGATGACCCGTCGCATTCCACGAACCCACCACCAACGCCCGCTCGCCCGGCCCCAGAACCTCCACATCACCGACCGGCGCATCCGGATCCGCAACCACTCCCACCAGAATCCGGAGGAACCGTTCCCCGAATCCCGTGACCGTCTCCGGATCGAACACGTCCGACGCGAACGTGAACGACGCGTCGATGCCTGCTGCCGTCCCGGACGCGTCGTAGCGCTCCGCGAGCGTCAACTGCAGATCGAACTTGGACACACCGGTTTCGACATCGAGGATCTCCACCGTCAGTCCCGGCAGGTCGAGGTGCGCCGGGGCGGTGTTCTGGAACTCCAGGAGAACCTGGAACAGCGGTGAGTACGCGGTCGAGCGGGTCGGTGCGACCGCGTCCACCACGCTCTCGAACGGCACCTCCGCGTGACCGAACGCCGCCAGATCCGCCTCCCGCGCCCGGGACAGCACCTCGCCGAACGTTGCGCCGGACTCGACGGTCGTCCGCAGGACCAGAGTGTTGACGAGCATCCCCACCACGTCGTCGAGTGCTTCCTCGCCGCGCCCGGCGATCGGCGTCCCGATCGCGATGTCTTCGGAACCACTCAGCCGCGCCGCCAGCACGGCCAGCACAGCGTGCATCACCATGAACATCGTGGAATTGTGCTGCCGCGCAAGGAGCAGAAGCGCCCGATGCTGTTCCGCTGCCACCGGGAACCGGACGATCCCACCCCGCAATGCTCTGTCCGCGGGCCTCGGTCGATCCAATGGAAGATCCATCGCGTCGGGGAGGTCGGACAGCGTCTGTTTCCAGTATTCCAACTGCGCCGACATCAGGCTGCCGGGATTCTCGTCACTGCCGAGGGCCGCCCTCTGCCACAGGCTGTAGTCGGCGTACTGCACGGGCAGCGGCGCCCAGCCGGGTGCCTGCTGCTGTACCCGCGCCGAGTACGCCACCATCAGGTCGTGCGCGAGTGGGGCCAGCGACGCTCCGTCCGCCGAAATGTGGTGCACCACCAGCATGAGGACGTGCTCGTCGTGGCGGGTCCGGAACAGGTCACCACGCACGGGCACCTCGGTGCTCACGTCGAAGCCCCGAGCGGTCGATTCGGCGATCCGCGCGCGCACCGCGTCCTCGTCGTCGCAGACCGTCGGATCCAGGTCCGGAATCACCTCCCCCGGTGGCAGGATCACTTGATGCGGTCCGTCCACTGACGCCGGATACACCGTGCGCAGCGATTCGTGTCGTTCGAGGACGTCCGCCACGGTGGCCCGGAGCGCCTCCACGTCGAGCGTTCCGGACAGTCGGAGCGCCATCGGAATGTTGTAGGCCGGTGACGAGGTGTCGTACTGATTGACGAACCACATACGTTGCTGGGCGAGCGATAGCGGGATCCGGTCGGGACGCGTCTGCGCCACCAGGTCCGGGCGGTCGAGGCGCCTCGCGTGAGTACCCTCGATCCGGTCCGCCAGTGCCTCCACCGTCGGTGCCTCGAACAGGGTCCGCACCACGAGGTCGACGCCGAGGGCGGCGTTGACCCGCGCCACCACTTTCGTCGCGACCAGTGAATTTCCGCCGAGGTCGAAGAAGCTGTCGTCGAGCCCGATTCGTTCCACACCCAGTACGTCGGCGAACACCCGCGCGACGGCCCGCTCCACCGGAGTGGCAGGTGCACGGAACTCGGCGGCCGTGGAGAGGAATTCCGGCGCCGGCAGTGCCGCACGATCGAGCTTCCCCACCGGTGTCATCGGGATCTCGTCCAGTACCACGATCGCCGCCGGCACCATGTACGTCGGCAATTGCTCTGCGGCATACTCGATCACCTCAGCAGTCGCGAGCTGTTGCCCGGCCGCAGGCACCACGTACGACACGAGCACCGTGTCGCCGGACGGTGCCGTTCGCGGCATCGTCACCGCGGTCCGCACGCGCGGATGGGTGTGGAGGACGGTGTCGATCTCCCCGAGCTCGATGCGGAAGCCGCGTACCTTCACCTGGAAATCGCTGCGGCCCAAGTACTCCAGTGTGCGGTCGGTTCGCCACCGCACCACATCCCCGGTTCGATACATCCGCTCGCCGGGGCCGCCGAAGGGGTTGGCCACGAACCGTTCGGCCGTCAACGCTGATTTGCCGTGATATCCGCGAGCGAGGCCGTCACCCGCGACGTACAGCTCTCCGGCGACGCCGGGCGGCACGGGTTGCAACCGCGCATCGAGGACGACCTCGTGGAATCCGCGGAGCGGACCGCCCACCGTGATGGCTCCGGTCGGTGACATCGGCGCACTGATGTTGGACATGACGGTGGCCTCGCTGGGCCCGTACGCGTTGCACAATCTGCGACCGGGCGCCCACCGCTCGACGAGTTCCGGCGGGCACGCCTCGCCGCCGAACACCACGTCCCCGAAGTCGGCGAGTCCGTCCGGTTCGACCGTTCCGAGCGCGGCAGTGGTGACGAATCCGTGAGTGACTCGCTCCGATTTCAGGAGCCGCGACAACTCGGTGCCGCCGTAGACCGTGGGCGGCACGATCACCATGGTTGCCGCGGCGGCGAACACGTGCAGGTACTCGGAGACGGACGCGTCGAAACTCGGTGTGGAGAAGTGCAGAATCCGGGATGCCTGCGTCGCTCCGAATCGTGAGTGCTGCTCGGCTGCGAAGGTGTCCAGGCCACCGTGTGTGACCACGACGCCTTTGGGCCTGCCGGTGGAACCGGACGTGTAGATCACGTAGGACGGGTTCTCCACGCGGAGGGGCCGTGCCCGCTCGGCATCGGTCACGACGGATACCGGCTGCGTTGCGCAGAGGGTCCGGAATTCTTCGTCGTCGAGCACGAGCCACGCAATCACGTCCGGGAGCCGGGAACGGACGGCGGACACCGTCACGCCCAGGGCGGCACCCGAATCGCCCAGCATGTGCTCGATCCGTTCGGCCGGGTAGTTCGGGTCCACCGGCACGTAGGCCGCGCCCGATTTGGCCACCGCCAGCATCGACAGAACCGACTCGATCGAGCGAGTCATGCCCAGTGCGACGAAGTTCTCCGGCCCGATGCCGCGTTCGGCGAGGACGCGTGCCAACTGGTTCGAGCGCTCGTCCACTTCGCGGTACGTCATCTCGATACCGCTATACGAGAGTGCGACACCGGTGGGGTTGGATTGTGCTGCTGCGGAGAACAATTCGGGCAGTGTGCGGCCCGGTCGCCCCGGCCCGCCGGACACCGGAACGAGGGTGGCCCGTTCGGTATCGGACAGGACGTCGAGGTCGCCGACGACGAGTCCGGGGTCGCCGGCGGTCGTCTCCAGGATTCGGCGGAACCGTTCGCCGAGGCGACGGACCGTGCCGGGGTCGAACAGATCGGTGGCGAACCCGAGGGTCGCCGTGATGCCGGACGGGATGCCGTCGGCGTCGAAGGTCTCGGTCGCGGTCACCCGGAGGTCGAGTCGGCCGATCCCGGACGTCTCCGGATCGTCACTGCACTCGAGCAGGACCTGGACGATCGGCGAGTACGCGGGCGAATCGCCGAGGGCGACCGTCCGGACCACCCGTTCGAATGGGACGTCGCGGTGCTCGAACGCCTCCCGGTCGATGTCGCGGACGTGGCCGAGGAGACGCGTGAAGGACGTGTCCGGTTCGACGCGGGTACGGAGCGCCACGAGGTTCCGGTCGTGGTCCACCGTGGTCGTGGTTCCGATCACTACATCCGAGACGCCCGACAGCCTGCTCAGCAGCGCGGTGAACGCTGCGTGCAGAACCGAGAACGCGGTGGTGTCGTGTTCGTGCGCGAGGGCCAGCACCGCGGCATGCGCTTCCGCGCCGATCGGAATTTCTACGCGGTCTTCCCGCCCGGATTGCGCGACGGGCCGCGGCCGATCGGACGGCAGGTTCAGCACTTCGGGGATCCCCGCCAGCTGATCCGTCCAGTACTCGAGTTGATGCGCCTCGCGGCGTCGTCGCTCGCCGTCGCGGGCCGTGACCTCGTGAATCGTCGCGACCCGGGCCTGCGGGTCGGCCGAGATGAACTCTTCCAGCAGTTCGACGAAGTGCCGGTGGTGCAGGCGCAGCGCCACGTCCTCGTATCGGTTCGGGTTGGCCCGGAAATCGACGAAGATCTCGGCCGGTGTCCCGCTCGGGTACACGTTGACCAGCAGATCTTCCACCGGACCCGACGTGACGATGTGGTATTCGCCGACCAGTGGACCCAGCTGCACGTTCTGGTGGAACAGCATGACGTTGACCATCGGTCCGTGGAGATCGGCGCCGCTGCCCGCGCCCACGTCGCGGCGGATGTCCTCGACACTGCACCGCTGATGCCGCAACGCGCCCATCAGCTCTCGCCTGACCCGTGACACGAGGTCCGCGACCGTCTCGTCCTCGTCGACCGTGATCGGCAGCGGCGCGACGCTGACCATCATGCCGCCGGAGTTGCGCAGCACCGACGTGGTCCGGCCGGACATCGGAACATTCACGAGGACATCGATTTTCGCCGTGATTCGCGACAGGTAGCAGGCGAAGGCGGCGATGATCGTGACTGCCGCGGTGGCGTTTGCCTGACTGTCGGCGCCGTGGATACCGGACACGGCCGCCTCGGACAGCAGGGCACTCTCGACCTTGCTCCTGGCGAGTGCGGGGGCGGGCGCGTCGGCCAGAGTCGATCCGTCGACGGCCTCGACTCGCTTCGCCCAGTACTCCCGATCCGCCTCGAAGCGGTCGGACGACCGGTACCGGGCATCGACGTCGTACAGCTCGTGCAGGGTCGCGGCGCGACTCGGATCCGGTTCGCGGCCGGCCACGGAGGCCGAGTACCGGTGCGCGATGCGGTTGATCAGCGTCATGGCGCCGTATCCGTCGAGCGCGACGTGGTGAATGCGGCTGTACCACAGGTAATGCGACTCTCCGACGCAGAGAATCGAGGTCTCGAACAGTCGATCCACATCGAGATCGAGGGGGGCCTGGTAGTCCCGGTCCATCCATTCGTGCGCGGCAGCGACCGGGTCGTCCTCACCGCGAAAGTCGATGAAGGCGATGGACGTGTCGGTGGCGTGGTCCACGTACTGCATCGGTCGGCCGTCGACCTCGACGACCTTGAGGAACGGCGACTGGAATTCGCGGGCCACCGCGATGGTCTCCCGGCGCAGCAGGTCGATGTCGAGGTCGCCGTGCAGTTCCACATAGTGCGCTACCGAGATCGGCACCGCGGGGTCGAGTTGCTGCGCGAACCAGGTGGCACGCTGCGCCGCGGACAGGGGGAACGGCTCCCCTTCGGAATCGTGTGTTGCCGGCTTCCGCGTGTCGACGGGCTTCACGGCGGTTCCTCCCCATAAGGTATCCCCGACCGCTCACAGCGTGACCGCGTCCGTATCCTGGCTCGCGAATGCGGGAGGCGGTAGCTTTTCGCCGTCCCCCAGAAAACTCGTTCGCCGTCCACAGGGCGCACAGACCCCATCGTTGCACAGCGGCACGGCTCCGTTCAGCGGATTCGGTCGTCGCGGCGCCGGGTGCGACCGGCCTCGAGATACCCCGACAACACCGGACCGATGACGGCGAGGGACTGCGGCTCGATCATGTCGTTGTGCCCGCAGTCCACCCGGTGCTCCACGATTCGACCGGTCACCAGCGGCCGCCACTCGTCCGCCGACCGGGAGCGCGTGGTGCCGTCGTCGTCGCCGGTCGCGGGGAAGATCAGCAGCTCGCCATCGTAGACCTGCGGCTCGAACCGGTGGACCAGATTTCGCGAATTCTCGTATCCGGCGTTGATCCGCGCGAGGTGTTCTCCGCGTAGCCCGGAGTCACTGCCCCACGATTCGTTCAGCAGTTGCGCCGCGCGTTCGTACGTGAGCTCGCCGTCGGTGGCGACGACGAGCCCCAGGCCGCGGAGCAGATCCCGCATGTCGAGCTTCCCGAACAGCGGATCCTCGCCGTTGTCGGGATAGCTGTCCATGACCGTGAGGGTGGCGACGTCGTCGCCTGCACGCTGGAGTTCGACGGCCATCGCGTGGGCGATGACCCCGCCCAGCGACCAGCCCAGCAGGTCGTACGGTCCCTCCGGCTGAATGGCCTTCATCTCCTCGACGTACCGGTGCGCGAGTTGTTCGATCGACTGGTAGTCGCCGTCCCCGCTGATCGTGGGCAACTGCAGTCCGAACGCACGGCGGTCGGCGGGCAGATACCGGACGATACCCGCATACCCCCAGGAGAGCCCGATTCCCGGGTGGACACAGAACAGCGGTCGTCCGGTGCCCTCCGTGCGCAGCGGAATGACCACCCCCAGTGCCTCCGTCACCCCGCTCTCCGCCGACGGCACTGCGATCCTGCGAGCGAGGCCGGCCGGGGTGGGATCGAGGAACATCCATTGCAGCGGGATCTTCCGATCGAGCCTCTCCTGCAGGGCGGCGATCACCTTCGTCGCAAGCAGGGAGTTGCCGCTTCTCTCGAAGAAGTTGTCCTCGGCCCCCACCCGGTCGAGCCCGAGCACCTCGGCGAAGACGTCCACGACCGCCGCCTCGAGGTCGTTCGCCGGCAACCGGAAGGCGGCGCCCGACAGGAACTCGGGTGCGGGCAGTGCGGCGCGATCCAGCTTGCCCACCGGCGTCAGCGGAATCTGTTCGAGGACGACGAGCGCGGCGGGCACCATGTGGGCCGGCAGACGCTCCCCGACGAGACGGGTGAGTTCCGCGGTGTCGACGTCCGCACCGCCGATCGGCCGGACATACGAGACGAGCAGCGGTTCCCCGGCAGGCCCGGCACGGCCGATGGTGACGGCGAACCCGACGTCGGGATGATCGGTGAGTACGGCGTCGATCTCGCCGGGTTCGATGCGGAACCCGCGGATCTTCACCTGGAAATCGCTGCGCCCGACGTACTCGAGGGTGCCGTCCCGGCGCCACCGCACCACGTCTCCCGTGCGGTACATCCGCTCGCCCGGGGCACCCCAGGGGGCGGCCACGAAACGGGACGCCGTCAGATCGGGCCGACGGTGATACCCGGACGCCAGAGCGCGTCCCGACACGTACAGCTCACCGACGACACCGACCGGCACCGGGCGCAGCCGCGAATCCAGCACGACCTCGGAGACGCCGCGGGTGGGTGCGCCGAGCGTAATCGGCTCGCCCGGCACCAGCGCGTCGCTGATGTTCGACATGATCGTCGTCTCGGTCGGCCCGTAGGCGTTGAACATCCGGCGGCCGGGCGCCCACCGGGCGACGAGTTCGGGTGGACAGGCTTCACCGGCCACGACCAGCATCCGCAGCGACTCGAAGCCGAGGGGGTCCATCGACGCCAGTGCGGTCGGGGTGACGAATCCGTGGGACACCCGCTCGTCGCTCAGCAGTGCGGCCAGTTCGGTGCCGCCGTAGATCGTCGGCGGGGCGATCACCAGCGTCGCTCCCGCGCAGAATGCCATGACCAGTTCGAACACGGACGCGTCGAAACTCGGCGACGCGAAGTGCAGCACCCGGGCGCCGGGTGTGACGGCGAGGCGGTCGCGCTCCTCCGCGGCGAGGTTCGCCAGGCCGCGGTGTGTGACGGCCACTCCCTTGGGGACGCCCGTGGATCCGGACGTGTAGATGAGGTACGCGGGATGTGCCTCGTGCAGCGGCGCCGTCCGGTCCGCGTCGACGACGGGGATAGGCGACTTCAGCCGGATCCGTTCCTCGTCTTCGGCGTCGTCGAGCACGATCCAGTTCACGGTGCCGGGCAGCCGATCTCGGTGTGCCCGCAGGGTCACCCCGGACACCGCCCCGGAATCGGTGAGCATGTGCTCGATGCGGTCGAGTGGATACCCGGGGTCGACCGGCAGGAACGCGGCGCCCGTCCGAGCGACGGCCCACACCGACAGCACCGATTCGATCGAGCGCGGCAGGCTCAGAGCGACAGTGGTTCCCGGACCCGCACCGTCCTCGATCAGGCGGCGCGCCAGCCGGTTCGACGCCTCGTCGAGTTCGCGGTAGCTGATCGTCCGGCCCCGGTAGGACACCGCGTCGGCGCCCCGGTCTCGTTCGACGGCGGCCGACAGCAGTTCCGGCAGCAGGACATTCGGGGCGTCGGGTGCGCCGCGCGCCGGGGTGAGCGCCGCGACTTCGTCGGTGCCGAGGATCTCGATGTCGCCGACCGGAACACCGGGTTCCGCGGTGACGGTGCCGAGGATGCGCACGAACCGTTCCGCGAACCCGCGCACCGTGTCGGCATCGAACAGGTCGGTCGCGTAGTCGATCGCACCCACCATGCCCGCCGGGGTGCCGTCGGCGGCGAACCGCTCGTCGAGGATCACCTCGAGGTCCACCTTCACGACGGCGAGGTCGGGATCGAGCCCCTCGACGGTCAGCCCCGGCAACCGCAGAGCGGGATTCTCGGTGTTCTGGAATTCGAGGGACACCTGGAACAGCGGCGAGTGGGCGGTCGACCGCACCGGTCCGACGGCGTCCACCACCCGTTCGAAGGGCAGGTCGGCGTGCGCGAAGGCGCCGAGATCGGCGTCGCGGACCCGCGCGAGCAGGTCACGGAACGGCTGTCCCGCCTCCACCGGGGTGCGCAGGGCCAGCGTGCCGACGAACATGCCGACGAGGTCGTCGAGTGCCGCCTCGCCGCGGCCGGCGATCGGGGTGCCGATCGCCACGTCCCCGGTGCCGCCGAGCCGGCCGAGCAGCACAGCGAGTGCAGCGTGCACGATCATGAACTCGGTGGACCGGTGCTCCCGCGCCGCCGTCCGGATCCGCTCGTGCAGGCCGGGCTCGATCGCGAAGCGCACCCGCTCGCCGCGGAACGACTGCTGTGCGGGACGCCGACGGTCGGCGGGCAGTTCGAGGAATTCGGGCAGCCCGGCCAGCGCCGACTCCCAGTAGGCCAGTTGCCGCGAGATCAGCGACCCGGGGTCGTCCTCCGAACCCAGCAGCCTGCGTTGCCACAGTGTGTAGTCGGCGTACTGGACCGGCAGCGGCGTCCATCCGGGAGCGCGACCGTGGACGCGGGATTCGTACGCGATCATCACATCCCGCACCAGCGGTGCCATGGAGAAGCCGTCGGCGGAGATGTGGTGGACC
This sequence comes from Rhodococcus mengyinensis, assembly GCF_048381435.1. Classification (NCBI taxonomy): domain Bacteria; kingdom Bacillati; phylum Actinomycetota; class Actinomycetes; order Mycobacteriales; family Nocardiaceae; genus Rhodococcus; species Rhodococcus mengyinensis. Next base: position 56,649 of record NZ_JBLWIT010000069.1, on the reverse strand, counting down.
ACGACGGCGAGCACGTGGTCCGTCGGGTCGAGGGAGAACAGGGCGACGCGTAGCGGAACGGCTTGGGCGACGTCGAAGCCGGCCGTCACGAGCCGGGTGAGCTCCTCCCGGAGCCGACCGTCGTCCGCGACCGCGGTCGGCGCGAGCATCGGCGCGGTAGGCGCGAGGATCTCCTGGACGGGTTCGCCGTCGCGGAGCGGGAAGCGGGTGCGCAACGACTCGTGCCGGGTCACGACGTCCGTGACGGCGGCGGTCAGCGCATCCACGTCGAGGTCGCCGATGAGCCGCACCACCATCGGGATGTTGTAGGCGGGCGAACTCGTGTCGAACTGGTTGATGAACCACATGCGTTGCTGGGCGTAGGACAGCGGGATGCGGTCGGGCCGGTCCCCGGCGGTGAGGGCGGGACGGCCGGACGGACCCGCTCCCGCGTGCTCGATACGCGCGGCGAACGCCTCGACCGTGGGCGCCTCGAACAACGCCCGCACGCCGATGTCGGTGTCGAGTGCGGCGCGCAGGCGGGCCACCGCGCGGGTCGCGCTCAGTGAGTTGCCGCCGAGGTCGAAGAATCCCGCGTCCGCGCTCACCCGGTCGAGTCCGAGGACCTCCGCGAAGACCTCGGCCACCGTCTCCTGGACCGGATCGGCGGGTGCCCGGTATTCGCGCGTGCCGAAGTCGAATTCGGGTGCGGGCAGGGCTTTGCGGTCGAACTTGCCGACGGCGTTCAGCGGGATCTCGTCCAGCACCGTGATCGAGGACGGAACCATGTGGGCGGGCAGTCTGCTCGTGAGACGGCGGGTGATCGTCTCGGTATCGAGGGCACGTTCGGGCGCGGGCACCACGTACGACGCGAGGAGCGTGTCCCCGGCCGGACCGCGGTAGGCGACCGTGACCGCGAACCGGACGTCGGGGTCGGCCGTGAGAGTGGTGTCGATCTCGCCGAGTTCGATGCGGAACCCGCGCACCTTCACCTGGAAGTCGCTGCGGCCGAGGTACTCGATGGTGTGCTCGGCAGTCCAGCGCACGATGTCGCCGGTGCGGTACATCCGTTGCCCGGGCTCGGCGGGATCGGCGACGAACCGTTCCGCCGTCACCCCGGGGCGCCGGTGGTAACCGCGCGCCAATCCCGCACCGGCGAGGTACAACTCCCCAGGAACCCCGACCGGAACCGGCCGCAACCGGGAATCCAGCACCAACTCCGTGACACCGCAGATCGGTCCACCGATGGTGATGCGCTCCCCCGGTCTCAGCGGATCGCTGATGTTGGACATGACCGTGGTCTCGGTCGGGCCGTACCCGTTGTACAAGCGGCGCCCCGGCGCCCACCGGGACACGAGTTCGGGCGGGCAGGCCTCGCCGCCGACGACGACGTCGGTGAAGTGATCCAGCCCCGCCGGGTCGAGGGACGCGAGCGCCGCCGTGGTGACGAATGCGTGCGTGACGTGCCGGTCCCGGATCAGCTGGGCGAGTTCGTCGCCGCCGAAGACGGTGGTCGGCGCGATCACCATCGTCGCCGCCGCACCGAACGCCTGCAGGTATTCGAACACGGATCCGTCGAAGCTCGGTGTCGAGAAGTGCAGCGTCCGGGACCCGGGATCCGCCCCGAAGCGGGCGAGTTGGTCGCGCGCGAAATTGTCGAGACCGCGGTGCGTCACGGTGACGCCCTTCGGCCTGCCGGTGGACCCCGACGTGTAGACGAGATACGCGGCCGTGTCGAGGGTGACCGGTGCCGTGCGGTCGCCGTCGTCGACCGATTCCGCGGATGCGGCCGCGCACTCGGCGGCGAACGCGGGGTCGTCGAGAACGAGCCAGCCGATGTTCTCGGGCAGGCGAGCGCGATGCTCGGACGTCGTCAACCCGAGTGCGCAGTCCGAGTCGGTGAGCATGTGCGTGATGCGCTCGCCCGGATAGTTCGGGTCGACGGGCACGAACACGGCCCCGGTCCTGGCCACCGCCCAGACGCACAGCACCGACTCGATCGAGCGTGGAATACCTACGGCCACCGACATTTCCGGCCCGAGTCCGCGGTCGATCAGAGCACGGGCGAGCCGGTTGGACCGCTCGTCCAGCTCCCGGTACGACACCTCGACGTCGCCGGACGACAGGGCGACCGCATCGGGGTCGACCGCGGCGGCGTCCGTGAAGATCTGCGGGAGCGTACGGACGGAGCCGGCGGGACCACCGCGGACCGGTACCAGTTCCGCGCGTTCACGCTCGGTGAGCAGCGACAGCCGGGCCAGCGGCACGTCGGGTCCGGTGCAGGCGTCGAGTACCCGCACCACCCGCTCGGCGATGTCCTCGATCGCGCCGGCGGCGAACAGGCCGGGCACGTACTCGAACTTCAGGTGCAGGCTCGCCGCCGCCGACGCGACGAGGCTCAGCGGGTAGTGGGCGGCGTCGCGGGCATCCACACCGGTCACGCGGAGTCCGGCGATATCGGTGTCTTCCGACAGCCCGGCCCGGTCCACCGGATACGACTCGAACACGGTGAGGGTGTCGAACCCGACGCCGGGACCCGCGGCGTCCTGGATCTCGGCGAGACCCGTGTAGTGGTGATCGAGCATCGCCGCCTGCTCGGCCTGCACCCGCTCCAGCAACGCGCCGAGCGTCTCCTCCGGATGCAGAGTGACGCGCACCGGAACGGTGTTGATGAACAGCCCGACCATCGTCTCGATGCCGGAGAGTTCCGGCGGCCGGCCGGAGACGGTGGCGCCGAACACGACGTCGTCGCGTCCGGTGAGCATCGCCAGCACGATGCCCCATGCCGTCTGCAGAATGCTGTTGAGGGTGAGCCCGCGCGCCCGCGCGGAGTCGCGCAGCCGGTCGGTCCGGTCCTCGTCGAGGTCGAACACCCACTCCCGCGACACGGTCGACAGCTGCCGAGCCCGGTCGGCGGGCACCAGCAGCGTCGGTTCCTCGACCCCCGCGAGGGCGTCCGCCCAGGCCCGCGCGGACAGCTCGGTGTCGCGCACGCTCATCCACACCAGGTAGTCGCGGTAGTCCCGCACGCGGGGCAGCGGAGAGGGGTCGGCGTCCGTGGCGTACAGCGTGAGCAGTTCCCGGATCATCAGCGGCATCGACCAGCCGTCGAGCAGGATGTGGTGGTTCGTCGACACCAGTCGGCAGCGGCCGCCGGCCGTTCGCACCAGCAGGAACCGGATCAGCGGCGCGGTGGCCATGTCGAAGGGGGTGGTCCGGTCGGCGGCCAGCAGTCGCTCGACCTCGGCGGCCGCCGCGTCCTCGTCCAGTGCGCTCAGGTCGATCTCCCGCCAGGGCACGGCGACCCGGCCCGAGACCACCTGCACGGCCCCGCCCTCGGCGTCGTGACAGAACGCGCTGCGCAGGTTCGGGTGACGGTCGAGGAGTGCGGCGGCGGCCCGGCGCAGTCGTGCGGCGTCGACGTCGCCGCCGAGGTCGAGAATCAGCTGGACGAGGTAGGCGTCCACCGATTCGTCGGCCAGTTCGGCGTGGAACAGCATGCCCGCCTGCAACGGCGACAGCGGCCAGACATCGGTCATCGCCGGGTAGCGGCGCTCGAGGTCGTCGATCGCGCTCTGGCCGAGCCGGACGAGGTTCAGGTCGGACGGGGTGAATCCGCCGCCACCGGACCGGGCGTGCTCGGTGAGGGCCTCGAGCGCGCCGACCCACAGGCTCGCGAGTTCGCCGATGTCGTCGGCGGCGATCACCCCGACGGGGAACGACCACGTGGCGGTGAGGGCGGGACCGGCGGCGGTGTCGGTGGTCCTGGCGTTCACGTCGACGACGGCCGCCGCGGGCAGCCCGGAGTGCGCGGCGGCGGCGAGGCCCGCGTCGGCGACCGGCGTCCAGTCGCCGTCCGGCGCGGAACCCGAACCGAGCCTGCCGAGGTAGTTGAAGCTCACCTGCGCGCCCGGCAGGCCCGCGAGTTCGGGAGCCGTCTCGGCGTCGAGGTAACGGAGCAGCCCGAACCCGATGCCGTGGTCGGGGATCGACTGCAACCGCTCCTTCACCGTCTTGACCGCGGCCCCGGCGGCGGGGCCGGCCGCGAACGCGTCGTCGATGTCCACACCACTCAGGTCGAGGCCCACCGGGAAGATCGTGGTGAACCAGCCGACGGTGCGGGCGAGATCGGCGCCCGGAACCACCTGCTCCTCACGACCGTGCCCTTCGAGATTCACCAGCGCGCCGGACGACTCGATCCCGCGCGCGCGGCGCCAGCGGACGAGCGCCAACGCCAGCGCCGTCAGCAGTCCGTCGCCGACACTCCCGTGGAAGGCCTGGGGAAGCGTCGTCAGCAGCGCCTCCGTCACCTCGACGGGAACCCGGACCTCGACGTCGGAGGTCTGGACGTCGGCTGCGGTGAGGGGCCGCGACCCGAGCGGTGGGTCGGGGGTGTCGAGCATCCGCCGCCACAGGTCGAGTTCGGCTGTGCGAGAGGGCTCCTGCGCCACATCGGTGAGGGCGTGCGCCCACCGGCGCATCGACGTGCCGGTGCCGGGCAGGGTGGGCGGCTCACCCGACAGCACCTGAGCGCAGGCCAGGGCGAGGTCGGGGACGAGGATCCGCCACGACACCCCGTCGACCACCACGTGATGGGCGACGATCAGCAGCCGTCCCGCGGCGGCCGGTGTCGCGCTGCTCGCGAACCAGACCGCCTGCACCATCACACCCGACTCCGGGTCGAGCCGGCCCGCGGCGGCGTCCAGTTCGCGGGACGCGGCCTCGGTGAACGAGTCGGCGGCGTCGAGCGGCACCGTGCGCACCACCGCGGTCGCCCGCACCCAGCCGGGCGGCGCGACCGCCATCGCCGCACCGTGCTCGGCCCGGTCACTCCGGTACAGCCGGGCGCGCAGCATATCGTGCCGGTCCAGGACGGCCTGCATCGCCGCCGTCAGCGTGTCCTCGTCCAGTGCGGCGGGGGTGGTGAACAGCGCAGCCTGGGAGTACCGGCGGAAATCGCCGTCCCTGCCCAGCATCCAGTGCACGATCGGGGTGAGGGGGAATTCGCCGACGCCGCCGCCGGGCAGCTCCTCCAGCGTGACCGCCTGCTCTCCCGCGGTCGCGACCTCCGCGAGCGCGGCAACCGTCTTGCGTTCGAACACGTCCCGCGGGGTGATCACCACCCCGGACGCCTTCGCCCGGGTGACGAGCTGAATCGACATGATGGAGTCGCCGCCGACCGCGAAGAACGAATCGTCGACGCCCACCGATTCGAGGCCGAGCACCTCGGCGAACAGAGCGGCAAGGATCCGCTCCGTTTCCGTCGCCGGTGCGCGGCCGAGCGACACCTGCCGTCCGAAGTCCGGTTCGGGCAGCGCCCTGCGGTCGAGTTTGCCGTTCACGGTGAGGGGCAGGACGTCGAGCACCACCACGACCGCGGGCACCATGTGCGCCGCCAGCCGGCCGGCGACCGCGTCGACGATTGCGGCCGGATCCAGCACCCGGCCCGCCTCGGGCACCACGTAGCCCACCAGTCGTTCGCGCCGCGCCAGCACCACCGACTGCGCCACACCGTCGCAGGCGAGCAGCGCCGACTCCACCTCGCCGAGCTCGATGCGGAAGCCCTTGACCTGAACCTGGAAGTCGTTGCGGCCCAGATATTCCAGCTGACCGTCCGCGTTCCACCGGCCGAGGTCGCCGGACCGGTACATCCGCGAACCGGGTGTGTGCGGGTCGGCCACGAACCGGGTCGACGTGAGCGCGAACCGGCCGAGATAGCCCCGGGTCACCTGCGCGCCCGACACGTAGAGTTCCCCGACCACTCCCGGCGGCACCGGGTGCAGTCGGGAGTCGAGCACGTACACGCGCAGTCCGGGCAGTGCCCGGCCGATCACGGAGGCCGACGCGGACGCGGCGAGTTCCACGTCCAGCGGCAGGTGACTGACGTGCACGGTGGTTTCCGTGATGCCGTACATGTTCACCAGCGCCGGGGCGGTGTCGTCGTGTCGCGCGTACCAGCGGGTGAGCTGCCCCAGGTCGAGGGCCTCGCCGCCGAATACCACGACGCGGAGGGACAGTTCGGTGGCGCCGGCGACCCGGTCCGCCTCGGCGAGTTGGTAGAAGGCGGTGGGGGTCTGATTCAGGACGGTGACGTTCTCGTCCCGCAGCAGTCGCAGGAACATGTCGGGTGAGCGGGTCGTGAAGTAGTCGACCACCACCAGCCGGCCGCCGTGGAGCAGCGCACCCCACAGTTCCCAGACGGAGAAATCGAACGCCGCCGAGTGGAACATGGTCCACACGTCGGAGGCATCGAACCGGAACAGCGGTTGCGTGTTCGCGAACAGGGTGACGACGTTGCGGTGCGCCACCTGAACGCCTTTCGGCTGCCCCGTCGAGCCGGACGTGTAGATGACGTACGCCACCGAGTCCGGGCGCAGCGGCCCGGTCCGGTCGCCGTCGGTGACCGGCAGCGGCGACGTACGGTCGAGTTCGGCCACCGTCTCCGCACTGTCCACGAGCAGGAGCGGGACCCCGCTCGCCCGGACCGCGTCGGATTCGGCCTCGGTGGTCAGCACACACACCGGCCGGGCGTCGGCGAACACGAACGCGAGCCGCTCCACCGGGTACGTCACATCCACGGGCACATAGCCGGCACCCGACTTCACCACCGCGAGCAGCGCCACCACCAGCTCCACCGACCGCGCGGCGGCGACGGCCACCAGGGTCTCGGGGCCGGCGCCCCGCGCGATCAGCAAACGCGCCAGGCGATTCGCCCGGGTGTCCAGCTCGTCGTAGGTGAGCGAGACCCCTTCGCACACGACGGCCGTCGCGTGGCGGGATCGCTGCGCGGCCCGCTCGAAGAGGTCCCCCAGGGTCGCGTCCGGGGCCGGGGACTCGGCGAACGCCGGCAGCACCCGGTCCCGCTCCGCGGTGTCCAGGATCTCGATGTCGCCCACGGGAAGCTCCGTGGCCGCGGCGACCGACTCGAGCACCCGAAGGAACCGTTCCCCGAATCGGACCGCGGTGTCGCGATCGAGCACGTCCGTCGCGAACCGCAGTCCGGCACTGAGTCCGGCGGGCGCGCCGTCACTGTCGATCTGCTCGGCGAGACTCAGTTCCAGGTCGAACTTCGCGACGCCCAAGTCCACGCCGAGCGAATCGACGGTGAGTCCGGGCAGTTCGAGGTGGGTGCCCTCCGCGTTCCGGAACTCGATGAGCACCTGGAACAGTGGGGTGTGCGACGTGGATCGTTCGGGGGCGAGATGGTCGACCAGCCGCTCGAACGGGATGTCCGCGTGCTCGAACGCACCGAGGTCCGCCGCCCGCACCGCGGTCAGTACTTGACCGAACGACGCCCGCGGATCCACCACCGTCCGCAGGACGAGCGTGTTCACGAACATGCCCACCACGTCGTCGAGCACCGCCTGCCCGCGACCGGCGACGGGCGTTCCCATCGTGACGTCGTCCGTGCCCGACAGCCGGGACAGCAGGACGGCGAATGCCGCGTGAACCGCCATGAACAGTGTCGAATTATGTTGTGCTGCGATCGTGTTCAACGCACGGTGCAGCCGGGCAGGCACGTCGAACTCGACGACGTCCCCGCGGTAGGACCGCTGGACGGGGCGCGGCCGGTCTACCGGGATCTGCAGCACCTCGGGCGAACCGGACAGGGTGTCCGTCCAGTAGCCCAGTTGCCTCGACAGCACCGAGTCCGGATCGTCCACCGCACCGAGGAAGTCCCGCTGCCACACGCTGTAGTCGGCGTACTGCACCGGCAGCGGGGTCCAGCCAGGCGTCTCCCCCACGGTCCGGGCGGTGTACGCGAGCATGACGTCGCGGGCCAGCGGCATCATGGAGAACCCGTCGGCGGCGATGTGGTGCACGACGATGGCGAGGACGTGCTGCTCGGGTTCCAGCTCGAACAGCCGTGCGCGGAACGGGATCTCGTCGCTCACGTCGAAACCGGCGCCGACCAGGGCTGCGAGGGCGTCCCGCAGTGCGCGGTCACCGGCGGCGGCCACCGGATCGAGGCGGGGGGTGGCCCGCCCGGCATCGACGATCACCTGGTGCGGTCCGTCGACCGACCCGGGAAACACGGTGCGGAGCGATTCGTGCCGCGCGACGACGTCGCCGACCGCCGCGAGCAGGGCGGCGTGATCGAGGACCCCGGTCAGTCGCAGGGCGATCGGAATGTTGTAGGCGGGCGACGACGTGTCGAACTGGTTGACGAACCACATGCGTTGCTGCGCCAGCGACAACGGGATCCGGTCGGGGCGCTGTCGTGCGGCGAGCGCCACCGACGGGGTGGCCGCCGTCACCGCCGAGTCGATCCGGACCGCCAGATCGGCGACGACCGGCGCGTCGAACAGTGCGGCCACGCCGATCCCGGCGTCGAGGGCGGAGTTGATGCGCGCGACCGCCCGGGTGGCGCTGAGCGAGTCGCCGCCCAATTCGAAGAAGCTGTCGTCCGCACCGACGCGCAGGGCGCCGAGCACGTCGGCGAACACCTGCGCGACAGCCTCCTCGACCGGAGTGGTGGGCGCCCGGTACCCGATGGTCGCCGACGTGAATTCCGGTGCGGGCAGAGCCTTCCGGTCGAGCTTGCCGACGGGGGTCAGGGGAATCTCGTCGAGGACGACCACCGCGGCGGGCACCATGTACTTGGGCAGGATCCGGCCCGCGAACGCGAGCACGTCCGGCGCCGCCACCTCCTCGCCGTCGTGCGGCAGCACGTACGACACCAGCGCCGTGTCCCCCAGCGGGCCCGGCCTGCCGAGGGTCGCGGCGAAGTCGAGGTGCGGGTGGGTGGTGAGAACGGAATCGATCTCGCCTAGTTCGACGCGCTGACCGCGGATCTTCACCTGGAAGTCGCTGCGCCCGAGGTATTCGAGGGTGTGGTCGCGGGACCAGCGCACGACGTCGCCCGTGCGGTACATCCGGCCGCCGCCGTAGGGGTCGGCGACGAACCGCTCCGCGGTGAGCGCGGGCCGCCGGTGGTACCCGCGGGCCAGCGCCGGTCCCGCGATGTACAACTCGCCGGGCACCCCGGCCGGAACGGGCTGCAGCCGCGCATCGAGGACCGACAGCGCGATGCCACGGACGGGGCCCCCGATGGTGACCGGCTCGCCCGGTCTCATCGGCCGGCTGAACGTGGTGAGGATGGTGGCCTCGGTGGGGCCGTACCCGTTGAACATCGCCCGATCCGCACCCCACGCGGCGACCAGTTCGTCGCCGACGGCGTCGCCGGCCACGACGAGCGCCTCGAGGTGCTCGATGCCGTCGCGCTCCACGGTGGCCAGGACGGCCGGGGTGATGCAGGCGTGGGTGACGCGTTCGCGGCGCAGCAGCGCCGCCAGTTCCGCCCCGCCGTAGACGTCGGGGGGAGCGATCACGAGCGTCGCCCCGGCGGCACAGGACTGGACGAGTTCGAGTACCGCCACGTCGAAACTGGGTGAACAGATGTGCAGGCATCGGGAGTCGGGTGAGACGGTGTAGTGCTCGGTCTGCTCGGTGAGCAGGTTCGCCAGACCGCGGTGGGTGACGACGACGCCCTTCGGCCTGCCGGTGGACCCGGACGTGTAGATCGCGTACGCGGCGTGGTCGACGTCGAGCACCGACCGGCGGTCCAGGTCGGTGACGCGGACCGGCGATGCGGCGGCCCACGTGCGGTCGAAGGCAGGTTCGTCCAGCACCAGCCACGGCACGGAACCGGGCAATCGGTGTCGGTGAGCGGACGTCGTCACACCCAGTGCCGCACCGGAATCGGCCAGCATATGTTCGATGCGATCGGCGGGATAGTTCGGGTCGACGGGCACGAACGCCGCGCCCGCCTTCGCGACCGCCCACACCGCCAGCACCGATTCCCGTGATCGGGGTAGCCCGAGCGCCACGAACGTCTCCGGCCCGGCACCGCGTTCGATGAGGACACGGGCCAGCGCGCTCGACCGCTCGTCGAGCTCGCGGTAGCTCGTCTCGCGTCCGTCGAAGACGAGCGCGGGCGCCTCCGGCCGGTTCCCGGCCGAGGCGGTGAGGATCTCGGGCAGGGTCTTCGGCGGCCCGGCGGGGGCCCCGGACACCGCGGTGTACTCCTGGAGTTCGGCCTCCGACAGCAGGGTGAGGTGGGCGATGGGTGTGTCGATGTCCGCCAGCATGATCTGCACGACGCGCGCGACGCGGGCCGCCACCGACTCCGCGAACTCGCTCCGGAAGACGTTCGGCTGGTATCGCAGTCGCAGGTGCAGTCCGGTGTCGACGTGCGCCATCAGGGTGAACGGATAGTGGGTGGAGTCGATCCCCTCGATCCCGGCGACGTGCATGCCGTCGATGTCGGTGTCTTCCGACAATCCCATGCGGTCCACCGGATAGGACTCGAACACGGTCAGTGTGTCGAAGGCAGCACCTTCCCCGACGGCGCGCTGAATCTCCGTGAGGCCCACGTAGTGGTGATCGAGCAGGGCGGACTGTTCACGCTGGAAACGCTGCAGCAGTTCCGCGAGCGTCTCCTCGCGGCGCAGGCGCAGCCGGACGGGCACCGTGTTGATGAACAGCCCGACCATCGACTCGATGCCGGCGACTCCCGGTGGGCGGCCGGACACCGTGGCTCCGAAAACCACGTCCTCGCGCGTGCCGAGTGTGGTCAGCACCAGCCCCCACGCCACCTGGACGAGGGTGTTCATCGTCAGTCCGTGCTCTCGTGCGAGGGCCTCGAGCGCCCGGGTCTTCTCCTCGCCCACGTCGAGGCGCACGTCCTCGGGTTCGGCGAAGCTCTGCTCGCCGCGCGCCGCGGGGGTCACGAATGTCGGCTCGTCCGAGCCGGCGAGGGCGGATACCCAGGCGGCCGTGGAGCGTTCGTGGTCCTGCCTGCCGATCCACTGCAGGTAGTCGCGGTAGGACGCGACGTGGGGAAGGGCCGTCGTGTCGCCGTCCGTGGCGTAGAGGATCAGCAGGTCCTTGATCACCAGGGGCGTCGACCATCCGTCGAGAAGGATGTGGTGATGGGTCACGACGAGCCGGTACCGGTCGGGTGCGGTGCGCAGCAACGTGAATCGGAGCAGCGGCGCCTCGGACATCTCGAACGGGACGGCGCGGTCTGCCGCGACGAGTGCCTCCGCCTCCGCGGCGATCCGGGTGTCGTCGAGATCCGACAGGTCGACGTCGGTCCACGGCGCGGTCGCCCCGGCGAGTACCACCTGGACCGGTCCGCCACCGGTGTCCGCGAACGCCACCCTGAGGTTCGCGTGCCGGTCGAGCAGGCCCTGTGCGGCGCGGCGGAGCCTGGCGGAGTCGACGGTGCCGCGCAGGTCGAGGACCAGCTGCACCTGATACGCGTCGAGGCGATGCTCGGACAGCTGCGCGTGGAACAGCAGACCGGCCTGCAGCGGTGACAACGGCCAGATGTCGGCGAGGTCCGGGTAGGTGCTCTCGAACCGGTCGATGTCTGCCTGCCCGACGGACACCAGATCGAGATCGGACGGCGTCAGCCCCCCTGCGCCCGGGCGGCTCGCGTGCTCGGCCAGGGAGGTGAGTCCCCGAACCCACAGTGCGGACAGCTCTTCCACGTCCTCGGCGGCCAGCACACCGGTGGGGTACGACCACGTCGCCGTGAGTACCGGTGCGCCGTCCCGGACGGTGGTGGCGGCGTTGACGTCCACGACCCAGGCGGCGGGCATGTCGTAGTTCTGGGTTCCGCCGAGGTCCCCGCTGCCCGCGACGGGCAGCCAGGGCACGTCGCCCCCGCTCGTCGCCACCCGGCCGAGGTAGTTGAAACTCACCTGCGGTGGCCGGAATCGGCGCAGTGCCTCCGAGCCGACCGGATGCAGGTATCGCAGGATCCCGTACCCGATGCCGTGATCGGGGATGGCGAGGAGTTGTTCCTTGATCGCCTTGATCGCGGACCCGGCCGCGTCGTCGCCGGCGAGGGCGGCGGCGATGCCGATGCCGGTGAGGTCGAGTCGCGCCGGGAACAGTGTGGTGAACCACCCGACAGTGCGGGACAGGTCGGCGCCGGGCACGACGTGGTCTTCGCGGCCGTGACCCTCGAGGTTGATCAGCACGTCGGCCGTCTCGACCCCGCGGTGCCGCCGCCACCGGATCATTGCCAGTGTGAGCGCGGTGAGGAGGCCGTCGCCGACGGTGCCGTGGAACGCGGCGGGCAGTGTGGTGAGGAGTGCCTCGGTGACGGGTGCGGGGACGTCGACGGTGACGCGGCCCGTCGTGGCATCGACGTCGACGGCCGGATCGAGCGGCCGGAACCCGAGGAGCGGGTCGGGGCCGTCCAGGATCGACTGCCACCGCCCCGCTTCGGTGCGACGGGCCGCCGCGGCATCGGTGAGTCCGTGCGACCACCGCCGCATCGACGTCCCCACGGCAGGCAGCGCGGCAGGCAGACCCTCGGCGGCGCGAGTGTGGGCCGCCGCCAGATCCGCGATCAGGATCCGCCACGACACGCCGTCGACCACGAGATGATGCGCGACCAGCAGCAACCGCCCCTGCCCGCCGGGACCGTCGAACCAGAGCACCTGCACCATGCTGGCCGAGGCCGGGTCCAGGCGGTCCGCCGCCGCGTTCAGTTCCGCTCTCGCCACCGCATCGAAGTCGCCGGCGTCGAACGACGTCACGGGCACGTGATGGATCAGCGCATCGGCGGGCACCGATCCGGTCGGCAGCACCGTCATGGCCCACTGCCCCGACTCGTCGACGGCGAGCCGCGCGCGGAGCATGTCGTGACGGTCCAGCACGGCGTCGACGGCGGCGGCGAGATCGCCACGGGTGAGCCGGGGCGGCGCGGTGACCAGCACGGCCTGGGAGAACCGGTCCAGCCGGCCGCCGCTTCGTCCCAGCATCCACGCGACGACGGGTGTGAGCGGAACCGGGCCGACGCCACCGCCGGGCAGTTCCTCCAGCACCACGGCATCCGCGCGCTCGTAGTGGGCCACCTCGGCGAGACCGGCGACGGTCCTGCGCTCGAACACGTCCCGCGGGGAGAGGATCAGACCCGCTGCCTTCGCGCGGGCCACCAGCTGGATCGACATGATGCTGTCGCCGCCCAGCGCGAAGAACGAATCGTCCACACCCACCGACTCGAGTCCCAGCACGTCCCGGAACAGGCCGGCGAGCAGCGCCTCCGTCTCGGTGCGGGGCGGACGACTGTCGGTGACGGCGACACCGAAGTCCGGTTCCGGCAGCGCCTTCCGGTCGAGCTTGCCGTGGACCGTCACCGGGAGCGCCGCGATCACCACGACAACGGCGGGCACCATGTACGACGCGAGGCGCGTGCCCGCGAACTGCAGCACTTCGCCCGGATCGATGTCCGCTCCGGGTTCGGGGACCACGTATCCGATCAGCCGGTCGCCCGAGCGTTCGTCGCGGCGCACGTCGGCGATCGCCGCCGCCACGTCGCCGTGCGCGAGCAGCGCCGACTCGACCTCGCCCAGCTCGATCCGGAATCCGCGGATCTTCACCTGGAAGTCGGTGCGCCCGAGGTAGTCGAGTTGCCCGTCCGTCGTCCAGCGCACGAGGTCGCCGGTCCGGTACATCCGGCTGCCCGGCGGCCCGAAGGGGTTGGCCACGAAGCGTTCCGCGGTGAGCGGGTATCGGCCGTGATAGCCGCGCGCGAGCGCCGGGCCCGCGAGGTACAGCTCCCCCGCGACCCCCGCCGGTACGGGATGCAGCCGCTGATCGAGGACCGCCTCGGTGAACCCGAGCGTCGGCGCGCCGATCGTGACCGGTTCGCCCGGCGCCAGCGGGGTGCTGATGCTCGACACGACGGTCGACTCGGTCGGACCGTACGCGTCGAACATGGCCCTGCCCGGTGCCCAGCGGGCCACCAGTTCCGGCGGGCACGTTTCGCCGCCGGTCACCACGCACTGCACGCTCTCCAGACCGGCGGGATCGACCGAGGCGAGCGCCGCCGGGGTGACGAAGCAGTGCGTGACCCGCTCGCGCAGCAGCAGTTCCGCCAGCTCGTCGCCGCCGTAGACGGACGGGGACGCGATGACCATCGTCGCGCCCGGCCCAACCGCCAGCATCAGCTCCAGCACGGAGGCGTCGAAGCTCGGCGACGCGAAGTGCAGGGTCCGGGACGCCGCGGACGTGCCGAACGTGCTCTGCTCCGTCGCAGCGAAATTCGCCAGACCGCGGTGCGTGGTCACCACACCTTTCGGCCTGCCCGTCGATCCCGACGTGTAGATCACGTACGCGGGGTGGTCCACGTGCAACGGTGACGTCCGGTCGGTGTCGGTCACCGCCGCCGCCGGGAGCAGCGCCAGCTCGGCCTCGGTCCCGGGGTCGCCCGGCACCAGCCACGGGATCGACGCGGGAAGGGCTGACTGCAGCGCGGCCGTGGTGAGACCGGCGACGGCGCCCGAGTCGCCGAGCATGTACTCGATGCGCTCGGCCGGATGGTTCGGGTCGACCGGCAGGAACGCTGCCCCGGTCTTGGCCACGGACCAGACGGCCAGCACGGATTCGATCGACCGCGGCAGTGCCAGAGCCACCACCTGTTCCGGGCCGACGCCGCGCTCGATCAGGAGCCGGGCGAGCCTGTTCGACCATTCGTCGAGGTCCCGGTAGGACACGTGACGTCCTTCGAAGCACAGCGCCGCGGCGGCCGGGTCCGTGGCCGTGGCGGCCGTCAGCAACTGCGGCAACGTCCGAGCGGCCACGCCGGGGCCTCCGCTCGCGGACGTCAGCGCGGCCCGCTCGCCGGCGCCGAGGACGTCGACGTCGCCGACCGGGGCGTCCGGCGATTCGGTGACGGCGCTCAGGATCCGGACCAGGCGCTCGGCGAACGCGGCCACCGTGTCCGCGTCGAAGATGTCGGTGGCATACCCCAGCGCCGCACTGATCCCCGCGGGATGACCGTCGGGGTCGACGTTCTCCCGCAGCGTCAGCTGGAGGTCGAAATTGATCGTGTCGAACGCGAGGCCGAGGGGTTCGACGTGGAGGCCCGGCAGTTCCAGCTCGGGGCGCTCGGTGTTCTGGAATTCGAGCATCACCTGGAACAGCGGTGAGTACGCCGTCGAACGGGAGGGACGCAGGCTTTCCACGACGCGTTCGAACGGGACGTCCGCGTGCGTGAACGCCCCGAGATCGGCCTCGCGGACCTGCGCGAGCACCTCGGCGAACGTGCGGGCGCCGTCGACGGGGGTGCGGAGCACGAGGGTGTTCACGAACATCCCGACCAGGTCGTCGAGCTCGGCCTCGCCGCGGCCCGCGATGGGGGTGCCCACGGCGATGTCGTCCGACGCACTCAGCCGCGACAGCAGGACCGCCAGTGCGGAGTGCAGTGCCATGAACACGGTCGATCCGTGCCTGCGTGCGAGTTGCACGACGCTCCGGTGGAGGTCCGGGTCGATGTCGAATTCGACGCGGGCCGCGCCCAGGGTGCGGGCGGCCGGGCGGGGCCGGTCCGTCGGCAGTTCCAGCACATCCGGAAGGTCGGCCAGTGTCGCGGTCCAGTAGTCGAGCTGGCGGGCGAGACGCGAACCGTCTTCGCCTTCGTCGCCGAGCCAGTCTCGGTGCCACAGTGTGTAGTCGGCGTACTGCACAGGAAGCGGGGTCCAGTCGGGCGCGGCGCCGCGGCACCGGGCGGTGTACGCCGACAGGACGTCGCGGGCGAGCGGAACCATCGAGAAACCGTCCGCCGCGATGTGATGCACGACCACGGCCAGCACGTGCTCGTGCTCGTTCACCCCGAACAGCCGGGCCCGCACCGGCGCCTCCGTCGTCACGTCGAACCCGGCGGAGAGCAGGCGGTGAAGTTCCGCGCCGAGGTCCGCCGACCCGACGGCGTGCGGTGTGAGTGCGGGCGCCACCTTCTCTGCCGGGAGGATCACCTGCCGCGGACCGCTGGCGGTGAGGGGGAAGACGGTGCGGAGGGACTCGTGGCGCTCGACGACGTCGGCGACGGCCGCCTCCAGCGCCTGCGCGTCGAGGGTGCCGGAGAGGCGGAGCGCGATCGCGACGTTGTACGCCGCACTGGCCGTGTCGAACTGGTTGATGAACCACATCCGCTGCTGTGCGAGCGAGACGGGGACCTCCCGCGACGGATCCCGCGGGGCCGGCGGCGGCCGGGATTCCGGGCGGGAGTCTCCGGCCTCGGCGCGGGCGGCCAATCCGGCGACGGTCGGGGCGTCGAACACGTCCCGCACGCCCAGACGGTCGCCGACCGCAGCGTTGACGCGGGCGACGAGCCGGGTCGCGGTCAGCGAGTTCCCGCCGAGTGCGAAGAAGCTGTCGTTCGCCCCCACCCGGACGCTGCCGAGCAGATCGGCGAACACGGCGGCGACGATCTCCTCCACCGGATTGCGTGGGGCGACGAAACCCACCGTCGAAATGCCGAAGTCCGCTTCGGGCAGTGCTTTCCGGTCGAGTTTGCCGTTGACCGTCAGGGGCACGGCGTCGATCACCACGACCGCGGCCGGCACCATGTACGACGGAACGCTCGCCCCGACCGCATCGAGAACCGCCGCCGCGTCGACATCCGCACCCATCTCCGGGACCACGTAACCCACCAGCCGGTCACCGTCCCGGTCGTCGCCGCGCACCACGACCACCGACTGCGCGACCCCTGCACACGCGGCCAGGGCCGCCTCCACTTCGCCGAGTTCCACCCGGAATCCGCGCAGCTGCACCTGGAGGTCGCTGCGCCCCACGTACTCGAGCCGGCCGCCCGCACCCCACTTCACGACGTCGCCCGAGCGGTACATGCGCGCCCCCGCCCGGTGGTGGTCGAACGGGTCGGCGACGAAACGCGTCGCGGTCAAACCCTGCCTGCCGATGTAGCCGCGGGTCACCTGGTCGCCGGACACGTACAGTTCGCCCACTACCCCGGGCGGTACCGGATGCAGCCGGCCGTCGAGGACGTAGACCCGCAGACCGGGGAGTCCGCCGCCGATCACCGAGCCCGGCACGGACGCCGCCAGCGCGCGGTCGAGGGCGAGGAAGCTGACGTGCACCGTGGTCTCGGTGATGCCGTACATGTTCACCAGCACGGGGGCCCGGTCGTCGTGCCGGGTGTACCACCGCTCCAGTTGCCCGACGACGAGGGCTTCGCCGCCGAAGATCACGTGCCGCAACGACAGTGGCGCCTGATCGGTGTCCTCGACGGCGTTCGCCGCGCGATCGGCCTCCGTCAGCTGGTAGAACGCCGTCGGGGTCTGGTTCAGCACCGTCACCCGTTCCCGGCGCAGCAGTTCGAAGAACGTGTCCGGCGATCGTGCGGTGAAGTAGTCGACCAACACCAGCCGGCCACCGTGGACGAGCGCACCCCACAGTTCCCAGACGGAGAAGTCGAAAGCGTACGAGTGGAACAGCGTCCACACGTCGGACGAGTCGAATCCGAACAGTTCCCGGGTGTTGGCGAGCAGCGTGACGACGCACCGGTGCGACACCTGGACGCCTTTGGGTCGCCCGGTGGACCCCGACGTGAAGATGACGTACGCGACGGCGTCGGCCCGCAGCGGCCGCAACCGGTCCGAGTCGGTGACCGGCAGCCCGGACAGTTCGGCCACCGCACCGGCCGTCGCCGGATCGTCGATCGCCACCACCGGGATTCCGGCCGGTGCCAGCGACGCGAATTCGGCGCTCACCACGGCGCAGACGGGTCGCGCGTCCTCGAACATCGCTGCCACCCGCTCGGCGGGATAGCTGGTGTCGACCGGCACGTACCCGCCACCGGCGGCGAGCACCGCCAGCAACGTCACCACGAGGGCAGGTGTGCGATCCACCATCACCGCGACCAGCGACTCGGTTCCCACCCCCTCGGCGATCAGCAACCGGGCCAACCGGTTCGCCTGCTCGTCCAGTTCGCCGTAGGTCAGCGTCGCGTCACCGCACACGACCGCGGTGGCGTCCGGGGTCGACGCGGCCACCCGCGCGAACAACTCGACCACGGTCTGCGCGTCGGCGGTGACGCCCTCGTGGTTCCATCGGTCCAGCACCAGGTCGCGCTCGACCGCACCGAGAACCGGGATGTCCCCCACCACCGCCGCCGGGTCGTCGACCACCGCCCGCAGCACCCGGACGAAGCGTTCCCCGAACCCCTCCACCGACGTCCGGTCGAACACATCCGTCGCATAGAGGAAGGCAGCGGACATTCCGGCGGCGGTGCCCTTCTCGTCGTGATGTTCGGCAAGCGACAGCTGGAGGTCGAATTTGGCGACCCCCGGGTCGACGTCGACCGCCTCGACAGTCAGGCCCGGCAGTTCGAGGTGGGCGCGCACGGTGTTCTGGAATTCGAGCAGTACCTGGAACAGCGGCGAGTGGGACGTCGACCGGCCTGGTGCCAGCTCGTCGACGACGCTCTCGAAGGGAACGTCCGTGTGCCCGAACGCGCCCAGATCCGTGTCGCGGGCCCGGGCCAGCACGTCGGTGAACACCTCACCCGGCTCCACCGGAGTCCGCAGCACCAGCGTGTTGACGAACATCCCGACCAGGTCGTCCAGCGCCGCCTCACCGCGACCCGCGATCGGGGTGCCGATGGCGACGTCACCCGACCCGGACATCCTCGACAGCAGTACGGCCAGCGCCGCGTGCATCACCATGAACAGGGTTGCGTGGTGCTCGCGCGCGAGGAGGAGCAGTTGCCGGTGCAGGCCCGCGTCGATCGCGAACGCCGCGGTCGCTCCCTCGAGTGAGCGGGCGGGCGGCCTGTTCCGGTCGAGCGGCAGGGCGCTGACCTCCGGCAGTTCTGCGAGCACACCGCGCCAGTACTTCAGTTGCCGGGACATGAGGCTGTCCGCGTCCTCGGCACTGCCGAGAAGGCGACGCTGCCACACGCTGAAGTCGGCGTACTGCACGGGCAGCGGCTCCCAGCTCGGCGGCGTCCCGGACCGGCGCGAGGAGTACGCGACCATCAGGTCGCGGGCCAGCGGCGCGAGCGACGCCCCGTCGGCGGCGATGTGATGCACCACGATCACCAGCACGTGTTCGTCGGGGCCGGTCCACAACAGCGCCGCCCGCAGCGGGACCTTCGCGCTCACGTCGAATCCGCCCGCGAGGAGGGTCGCGATCCTCTCGTACAGCGACTCGTCGCCGTCGACGTGCGGGGTGAGGTCCGGGACGACGTCCGCGGTGTCGACGACCACCTGGTAGGGCCCGTCCGTCGACGCGGGATACACGGTGCGCAGCGACTCGTGCCGCTCGATCACGTCGCCGACCGCTTCCCGCAGCGTGTCCGCGTCCAGAGGTCCGGTGAGGCGCACGGCCATCGGGATGTTGTACGCCACCGACGACGTGTCGAACTGGTTGATGAACCACATCCGTTGCTGCGCCAGCGACAACGGGATCCGGTCGGGCCGCTCCCCGACGACCAGGGGCGGTCGGTCCACGAGTTCGGTCCCCGCACGCCGAACGTACGCGGCCAGCAGTTCGGCGGTGGGCGCCTCGAACAACGCCCGCACACCCACGTCCGATCCGAGTGCCGCGTTGACGCGCGCGATCACCCGTGTCGCCACGAGAGAATTGCCGCCGAGGTCGAAGAAGCTGTCGTCGACACTGATCCGTTCGACGCCGAGGACCTCGGTGAAGACCTCGGCGATCGACTCCTCGACCGGGTCGGTTGGCGCCTTGAACTCCGCGGCCGCGGACAGGAACCGCGGTTCCGGCAGCGCCGCGCGGTCCAGCTTCCCGACCGGGGTCAGCGGGATCTCGTCGAGCACCACGACGACCGAGGGAACCATGTACGCCGGCAACCGGTTCCGCACCTGCCGCAGCAGTTCCGTCGTCTCGATCGGCCTGCCCGGAGCCGGGACGACGTACGAGACCAGGGCGGTGTCCCCGGTCGGTCCCGGCCTGCCGATGGTGACGGCCAGTCGCACGTCCGGATGCGTCTGCAGCATCGCGTCGATCTCGCCGAGCTCGATGCGGAAGCCCCGCACCTTCACCTGGAAGTCACTGCGGCGCAGGTACTCGAGGGTGTGGTCGGGCCGCCACCGCACCACGTCACCGGTGCGGTACATCCGGCCCCGGCCGTACGGGTCGGCGACGAACCGCGCCGCGGTGAGACCGGGACGGCGGTGATAGCCCCGCGCCACACCGGCACCGGCGATGTACAGCTCACCGGGTACCCCGACGGGTACCGGATGGAGCCGGGCGTCGAGTACCACTTCCTCGGTACCTCTGATCGGACCGCCGAGTGTGATGGGGTCACCCGGGGTCATCGGTGCGCTGATGTTCGCCATGACGGTCGTTTCGGTGGGACCGTACGCGTTGTGCAGCCTGCGGTCCGGCGCCCACCGGGCCACCAGTTCGGGCGGGCAGACCTCACCGCCCACGACCACGTCGAGGAAGTCGCCCAGCGAATCCGGCGGGATCGTGCCCAGCGCAGCCGTGGTGACGAAGCCGTGCGTGACACGTTCCGACCGCAGTAGGTCGGCCAGTTCCGGGCCGCCGTACGCGGACGGCGGCACGACCACCATCGTGGCACCCACCCCGAACGCCTGCAGGTACTCGAAGACGGACGCGTCGAAACTCGGCGTCGAAAAGTGCAGTGTCCGTGATGATCTCGTGGCGCCGAAACGTTCCTGCTGGTCGGCCGCGAAGTTGTCGAGCCCGCGGTGCGTGACAGTGACGCCCTTCGGCTGCCCCGTCGAGCCGGACGTGTAGATCAGGTACGCGGAATTGTCGAGGTGCAGGGGCCGGATGCGGTCGGAGTCGGTCAGCGGACGGTCGGAGCGGGCGGCGCAGTCGGCCTGGAAGTCCGCGTCGTCGAGCACGCACCAGGGAATCGAATCGTGTAAGCGTCCCCGCAGCGACTCCTCCGTCAGGCCCAGCACCGCACCGGAATCGGCGAGCATGTAGTCGATTCGGTCGGGCGGGTAGTTCGGGTCCACCGGAACGAACGCCGCCCCGGCCTTGGCGACGGCCCACACGGACGCCACCGACCGGAACGAACGTGGCAGTGCCAGCGCGACGAACGATTCCGGCCCCACCCCGCGGTCGATCAGCATGCGCGCGACCTGCGTCGACCACCGGTCCAGCTCGCGGTACGACAACTCCTCGCCCTGCCGCGACAGGGCCGTCGCCGCCGGATCCAGTGCGGCGGCGTCCGCGAAGAGGTCGGGCAGGGTGCGCTCGGACCGGCCCGGTCGTCCTCGTACCGGTGTCAGCGCGGAACGTTCGTCTGCGGAGAGGATCTCGATGTCACCGACCGGAACCACCGGATCGGCCGCCATCGCGTCGAGGATGCGGAGGTACCGCTCAGCGGCCACCCGAATCGTGTGGGCGTCGAACAGGTCGGCGGCGAAACCGAATTCGACGGCGACACCCGCCGGATCGCCCGACTCGTCGGCCGCTTCGGTCACGGTCACGCACAGGTCGAGGCCGGAGACGGCAGAACCCGGGGAGCCGGGCGCGCGGGTGTCGAGCAGCACCTGGAAGATCGGTGCGTACGCGTCCGACACCGACACATCGAGTTCCCGCACCAGACGATCGAACGGAACACCGGTGTGCGCCGTCGCCTCGGTAGCGACGTCCCGGACGTGCGACAGATAGTCGCGGCACGACTCCTCGCTCGCGTACCGCGATCGCACCACCACGACGTCCGTGCGATCGCCCACGTCCACGGCCGTTCCGACGGCGATGTCGCTGCTACCCGTCACCCGCCCCAGCAGGATCGACAGGGCCGTCAGGAACACCGTGCGGCCGGTGGTGCCTGCGGCGTCGGCCAGTGCGGCCATGCGGCGGTGCAACTCCCTCGGCACCACTACGGTGACCCGATCGCTCGCCTGCGACAACCTCGCGGGCCGCCGATGATCGGTGGGCAACGGCAGGAGGTCGGGCAACCCGTCCAGCTGCCGGCGCCAGTAGTCGATTTCCGCCGCCTCGCGCAGAAGTCGTTCGCCGGTGCGGGAACTGGTCTCGTGGATGCTGCCCACCCGGGACGCCGGGTCTGCGGTGGCCAGTTCCTCGAGCAGTTCGACGAACTGACGATGGTGTTCCCGCAGTTCCGCGTCCTCGTAGCGGCTGGGGTTCGCGCGGAAGTCCACGAAGATCCGGGTGGGAGTGCCGCTCTGATACACGTTGATCAGCAGGTCCTCGACCGGACCCGACGTGACGATGTGGAAATCGCCGAGGAGCGAACCCAGCGCGACCTCCTGGCGGAACAACATGACGTTCACCATCGGCCCGTACAGTGCCGTCGTCGCGGTGTCGCCGGCGTCGCGGCGGATGTCGTCGAGGCTGCACCGCTGGTGTCGCAGTGCGGCGACCAGCTCACGCTGCACCTTCTCGATCAGTTCCGCGACGGTGTCGTCGGCCCGGACACTGACGGGCATCGGTGCCACGTTGACGAGCATGCCCCCGGAATTGCGCAGTACCGCCGTGGTGCGGGCCGACACCGGAATGGTCACCAGCACATCGGTTCTGCCGGTACGTCGCGACAGGTAGCACGCCGCGGCCGCGATGATGGTCGCCGCCGACAGGCTGTCGCGGGAATCGAGAACGGCCACGACGTCGTCCGAGAGGACAGCGCTCTCCACCGTGCTGGTGGCCGACACCTGCCCCGCCGTCCGCGCCAGCGTGGTGCCCTCGAGCCCGGCGACCCGCCCCGCCCAGTACTCCCGATCGGTCACGAACCGCTCGGAGGCGCGGTACCGGCTGTCGATGTCGTACAACTGCCGCAGGCTCACCGCCCGGTTCGGATCCGGTTCGCGGCCCGCGACTTTCGCGGAGTACCGGTGTGCGATGCGGCGCAGCATCGTCATGGCCCCATAGCCGTCGAGAGCGACGTGGTGAATCCTGCTGTACCACAGGAAGTGTGTGTCACCGGTCTGCAGGATCGACGTCTCGACCAGCCGGTCGGCGCTCAGATCGAGCGGCGTGACGTAGTCACGTTCCATCCATGCGTGCGCCGCCGCCACCGGGTCCTCGTCCGCGCGGAAGTCGACGTACGCGATCGACGTGTCCGTCCGATGGTCCACGTACTGCAGCGGCCGCCCGTCGACGTCGTACACCTTGAGGAAGGGCGATTCGAATTCGCGGGCCGCTTCCACTGTCTCCTGCCGGAGCAGGTCGATGTCGAGGACACCGTGGAACTCGACGTACTGGGCGATGGAGATCGGGACCAGCGGTTCGAGTTGCTGCGCGAACCACGTGGCCCGCTGGGCCGCCGAGAGCGGAATCGGTTCGCCGCCGTCCGGAACACGGAGGTCCGCGGGGCGGCGCGTTTCTCCCGCCCCCGGAACGGGTCCTTCACCTTGTCCAGGGCACACTCGAACTCGACCTCGCCCCGCCCAACCAGGACGGACGCACTCTTTCGAGTATCCGCCCACGAGGCGCGCCGGGTCCAGGGCACTGCGGGTCCAATGCCGCCGATGGATACTGGGCCCCATGACCGAGCGCGTCGACACACCCGGCATCGATCCCGCGGACTTCCGCGTCCACGTCGTGGCGCAGGCCATCCGGCTGTTCTCCGAGAACGGGTACGAGGCGACGACCGTCGAGCAGATCGCGTCCGCGGCGGGCGTGTCCCGGCGGACGTTCTTCCGCCAGTTCCGCTCCAAGGAGGACGTGATCTTCGCCGATCACGAATCGCTGTTGCAGCAGGCAGGCGATTATCTGTCCACGGATTCCGACGACCCGTGGGCGGCGGTCTGCAGGACGGCAGGCCTGGTCTTCGACAGGTTTCGCGAGAACCGGGAGCTGTCGGCTCGCCGGTACCAGGTGGTGCAGCGGGTGCCCGCCCTGCGCGACCGGGAGATCGTCACCGGTTTCCGCTACGAGCGGTTGTTCGTCGACTACCTGCGCGGCGTCGTACCCACCGAGCCGGTCCTGAAGGTCATCGGATTCGCGGCCGCTGTCACCGCGTGCCACAACTTCCTGCTCCGGAACATGATCAAGGGCGACCCCGACGCCACCGCTGAGGAACTCGAGCGGGCCCTCCTCGACGTGCGCCGGACGTTCGGCGTCGCTCCGGGGGCATCGACGCAGGAACAGGACGCCGTGCTGGTGGTGTCGTACCCGCCGGGAACGCCGGTGGACGAGATCACCGGGCGCATCCAGGCCCAGCTGTCCCGGCGCCGGGGCTGAGGCGGCCGGGTGACGACAACCACCCTTGACTGGCACTCAGTGCCGTGGTTGACTGCACTGTAGTGGCAGTAGTTTGCCGACCACGAACATTGCGGCCCGCCTGAACGACAATGACCCTGGCACGGAGTGCCTATTCAGACTCGGTGCCGTCGAGACTCAGCAAGGAGCGCCCCATGGCCGGAAATCCGGACTTCGATCTGTTCAAGCTCGGTGAAGAGCACGACGAACTGCGGTCCGCGATCCGCGCGCTCTCCGAGAAGGAGATCGCCCCCTACGCGAAGCAGGTCGACGAGGACGCACGCTTCCCCGAAGAGGCCCGCGTCGCCCTCGTGAACTCCGGGTTCAACGCCATCCACGTCCCCGAGGAATACGACGGCCAGGGCGCCGACTCCGTCGCCACCTGCATCGTCATCGAAGAGGTCGCCCGCGTCTGCGGCTCCTCCTCCCTGATCCCCGCCGTCAACAAGCTCGGCACCATGGGCCTCATCCTCAACGGGTCCGAAGAACTCAAGCAGCAGGTCCTGCCGCAGCTCGCGTCCGGCGAGGCCATGGCGTCCTACGCACTGTCCGAGCGTGAGGCCGGTTCGGACGCCGCCAGCATGCGCACCCGCGCCAAGGCGGACGGCGACGACTGGATCCTCAACGGCTCCAAGTGCTGGATCACCAACGGTGGCAAGTCCAGCTGGTACACCGTCATGGCCGTCACCGACGCCGACAAGGGCGCCAACGGCATCTCCGCGTTCATGGTCCACGAGAACGACGAGGGCTTCGTCGTCGGACCGAAGGAGAAGAAGCTCGGCATCAAGGGTTCGCCCACCGCGGAGCTCTACTTCGAGAACTGCAAGATCCCCGGCGACCGCATCATCGGCGAGCCCGGCACCGGTTTCAAGACGGCGCTGCAGACCCTCGACCACACCCGTCCCACCATCGGCGCGCAGGCCGTCGGCCTCGCGCAGGGTGCCCTCGACGCCGCTCTCGCCTACACCAAGGACCGCAAGCAGTTCGGCAAGTCGATCAGCGACTTCCAGGCCGTGCAGTTCATGCTCGCCGACATGGCGATGAAGGTCGAGGCCGCCCGCCTCATGGTCTACACCTCCGCGGCCCGCGCCGAGCGCGGCGAGAAGAACCTCGGTTTCATCTCCGCTGCCGCCAAGTGCTTCGCCTCCGACGTCGCGATGGAGGTCACCACCGACGCCGTCCAGCTGTTCGGTGGCGCCGGCTACACCACCGACTTCCCTGTCGAGCGGATGATGCGTGATGCGAAGATCACTCAGATCTACGAAGGCACGAACCAGATCCAGCGCGTCGTGATGTCGCGTGCACTGTTGAAGTAGGCGGCTACGCCGCCCGTGCGCCTTTTTGGTAGCTC
>NZ_JBLWIT010000069.1:0-31317 GCF_048381435.1 Rhodococcus mengyinensis | reverse complement strand
GGCGCACGGCTACGTGAGGAGAATTTGTGGAACTAGTAGGCGTGATCGGCGGCGGCACCATGGGTGCCGGCATCGCCGAGGTATGCATCAAGGCCGGTAGCTCGGTTCTCATCCTCGAGACCAAGCCGGAATTCGCCGAGGCCGCGCAGGCCCGGATCGAGAAGTCCCTGGCTCGCGGGGTCAAGGCGGGCAAGCTCGACCAGGACGCCGCGGATGCCGCGCTCGCCCGCGTGCGGGTCACCCTCGACATCGAGGAGTTCGCGGACCGCGACCTCGTGATCGAGGCGGCGCCGGAGATCGAGGCGCTCAAGGTCGACATCTTCCAGAAGCTCGACAAGATCGTGAAGCCGTCGGGCATCCTGGCGTCCAACACGTCGTCCATCCCGCTGATCAAGATGGCCAACGCCACGCAGCGTCCCGGGCAGGTCGTGGGCGTCCACTTCTTCAACCCGGTGCCGGTGATGCCGCTGGTCGAGATCGTGGTCAGCCTGGTCACGTCGGAGGAGACCGTCCTCGCGGTCACCGACTACGCGAAGAACACGCTGCGCAAGAAGACGGTGCGGGCCGGTGACCGCGCGGGCTTCATCGTGAACGCGCTGCTCATCCCGTACCTCACGTCGGCGGTCCGGATGCTCGAGTCGGGCTACGCCACCGCCGAGGACATCGACGAGGCCATGAAGGGTGGCTGCGGCTACCCGATGGGCCCGCTGACGCTGATCGACACCGTCGGTCTCGACATCACCCTCGCCGCGGCGGAGTCGCTGTACGCGGAGTTCGCCGAACCGCACTACGCTCCCCCGACATTGCTCAAGCGCAAGGTCGACGCCGGACAGCTCGGCAAGAAGAGCGGCAAGGGCTTCTACGACTACAGCTGATCACGTCCGTCCGGAAGCCCGTCGCGTCGTCGCGGCGGGCTTTCGCCGTTCTTGACCGCAAATCCCATGTAGGAGATGGCCGTGCTCCGGATCTGCCCGAAGTCGAGCCGGCGGCTCAACTCCCCGTAGCTGAGCCGTGTTCCGCCGGCCCGGGCGAGGTCGAGGAGCCGGAGAGGATTCTTCGACCGCGGCCCGAGCCCGACGATCTCGCCGAGCCGCAGACCGTGCCGTTCCATGATCGGTGCCAGTTCCGCCGGACGGATACACATCGACCAGTCGTGGATGGGAGTGTCGAACATCCGGGTCATCCGCCACTCCTGCATGATCTTTATCGCGACGAGCTTGCTGGCGAATGTGCGGTTGATGGTGTCGAACAGGTACAGGCCGCCGGGTTTCAGCGCACGGGACGTTTCGGCGATCACTCCGTCGAGATCCGACACGTGCTCGAGGACGTCGCAGCAGTAGACGACGTCGAACGCGGCATCCGGCACCGGCAACTGTTCGCCCGACCCGATGCGGTACTCGATGTCGAGCGCCGAGTCGGCCGCGTGACGCCGCGCGGTGTCGACCGACACCGGGGACGGATCGATGCCCGTCACCCGGAAACCGATGCGGGTGAACTCCTCCGCGAGGAACCCGCCACCCGAACCGACGTCGAGGGCGCGGTGTCCGCGATGGTCACGACCGACCGTTTCGCCGAGCACCTTACGGAAGTAGGCGAATCGTCCCGGCGTCAGACTTCCGTGCAGCAGGTTGAGTGGGTTGTCTTCCTCCCACCACGACTCCCCCACACGGTTGTAGACGTCGTTGTCGATGACCAAGCGGACCACCCCTTCTCTGCCGCGGGCACAGCACGACCTCCAGCCTTCTCCTGCGCGTCGGTCACTTCAAGGCCGGTGCCCTTACGCGATGCTCAGGGGATGACATTCAGGATCTCGCACGTGTGCCTGCTGCTGGGCGGGTTCGTCGCGGGAATTGCCTTGACGTCCACCACGTCCAGTGAGTTCGCGTTCGTGGTTGACGGCAACCGCCTGGACGCGCTGTATGTCGGTCCGGCCGCAGGCGCCTTCCTCGCCGCGATCGTCGCCGTCCTGGTGGCAGCGCTGGTTCGTGCCCGCCGGATCCTGTCGACGCTGTCGTTCGCCGGCCTGGCGCTGCTGGGTGTCGCTCCGGCGACGGGGCCGTGGGACCTCGAGATGTACCTCGGCGGAGTCGGTGCGGGCCTGCTCCTCGGCGGTCTCGTCGGACTGTGCGCCACCGCCGACCGGGCATGGTTGCAGACCGCACTCGCGGCGGGGGTGCTCACCGGGCTCCTCCTCGCCGGCCCGATCGACCACTTCCGGACGTCTTTTCCCCGGCGCTACGCGGACTACCTTCCGGAACCCTTGTTCGAGCCGGTGACGCTGGCCCTCCTCGCGCTCACGGCCGTGGTTCTGGCCGTCACGCTCGCGTCCGGCGACCTCGGTGAGCGGACGGAGGTCGCGGTGAGCGGGCGTGCCCTCGTCACCGGGATCGTTCTGCCGCTGATCGGGCTGGTGCTGTACTGGTGGTTCGTTCGTCGTGTCTGGAACGTGGGCGCCGACGGTGCGATGCAGGGCCGGTGGATGTTCGGACTCGTCCTCGTCGTGGTGGTGATCGCCGCCTCGCTGTGGTTGGAGGGCCGCACCGGGATCGTGTTGCTTGCCGCTATGGCGTTCGTCGCCGCGGGGGACATCGGCGTGGCGGCTTTCCCGGACTCCTGGCCGTGGCTGCTGGTGCCGGCGGCGCTCGCGCTGACGGGTGCCGTGCTCGGGAGGCGTTTCCCTCACCCGGTTCCCGGCATCGCGGCACTTGCAGTCGTGGCCGCGTCGGCGCTGTTCGAGCACCCACCGTGGGACAACCTGCACGTCGGTGCGACGTGGCTCCTCCTTCCTCTCGCGGCCTCGTACACGGTCGCGTCGAGTCTGCCGTCGAGCGAATCGGTCACCGCGATGTCGCTGGCGGCCCCGGCCGCGCTGGCCGTCCCGCTGATCGCCGACTACGGGTGGACGGCGTACACGCCGCTCGTCGGATCCGAGAGCGCGCCGGGGCCGGACTCGTGGGCGTGGACATCGACTGGACTGTCGGTGGTTGCCGTGGTCGCGTGCGGACTCGCCGCCGCCTACCTCGGAAAACGCGCCTCCTGAGCCTCATTGCACGATACATACGTTGTGCACCATGCATACGCTGTGTATGGTGCACAAATTATGTTTCGCTGAGTTGAGGAGATTCGTGTGGACAGTCCGACGCCCGCCGTCCGACCGGGCGGCCTCGTCGCCGTTCTGGCCTTCACCGGCATCGTCGCCGCGCTCATGCAGACCCTCGTGGTGCCGCTGATCGGCGACCTCCCCCGACTGCTCGACACGACCGCCTCCAACGCGTCCTGGGTGATCACCGCGACGCTGCTCGCCGGCGCCGTGGCGACACCGGTCACCGGACGTCTCGGCGACCTGTACGGCAAGCGGCGGATGATGCTGATCTGCACGGTGCCGCTCGTCCTGGGCTCGGTGGTCTGTGCGCTCGCGACGTCCCTGGCCCCGATGGTGATCGGCCGAGGGCTGCAGGGCATCGGTGTGGGCATGATTCCGCTGGGAATCAGCGCACTGCGGGACCTGCTGCCGCCCGAGCGCCTGCACTCCTCCATCGCCTTGATGAGCTCGTCCATGGGCATCGGCGGCGCCCTCGGTCTGCCGCTCGCCGCAACGGTCGCGGAGAATGCGAGCTGGCGCGTGCTGTTCTGGGGCGCCGCCGGGCTCAGCGCGCTGATCGCCGTGCTGCTCTGGTTCTTCGTGCCTGCCACGCCCGTCCACGGGCCCAAGGCCCGCTTCGATCCCATCGGCGCGGTCGGACTCGGTGTCGGACTGGTGTCCCTGCTGCTGGCGGTGTCCAAGGGCGCAGACTGGGGCTGGGCGAGCAGCACTACCCTCGGTCTGTTCGCGACCACGGTCATCGCGTTGACGGCCTGGGGCTGGTGGGAACTCCGCACTCCCGAACCGCTGGTCGACCTGCGGGTGATCGCCGGCCGTCAGGTGCTGCTGACCAACGCCGCGTCCGTCGTCGTCGGCTTCGCCATGTACGCCCAGTCCCTGATCGTTCCGCAGCTCCTGCAGTTGCCGGCGTCGACGGGATACGGCCTGGGACAGTCGATGCCGGCCATGGGCCTGTGGATGGCCCCCTCGGGTCTGATGATGATGGCGGTCTCCCCCTTCGGCGCCAAGCTGTCGTCCACCCGCGGACCGAAGGTCACCCTGCTCGTCGGAAGCCTCGTCATCGCGCTCGGCTACGGATCGTCGATGTTCCTGATGGGGTCGACGTGGGGCCTGGTCGTGGTGACCTGCATCTGCGGCTCGGGTGTCGGTCTCGCCTACGGCGCGATGCCCGCCCTGGTGATGAGCGCCGTGCCGCAGTCCGCGACCGCCTCCGCCAACAGCGTCAATTCTCTGATGCGCTCGGTCGGTACCGCGGTGTCCGCTGCCGTCGTCGGTGTGGTTCTCGCCCAGATGAGCGTGCAGGTCGCCGGCCACACCCTGCCCACCGAGGGCGGCTTCCGAACCGGACTGTTGATCGGTTGCGGTGTCGCACTCGTCGCCGCGGCCATCACGCTGGCCATCCCCACCCGCCGCGCCACCCCCGCGGCGCCGAACTCGATTACCCCCGAACCGCTCGCACCGTCGAAGGTGTAGACCTGCTGATCGGCTACTTGTGGAGGGCGTACCCCGCCACGGGGTTGCCGTTGATGTAGACGGTGCCCTCGTAGGTGCCGTCGGGCCTCGGGGTGATCCGGTCGGTCAGGAACGGCAGCCCGGAAGGGCTGTAGTCGGTGACGAGGGAACCGCCCGCTTCCGGGGTGGTCATGCCGAAGATGTACGGAAAGAACACACCGAAGTTGTCCATGACCCACCCGGGCCCGAACGTCTTGCCCTTCCAGATCAGGTCGCCACCGAGAACGTTGGTGGTGCCGAGGTATGTCCCGGCAGGCAACGGGACCGGCATCGGCGCGGGTAGCGGCGGCGGCATGGGGGCCGGCACCGGGTCTGCCGCGGCCGTCCCCGCGGCGAAGAAAGACAGGCCGGCCACCGCGACGGCCCCGACTGCGACCTTGCGCATGATGTCCATGAGTTCTCCGTATATCGAGGTGCGTGGCGGAAAGTGTCGCACGGACCGGGCTGTCACAGGGCGAGTGTGAAGAAGATGCTGTTCGGATCGTTGCCGTAGTTCCCGAACGGGGGGCATTCGGTGAAGCCGTGCTCGGTGTACAGGCGCCTGGCCGGGGCGAAGAAGTCCTCGGTGCCGGTCTCGAGGTTGAGCCGGACGTACCCGCGTACCCGTGCCTCGCCGACCAGATGTGCGAGGAGCCGGGTGGCCACACCCCGCCCGCGCGCCTCGGTGGCCGTCCGCATCGACTTGATCTCGCCTTCGGCCGGCGAGAGCTCACGCAGAGCCACGGTTCCCAGCACGGTCTCCTCGTCCCACAGCGTCCACACGGTGACCGACGGGTCCCGCAAACCGGGCAGATCGAGGGCGTGAACACTGTCGGGCGGCGACGTGGCGCGCATGTCCGCCAGGTGCTCGGCCAGCAGTCCGTGCACGGCCTCGCGGGACAGGTCGTCGACTTCGATGTACACGTGCTCGAGTATGCCGAAGCCGGCGCGAGAAATCGCAACGAGCACCCCGCTACCTGGCCGACGGCGCACCATGGGGAGATGACCGAGACAGTGCTGCGCCTGAGCACCCGCCAGGGACGGTGGGTGGTCACCGCCACCGTTCTCGGCTCGAGCCTCGCGCTACTGGACGGCACGGTGGTGAACATCGCCCTGCCGCACATCGGCGAGGACCTCGGGTCGGATGTCGCGGGAATGCAGTGGGTCTCGAGCGGCTACACCCTCGCCCTGGCGTCGCTGATCCTGCTGGGCGGGGCGCTCGGGGATCGCTGGGGCAGGCGCCGCGTCTTCGTCTGGGGGACGGTCTGGTTCGCGGCGGCGTCACTCCTGTGCGGCATCGCACCCGACATCACGATGCTCGTGATCGCGCGGATCCTGCAGGGTGTCGGGGCCGCGATGCTGACCCCCGGCAGCCTCGCGCTGATCTCGGCGTCGATCCACGAAGACGACCGGGGCGCCGCGATCGGTCTGTGGTCGGGGCTCGGCGGGGTGGCCGGGGCGATCGGACCCCTACTGGGCGGCTGGCTGGTCGAGGTGGCCGGCTGGCGGTCGGTGTTCCTGATCAATCTTCCGCTCGCCGTCGTCGTGGTGTGGGCGTCGATGCGGCACGTCCCCGAGAGCCGCGACCCGCATCCTCCCGATCATCTCGACGTGGTCGGGTCGGTGTGCGCAGTGATCGGCCTCGGCGCGCTCACCTACGGTCTGATCGAGATGAACCTGATCGCCGGGGTGGTCGGGACCGTCGCGCTGATCGCGTTCGTCGTGGTGGAACGGCGCTCACCGAACGCCCTGGTGCCGCCGAGCCTGTTCGCGTCGCGCATGTTCGTGGCGGCGAACCTGGTGACGCTCGCCGTGTACGCCGCACTCGGCGGCGTCTTCTTCCTGCTGGTCCTGCAATTGCAGTTGGTGGCCGGATACTCGCCGATCGAAGCCGGAGTCGCCACCATCCCGATCACGCTGGCGATGCTGGCGTTCTCCTCCCGCGCCGGCAGCTACGCCCAGACCCACGGCCCCAGGTTGCCGATGACCGTCGGGCCCGCACTCGCAGCGGTCGGCCTGCTGTTGATGACCCGGATCGGGCCGGGTGCGAACTATTGGACGGTCGTGCTCCCCGGCGTCGTCGTCTTCGGCCTCGGACTGTCCGCCATGGTCGCGCCGCTGACCGCCGCCGTGCTCGGGTCCGTCCCGGTGGACCAGTCCGGCATCGCCTCCGGAGTGAACAACGCCGTCGCGCGCACCAGCCAGCTACTGGCGGTGGCCGCGCTCCCCGGGATCGCCGGGATCGACGCCGAGAGCATGATCGACCCCACCAGCTTCTCGCACGGCTTCCGCATCGCGATGTACATCTGCATCGCACTGCTCCTGGTCGGGGCGACCATCGCCGCAGCCCTGATCCGGGCGCCCGCCCCGCCCGCTCCCACCCCGCTTGGTCCCGTCCCGGATTCGGTTGCATGCAAACCACATTGCGACGTCACCGGTCCGGCAGTGCAACCGGCAATCGCCCGGTCGAGCCCTACTCCACCGAAGCGATGACGTGTAGCGCTGCCCCGTGTTCGCGCACCTCGTCGTGGAGGGCCTCCATCTTGACGTCGAGATTGCGGGCCACGTCGGCAGCATCCTTCAACTCGTCCAGCAGCGCGGCCGGGACCGCCTTGTCGTACTTGTAGAAGATCTTGTGCTCGAGGCTTGCCCAGAAATCCATGGCCACCGTACGGATCTGGATCTCCACCCGCACCGATTCGACGCGGTCGGACATGAACACCGGAACCTCGACGATCAGATGCAGGCTCCGGTATCCGTTGGGTTTGGGTTCGGCGATGTAATCCTTGACCTCGATGAGGGTGATGTCCTGCTGGCCCGTCAACAGGTCGCTGATCCGGTACGCGTCCTGAATGAAGCTGCAGGTGATCCGGATTCCGGCGATGTCGTGGATGTTGTCGCGGATGGAGTCGAGAGTGAGCGGAATACCTTTGCGGGCAGCCTTGCCCAGCACGCTGTCGGCCGACTTCAGCCTCGACTTCACGTGCTCGATCGGGGTGTACTCGTGAATGTAGGTGAACTCGTCCTTCAAGATGTTGATCTTGGTCATCATCTCGTCGATGCCGAATTTGTACGACATCAGGAATCGGGTGAGATCCCGTCCCCCGTCGGAGCTTCGGAGACTCAGCAGTCCGGTCACGTCATCGGCCGTTCGCTGCTCCACACGTCACCCCCACCATTGCCTCGTGCATCGCCGACGGAGTGGGTGCAGGCGGCAGCGGTGCGGCGCCGTCAGCCGAGAACGCCTGGAGCATGTAGCCCATGAGACGACGCCAGGCATCAGGGGCCGCGGCGCCTGTCGCCTCGACCACCCCCGCGTTCGCCATCAGAAGCAACACCAGGTCCTGGGAGGAGAAGTCCGCGCGCAGCCGACCCGTCTCCTTGGCGCGTTCGATCAGCCGCTCGAAGCCGCGGTAGGCCTCGGCCCGCTTCGCCTCGAATTCGCTTGCGGTGGGGAACGTCATGGTGAGCACGTGAGTGAAGCCGCGATCTTCCGCCTGCATGGCGCACACCCGCTCGACGTAGGCGCAGAAACCGTTCCACGGATCGGGGTCGGCCTCGGCCTCGTCGATGGCGTCGACGTAGGCGCTCATCTTGTCAGCGAAGACATCGGTGATCAGATCCTCCCTGGTGGGGAAACGGCGATACAACGTCGCGATGCCGACCCCGGCTCGCCGGGCGACCTCGGCCATGGAGGCCGTCAACCCTCGCTCGGCGAACACCTCCTGCGCCGCATCGACGACGCGCGAGCGGTTGCGCTCGGCGTCGGTGCGCAACGCCTGCCTGCACGCATCCCGCGCCTCTTCCGACCCCGGCTTCACCATGAACTCGATGCTACCTGAAGTGGAAAGCACACTCCGTTTATCGTGTCAGCCCACGCCCGGCGTTCTGGACGACCGCGCCCGATACCTCGAGGCGGCACCCGCGATCAGCAATCGAGTCGCACCCTTTCGTATCCTGGTCGGGTGGCGATTTCCGGTACCGATCCCGCGAGCGTCCGGGTCGACAGCTGGACCTGGGCGATCCGGCTGTTCAAGACACGCTCCGCGGCGGCGGCCGCCTGCAGGTCGGGGCACGTGCGGGTCAACGGCACCACCGCCAAACCGGCGCAGGCGGTCAAGGCCGGTGACGAGGTCCGCATTCGCGCGGCGGGTGTCGAACGCATCGTCGAGGTCGTCCGGCCGATCACCAAACGGGTCGGCGCGGTGGTGGCGGTCGAGTGCTACACCGACAACACACCGCCGCCCCCACCGCGCGAAGTCCTCGCGTCGATACCGCAGCGCGACCGCGGCGCCGGCAGGCCCACCAAACGCGAACGCCGCGAGATGGACCGGTTGCGCGGGTTGTGACCGCTCAGGCCGGGGTGTGGCTGAGGATGCGCAGGGCGTCCGGCACCGCCTCGATGGTGACCGGCAGCGGGCCGACCCGGTCGCCGTCCGCGTAGGCCGTGATGCCGTCGCACTGCAGTCGCACCGTCCGTGAACGGTAGGTCTGCACGTCGGGGAGATCCACGTGTGTGCCCTTGTAGACCCGGGGGAACAAGCGGACCAGCCTCCACCGGCGACCGTAGTCGACGACCGTGACGTCGAGCAGGCCGTCGGTCTTGTCGGCACCCGGGCAGATCTGCATGCCGCCGCCGTAGGAGCGTCCGTTGCCCACCGCCACGAGGGTGGCGTCCACCTGGAACGTCTCCTCGTCCAGTTCGATGGTGTAGTGCAGCGGACGGAGCTGCGTCAGTTCGGCGAGCATCGCGAGGTTGTACCGCATCGGACCCTTCGGCCAGGACATCCGGTTGGCGCGGTCCGTGACGAGCGAGTCGAATCCGCTCGCGACGATGGTGCCCGCCCACACCACCGCGCCGTCCGTGAGCGTGATCCTGGCGAGGTCGGACTCCTGCACCTCCCCGTCGGCGATCACGTCGGCCGCGGCGACGGGATCGCCGACGGGGATACCGAATTCGCGCGCGTGGTCGTTGCCGGTGCCGGCCGGGATCAACCCGACCGGTGTCCCGGACTGCGCGGCCGCCTGCAACCCGATGCTGATGGCGCCGTCCCCGCCGACGACGACGAGCGCGTCGGTGCCGTCGTCGATCGCCCGGCGGGCCAGCATGCGCGCGTGATCGGCGTCCGTCCCGATGATCTCGGTGACGGCGACCCCGCGCTCACGCAGGCGGGCCACCCCCTTGCGGCCGGCGACGGGTGCGTGACCGTGCCCGGCGAGGGGGTTGACGAGGACGGTGACCTTCTCGATCACCTGCTGGGTGCTCACGGAATCAGCTTGCCGGGGTTGAGGATTCCCGCCGGGTCGACCGTATCCTTGACCGCCCGCAGGATCGCGACGCCCAGGTCGCCGATCTCGTCCCGCATCCACGGGCGGTGGTCGACTCCGACCGCGTGGTGGTGCGTGATGGTGCCGCCGGCGGCGACGATCGCATCCCCGGCGGCGGCCTTGGCCTTCCGCCACTGTTCGATCGGGTCGTCCGCCTGCGCGGACACGACAGTGAAGTACAGCGAGGCGCCGGTCGGGTACGTGTGCGAGATGTGACAGAGGACGAGCGGCGGGGTGCCCTGCCCGGACAGCGACTCCGTCAGCGCGGTGGTCACGGCCGTGCGGAGCGCAGCGAGGTTGCCCCAGGTGGTCGCGGTTTCCAGCGTCTCACACAGCGCTCCGGCGTCGAGCAGCGAGTCGCGCAGGTACGGCGCGTCGAAACGGCCGTGCTCCCAGCCGTTTCCGGGTCCCTCGCCCAGGGACGTGCCGCCGTGCGCCACCAGGACGGCACGTGCCTCCGCCGTCCGCTCCGCGGTGTGCTCGGCCGTGCCCTCGAACGTCGTGATCGCCAGGCAGCCGCCGGTGACGGTCTCCTCACCGATCTTGTCGGTGGTCGCGAGGTTCACCGCCGTCTCCGCCTCGTCGGACAGTCGCAACACGGTCGGGACCGCACCTTCCTGCCGCAGTGCCCGCAGAGCCGCCGCGCCCGTCTCGAAGTCGGGGAAACTCCACCCTTCCCGGACGGTGGTGTCGGGGACCGCGTGCACCCGCACCCGCACCCGGGTGATGACACCGAGCGTGCCCTCCGACCCGACGAACAGTTCGCCGAGGTCCGGACCCGCCGCGGAGGCCGGGGCGCGCCCCGTGTCGAGGGTCCCGGTGGGGGTCACCACCCGCAGTCCCTGCACCATGTCCTCGAACCGCCCGTACCCCGCGGACGCCTGCCCCGACGACCGGGTGGCCGCGAAGCCGCCGATGGTCGCGAACATGAAGCTCTGCGGGAAGTGCCCGAGCGAGAAGCCGTGCGCGCCGAGCAGTTCCTCGGCGAGCGGCCCCGTCACGCCCGCTCCCAGCGTCGCGATGCCGGAGTCGGTGTCGAGGTCGATGAGCGCGTCGAACCGGCGCAGGTCCAGCGAGACGACGGCGTCGAATCGGTCGCGCACCGGGTCGAGCCCGCCGACCACGCTCGTTCCGCCACCGAACGGCACCACGGCGATGCCGTGGTCGGCGCAGTATCGGAGCACGTCGGCGACCTCGTCGTCCGTGCCGGGAGTGACCACGGCGTCGGGTGCGTTCTGCGGTTCCGTGCTGCGGCGGCGCAGCAGGTCGAGCGTGCTCTTGCCGCCGGAACGCAGCAGCCGGTCGGCGTGCGCGGTGCTGCAGAACTGTTCTCCGACGATGCCCGCGAGCGCGGCGACCTGCTGGTCGGACAGTGCGCTCGGAGCCAGAACGACGTCGTCGGCCGCCCGGTCGGAGGGCTCCCTGATCGTGACGCCGAGGGCCTGCTGCAGCAGTCCCTTGATGCCGTCCGAGAGGACCTTGTGCTTTTCCGGCGCGCCCCAGGCGTCCCACTGCATCGGGGGTGCCGTCAGGACGGCGTGATCTTCCGATCGCTCATTGCTCATGCGTTATAGTGTTACACATCATGTAAGAGTGTAACTAGCCCTTTCAGCGACCGCCCCGCTCCCGCCACACCTGACGGATGGGCCGCAACACCAACCCCATCTGCTTCCGCGTCTTCCCCCGCGTCACCAGAACACCCGTGATCGCCACGATCCAGACCGGGTACTGCACGAGCCAGGCCACCCGGAACGCGTCGAACGAGTACCCGCCCATCGCGTCGAGAATGAGACCCATCGCCTGGATGACCAGCAACGACGCCAGGAAGCCGCCGATGTTGACCATTCCCTGCGCCGTTCCCATGCTGGTGCTGGGATTGAACATGCGGGCGTAGTCGAAGCCGATCATGGAACCGGGGCCGCCCACCGAGATCACCATCACCAGCACGATCAGCAACCACATCGGCGCCGGGCCCGGCAGTGACAGGACGACGGTCCAGATCGCCGCGTTGCTGATCATGATGGCCAGCACCAGATAGGAGCGGCGCATCGGGAAGCGACCGCTGAGGATGCCGATGATCGGCCCGGCCACGATCGCCGAGATCACCGACAGGGTCAGCAGCGAACCGGCCTCCGCCGGCGACAATCCCTGCGCCGACCTCAGGTACGGCACACCCCACAGCAGGGCGAACGTGGTCATCGAGAACTGCGTGCCCATGTGGGTGAAGAACCCGAGCCGGGTGCCGGGACGGCCCCACACGGCGCGGATCTGTCTGCCCACCTCCCGCAGTCCGGCGGGCGCGGCCACCACCTCCAGACCGGGAGGCGCATTGCGGATGACGGAGACGGCGAGCACGAACGACAGCAAACCGAGCGACGCCGCGCTGCCGTACGCGAAAC
Source organism: Rhodococcus mengyinensis (assembly GCF_048381435.1). NCBI lineage: Bacteria > Bacillati > Actinomycetota > Actinomycetes > Mycobacteriales > Nocardiaceae > Rhodococcus > Rhodococcus mengyinensis. The sequence continues at coordinate 18,996 of NZ_JBLWIT010000069.1, read as the reverse complement.
TCCAGCCCGGCCCGTTCAGCAACAGCATCAACGGCAGCGCCGACAGGATCTGACCGATCTGACCGAAGATGCCGGTCAGCTGCGACACGAGCGGGACCCGCCGCGGCGCGAACCACTGCGGCACCAGGCGCAGCACGGAGATGAACGTCATCGCGTCGCCGACGCCGACGAGAACGCGCGCGGCGACCGCCAGCGGCAGCGATTCGGTGAGCGCGAGGAGCATCTGCGCCGAGGCCATGATGAGGGCGCCCGCGGAAATCATGATCCGCGACCCGTACCGGTCGAGGAGCACACCGGCCGGGATCTGCATCCCCGCGTACACCACGATCTGAAGTACGACGAACCCCGACAACACACTCGGACTGATCGAAAATCGTTCCGTCGCCGCGAGGCCCGACACACCGAACGAGGTTCGGTGCAGGACGGCGACGATATAAGCGACAACCCCGACGCCCCACACCAACCACACTCTGCTCATCGCAGATCAAACTACCCCCCAGCAGGCATTACCCGCTGAGTGAAGTCACTCGCGACCCAGCGACACCCAGGTCGGATCGGCCGTGCGCTCGCCGACGGTGAGATCCGCGAGCAGGTCCAGACGCGCGATCTGCCCCTCGGTCAGCGTGAGTGCGAGCGCGCCGGCGTTCTCCGTGACGCGCGCCGCGAACCGGGTGCCCGGAATCGACACGGACGGCAACCCGAATTCGCGGCCCTTCGCATCGAGCCACGCCAGCGACACCTGGGCGGGCGTCGCGTCGAGCTCGGCAGCGACCTCGCGGACGACGTCGAGCACCTTGAGGTTCGCGGCAGCGCATCGTCGCCGAAACGCGGGAACCGGCGGCGCAGATCCTTGTCGCCCAGCGTGGCCGGGTCGTACGTTCCGGTGAGGAAGCCACGGCCCACCGGGGAGTACGGCACGAAGCCGATGCCCAGTTCGGCCGCCGCGGGAACCACGTGCTTCTCGACGTCGCGACTCCAGATGCTCCACTCGCTCTGGATCGCGGCGATCGGGTGCACCTGTGACGCGCGACGCAGTTCGTCGCCGGTCGCCTCCGACAGTCCGACGTTGCGGACCTTGCCTGCCTTCACCTGTTCCGCGATCGCGCCGACGGTGTCCTCGATGGGCACCTCGGGGTCGACGCGGTGCAGGTAGTAGAGATCGACGGTGTCGACGCCGAGCCGGGTCAGCGATTCGTCGAGGGCCTGCGCCACGTAGTCGGGCTTGCCGTTGATGCTGCGCCGGCCGTTCGCGATGTTGCCGACGAGACCGAACTTGGTGGCCAGCTGCACCTCGTCGCGGCGTTCCTTCAGCACCGTGCCCACCGCGATCTCACTCGCGCCGTCGCCGTACACGTTAGCCGTGTCGATGAACGTCACTCCGATGTCGATGGCGTGGTGGAGGGTCGCGAGCGCCTCCGCGGCATCGACGGGGCCGTACACGGGGGCGACGGACATGGCGCCGTAGCCCTGCGCGCTGACGGTGAGGCCTTCGGACAACTGCACGGTGGGGATGTTGGTCATGCGCCCCATCCTTCCCGAGCACCCCGACAGGTGCATCGTTTGGAATCGCGCTGATCGTGACCCGGCTGCCTCTACCCTGAAGGCATGGCATTCGACTGGTTCGAACTCGCCCGCATCGCCCACCGCGAGTTCGGTGCACGGGTCGCCGCGATCACCGACTGGTCGGCGCCGACCCCGGACCGTGAATGGGACGTCACCCAGCTGGTGCGGCACGTCATCGAGGAACAGCAGTGGGTTCCCCCACTACTTGCGGGGAAAACGGTCGGCGAAGCGACCCCGGACATCGAGCCCCTGCACGGCGACATGCGCTCGGAATGGCAGCGGTATTCGGACGCGGCCATCCACGCGTGGTCGTCGACCGACCCGCAGACGCAGGTCCACCTGTCCTACGGGACGGTGCCGCTGGAGCCGTATCTGCGGCAGCAGATCGCCGACGTCACCATCCACGCATGGGACCTCGCCAAGGCCACCGGATCCGACGACACACTCGACCCGCAACTCGTCGCCGGCGTCTGGTCGGATCTCGACGGCCAACGCGAGATGCTCTCCGAGAGCGGGCTGTTCGCCGACCCCGTCGACCTTCCGGACGACGCGCCGCTGCAGGACCGCCTGATCGCCCTGACCGGTCGCGATCCCCGGCAACGCATTTAACCAACCGCCGCGGAGGGTCCCGCCTACGCTGGGACACATGAGTACCCCGGATCCCAAACCCCGCAGCCGTGATGTCACCGACGGACTGGAGAAGACCGCAGCGCGCGGAATGCTCCGTGCGGTGGGCATGGGCGACGACGACTGGGGGAAATCCCAGATCGGCGTGGCGTCGTCCTGGAACGAGATCACCCCCTGCAACCTGTCGCTCGACCGGCTCGCGAAGGCCGTCAAGGACGGCGTCCACGCCGCAGGCGGATATCCCCTCGAGTTCGGCACCATCTCCGTGTCCGACGGCATCTCGATGGGACACGAGGGCATGCACTTCTCCCTCGTCTCCCGTGAGGTGATCGCCGACAGCGTGGAAACGGTGATGCAGGCCGAACGCCTCGACGGGTCGGTGCTGCTCGCCGGTTGCGACAAGTCCCTGCCCGGCATGCTGATGGCCGCGGCCCGCCTCGACCTCGCGAGCGTGTTCCTCTACGCCGGTTCGATCCTGCCGGGTGTCGCCAAACTGTCCGACGGCACCGAACGCGACGTCACCATCATCGACGCGTTCGAGGCGGTCGGCGCCTGTTCACGCGGACTGATGAGCCGTGAGGACGTCGACGCCATCGAACGTGCCATCTGTCCCGGCGAGGGCGCGTGCGGCGGAATGTACACCGCGAACACGATGGCCAGCGCCGCCGAGGCGCTCGGCATGTCACTGCCCGGCAGCGCCTCCCCGCCCGCCACCGACCGTCGTCGCGACGGATTCGCGAGGCGCAGCGGTGAAGCCGTCGTCGAACTGCTCCGCCGCGGCATCACCGCCAGGGACATCCTCACCAAGGAGGCGTTCGAGAACGCCATCGCCGTGGTCATGGCCTTCGGCGGTTCCACCAACGCCGTCCTGCACCTGCTGGCGATCGCGAGCGAAGCGGATGTGGAACTCACCCTCGACGACTTCTCCCGCGTCGGCGCCCGCGTCCCGCACCTCGCGGACGTCAAACCGTTCGGCAAGCACGTGATGAAGGACGTCGACCACATCGGTGGCGTCCCCGTCATCATGAAGGCCCTGCTCGACGCCGGGATGCTGCACGGCGACTGCCTCACCGTCACCGGCAAGACCATGGCCGAGAACCTGTCGGCCATCGCCCCTCCCGACCCGGACGGCAAGGTGCTCCGCGCGATGAGCTCGCCCATCCACCCGACCGGCGGGATCACGATCCTCAAGGGGTCCCTCGCCCCGGGCGGCGCGGTGGTGAAGTCGGCCGGGTTCGACTCCGACGTCTTCACCGGCACCGCCCGCGTCTTCGAACGGGAACGGGCCGCGATGGACGCCCTCGAGGACGGCACCATCACGAACGGCGACGTCGTGGTCATCCGCTACGAGGGTCCCAAGGGCGGACCCGGCATGCGCGAGATGCTCGCGATCACCGGCGCGATCAAGGGTGCCGGACTGGGCAAGGACGTCCTCCTGCTCACCGACGGCCGATTCTCCGGCGGCACCACCGGCCTGTGCGTCGGCCACGTGGCACCGGAGGCCGTCGACGGTGGTCCCATCGCGTTCGTCCGCGACGGCGACCAGATCCGGCTGGACGTCGGGACGGGCACCCTGGAATTGCTCGTCGACGAAGAGGAACTCGCCGGCCGCAAGAACGGGTGGGAGCCGCTGCCCCCGCGCTACACCCGCGGGGTCCTGGCCAAGTACACGAAGCTGGTCGGTTCCGCGTCGGGCGGCGCCGTCTGCGGGTAGGCGCTTCGCGCCCGTGCGCCTTTCTGGTTGTCCTGGCTACCAAAAAGGCGCACGGGCCCGGAGGGCCTAGATGGGCCGGAACCCGGCGCCGGGACCGCCGCTCGCGTTCATGTCGGCGATGATCGAGTTGAGGTTGGTGCCGATCTCCGGGCCGATGCACGGTGCCGCGAGGTAGGCGTTGACCATGGCCACCAGGGTGGTGCCGACGACCATCGGTGCGCCCGAGTCACCCTCGATCACGCAGGCCTGGGTCCACGTCTCCCCTGTCTGCATGAGGTCGCCGTAGACGATGCCGCAGGTGTTGCCCGTGGTGCGGCCTTCTTTGCACGCCACCTGCGGGAAGGCTGCCGGTGCGCCGATGTTGGTGATGGTGACGCCGCCGACCCTGTTGACCGGGACGACCTTCGCCGGGTCGAACTGGATCACCGCGTAGTCGAGAGCGGGATTGGAGACGACGAACGTTCCGACGATGCCGCTGTCCTGACTGGCTTCGGGCACCACGTAGGAGCCCGGTTCACCGCAGTGGCCCGCCGTCAGGCCGACGAGCCTGCCCGCGTTGTCGTGTCCGATGGTGGTGAGTGAGCAGACGAGTTCGTCGTTCACCACGATCCCCGAACCGCCCCCCAAGACGGCGGCCGGAGCTGCTGTCGCGGACCCCGCCGCAACGAATCCCAGAATTCCCGCTGTCGCCGCAACAACCGCCGCGAATCGTTTCAACATTTTTCGAACCTTCCCGGATGAGCCCCGACGGCCGCGTGTCTCCCCATAAGAATCCCACCCCACGCAAGACCTGTGGGGGGAATGCCGATGTAGAGACCGCGACCGTTACTCACCCGGGCGCTACTCGACGGCGCCGAGTGCCTCCAGTGCCTTGCGGGCGTCCTCGAGTTGCCGGCTCAGCTCGTCCACCCGGGCCGCCGCGAGGTTGCGTGCCGCCACGATGATCGACTCGACGGCCTCGATCGCCGTCTCCTCGCCGAGTTCCCGGACGGCGCGTTCGACGGCGTCCGGAGAGACGGGGACGGCCTTGCCGGGGCGCTTGGCGCCGTGCGCGACGGTGACGCTCCAGTCGTTGTCGGCGCCGGCGTGGATGGTGACACTGACCCCCGCGGGCACTTTCTTGCTGGTGCGTTTGGCCGGTGCCGCGGCGGGTTTCGGGACCGCGGCAGCGGCGGGCGCAGGCGTCGCGACGGTCTTCGCGGCGGGTGCCTTGGGGGCAGGGGGCGGGCCGGGTTCGATCTCCTGGTGCACGACCGGTGTCGCGCGGGCGGCGGGTGCGGGCGCAGGCTTGGGTGCCGGAATTCGTCTCATCAGAAGCTCCTCCGCTTCGAAGGGGAGCTCGTCGTCGACGCCCTTGGGTCGGATCAAGAGCGTATTGCCTTGCACCGAGATAACTTTCGCCGAGGCTCCGGCCTCGAGCCCGAGGCTGGGCATCGCCTCGCGCAGATACACGGTGGCCCGCTTACCTTCCGCGATCGCGGCAGCGAGGGTCTCGAGATTCTCCGCGGTCAGGTGATCCGGTGCGGCGGCACCGGAACGTCTACGGGGCGGCATGCGCTGTCCTTTCTGGTCTGTCTCCTGGTTACGCTCGTGAGCACCGCAACTCTCGCACACCCCACCGACGGTTCCGCATCGGACGGGCTCGCACAGTGGCAGATTGAGAGGGCGGACGCACCGGCGATCGTGCGGGCGGATCGAACGTAATGAGAGGAACGACGTGACCTCGGAAGCACCGGAGAACGGCGACGAGACCGCAACGACGACGCAGATCTCACCGAGCCTGCTCCGCGACGTCCAGGCCGATCTCGAGGAGTCGCTTCTGGGCGGGCCCCGCCGCTACACGCGGGCCGAGATCGCCGACTTCGCGGGGGTGTCCCTCGAACGGGCCGACCGCCTGTGGGTGTCGATGGGTTTCGCGGTCGACACCGACCCGGACGGCGTCATGTTCACCGAGGGGGACGCCGCCGCGTTGCGCACGATCGCGTCGCTCGTCGGTCAGGGGATCATCTCGCCGGAACGCGAGGTGGCGGCGGCTCGTGCTCTCGGCCAGTCGATGTCGCGGCTCGCCGAATGGCAGGTCTCGTTGATCAGCACCCACATCGTCGATCAGCTCGCGGGGTCCGCGGGCAGCGACGAGCAGGCCATCCGGGAGCAGGTGCGCGAACTCACCGCTGAGATCCTTCCAGCGGTCGAGTCGTTGCAGGCGTACGTGTGGCGCAGGCACATCGCCTCGACCACCGGTCGCAATGTCGGGAACCCCGGCGAGGAGGTCGCGAGCCGGAAACTGGTGGTCGGCTTTGCGGACATCGTCGGGTACACGTCGCTGACCCGTCAGCTCGGTGCCCGGGAACTGAGCGACCTTCTGGAACGATTCGAGTCGGCGTCGACGTCGGTCATCGGCCGGCATCAGGGGTGGGTGGTGAAGACGGTCGGCGACGAGGTGATGTTCGCCGTCGAGTCGCCGGCCGATGCGGCGGAGATCGCCCTGCAGCTGCAGGAGAAGGTTTTGCCGGACGAGGCGGACCCCGAACTGCGGGTAGGACTCGCGATGGGTCCGGTGCTCGTCCGGTTCGGCGACCTCTACGGCTCCGTCGTCAACACCGCGGCGCGACTCACCGGTTCGGCGCGTCCCGGCACGGTGCTGATCGACGAGGCGCTCGCCCACGAACTCGCCGACGCTCCCGGTTACTACCTCAAGCAGCTACGTCCACGACGCGTTCGAGGGATTCGACGACTCGAACAGTTCGTGCTGCGTCGAGACCGGGACGCCTAGCGACCGTCAGCTTCCGAAGGGAAGGGTTCCGGGCGGGATGGAGTATCCGCTGCTGCCGGCGGCGACGCCGCCCCAAGCACCGAGGAGCCAGTTGAGTGCATCAGTGATCATCGAGAAACCTTCCCACACCATTCATTCGATACGCGCGGCATCCGGTGCCGCGCGCACGTGCCACGGTAATGACGACGCGCGGAGCTGTCGACGTCACAACGCCTGAGCAGGCGGTATCTCGAGGAGCGTCGGCTTCGCGGGACCCGCGGCGACCTGGGCGGCGCGTGCGGCGAGGAAGTCGTCGACGATCTGCTCACACGCGGTCCGTCCCAGCGGGGTCAGGGTCGCGAGCCGGGTGAAGACGAGTGGTCCGATGAGTTGAGCGAGAGCGAGGTCGTAGTCGAATTCGCCGAGGCGTTCGGCCGCCTCCCGTGTGCCGAAGACCTGGTCGAATGCCGCCCGGTACTGCTCGACGATGGTCTGCCTCAGCGTCCGCAGTTCCGGTTTGTCCGACTCGACAGCGGTCGCGCTCGAGTAGTCGTCCAGCGCGGGGCCCATGCCGAGCCAGCACATGGCCGTCACGTTCATGGGGGCACTCTCTATGAGTTTCGCCTGACTGACCATCAGCTCGACCAGCCGGTCGCGGAGGTCGCCGTCGGCGGGCACGGTCGGCGCGGGTGGGAGCAGCCGCCCGAACGCCGCGGCGACCAGTTCGGTGCCGTTGCCGAAATGCCGGTAGAGCGTGGCCCGAGCCACGTTCGCCAGCTTGGTGACGGCGTCGATCGTCACGGCGTCGGTGCCACCCCTCGCGAGAAGAGTTGTCGCGGCGTCGAGAAGTCTCGCGCGAGAGCGCTGCCTGCGGGGATCCTGCTCGGTCATCTGCACCGCCCGTTCCTGCCACTGCCGCACCTCTTGTGAACTACCAGTCTACCAACGATACTGACAGTCTCGTTACTTCCACGGAGGGATTACATCGTGCGCTCTCGGGACTCCGCACCACCGCAGGACACCGAACAGAGCAACACCACCGGCTGGACCCTTCGGCAGATCTGGATGCTGACCGTCGCGTGCTGCGCGGTCGCACTCGTCGTTGCGGCGATGGCCGCACTGAACACCGCCCTGCCCGACCTCGCCCGCGACACCGGCGCCAGCCAGAGCCAGCTCACCTGGATCGTCGACGGCTACACCCTCACGCTCGCCGCACTCCTGCTTCCCGCCGGCGCACTCGGCGACCGCTACGGCCGCCGCGGCCTCCTCATGTTCGGACTGCTGATCTTCGGCCTGGGTGCCGCCATTCCGATCCTGAACGACAGCCCGGAGTGGATCATCGGGTCCCGCGCGGTCGCCGGCATCGGCGCGGCCTTCGTGATGCCGGCGACGCTGTCGCTGCTCACCGCCGGTTTTCCACTGTCCCAGCGCGGCCGGGCCGTCGGCATCTGGTCGGGTGTCGCCGGGTCGGGCGCGATCGCCGGACTGCTGGTCTCGGGACTGCTGCTCGAACAGTGGTCGTGGAAGGCGATCTTCGTGAGCCTCGCCGTGGTGTCCGGCCTCCTCTTCCTCACCGGATTCACCATCGCCTCCTCACGCCAGACCGACCAGGCGCCGCTCGACCTTCCCGGCACCGTGACGATCGCGGCGGCGGTGGGCCTGTTCGTGCTCGGCACAATCGAGGCGCCGCACCGCGGCTGGCTGGATCCCGCCGTCGTCGGGCTCATGGCGGGTGGCGTCGCCGCCGCGGTGGCGTTCGCGCTCGTCGAGTTGCGCCGCGAGCATCCGCTCCTCGACGTCCGGCTCTTCGCCAACCGCGCCTTCGGGTCGGGGTCGATGTCGTTGCTGATGCAGTTCCTCGCCATCCTCGGGCTCTTCTTCTTCGCGGTGCAGTACCTGCAACTGGTGCTGAGCTACTCGCCGCTGGAGTCGGCGCTCGCGCTCGCCCCCATCGCGGTACCGGTGATGATGCTGTCCGCGGGGATGCCGTTCGTCCTCCCCTATGTCGGCCTCCGCCCGTTGCTGTCCGTCGGCGCCGCGATTCTCGGTGTCGGAATCCTGCTGATGGTCCGGCTCGACGAGTACTCGAGTTACCCCCAGGTGGCTCTGCCGCTGGTCGTGGCCGCGTTCGGCATCGGCCTGTGCACGGCACCCGCCACCACCGCAATCGTGCAGAACACTCCCGATGAGAAACAGGGAGTGGCGTCCGCGGTCAACGACACGGCACGCGAGATCGGGGCGGCGATCGGCGTCGCACTGGCAGGCAGCATCTTGGCCGCGGGGTACGGCAGGCACGTCCAGCCGGCCGTCGACGCCGTCCCCGACGTCGCGAAGGAGCCCGTGTCGAGTTCCCTGGCCGCCGCGCTGCACGTCGCCCAGTCGGCGGGACCGCAGGGCGAGCAGCTCGCGAGCTTCGCCCGGAAAGCGTTCCTCGAGGGAATGGACGAGGCGTCCATCGCCCTGGCCTGCGTGTGCTTTGCGGCCGCGGTGGTGCTCGCGGTGTGGGCGCCGGGCCGGAAAGGGTCGTCTCCGGCGCCGCGGAAGGACGAGGAACTGGCCGACGTCGACTGATCGGACGTTGCCCTTGTGACCGCCGTCATTGTATCGTTCAGTATCAGTTACTGAATGTCACAGTTAGTTGACCGCCTAGTCACAGAACAAGGGGTAGTGATGACCGCATCGATCGTCGTCTCCGACCGCGAAGAGACCGCCCAGCGCTTGCTGGCGTCGTCGGCACGCAAGTCCTACGACCCGATGGTCGAGGTCGACTGGGAAGCACCGATCCCCGACGACAAGTTCGGTCTCACCCCCGAGTGGAGCACGCTGTACGGCACCGCCCTCTGGGACGAGATGACCGAAGAGCAGAAGATCGAGCTCACCAAGCACGAGGCCGCCAGTGTCTCCAGCGTCGGACTGTGGTTCGAGATCCTGCTCATGCAGATGCTGCTGCGCGACGTGTACGGCCGGGACAAGCACTCGCGCCACGTCCAGTTCGCGCTCACCGAGGTGGCCGACGAATGCCGCCACTCGGTGATGTTCGCCCGCGCCGGTGAACGCCTCAACATGCCGAGCTACGGCCCGCACCCCGCGATCCACAAGCTCGGACGCATCTGGGGCGGCTTCTTCCGGGGCGCCAACGCGTACGCCAGCGTGATGGCCGCCGAGGAGATCCTCGACATGATGCAGCGCGACTTCATGAAGGACGAGCGCGTCCAGCCCGTCACCCGAACGGTGAGCAAGATCCACGTCCTCGAAGAGGCCCGCCACATCCGCTTCGCCCGCGAAGAGGTCGGCCGCCGCATCGAGGGTGCCAGCTGGGCACGACTGCAGTTCGAGCGCCTCAACACCGCGGTGGTCGTGTACTTCGTGATGAAGAGCATGATCCGCAAGGACGTGTATGCGAACGCCGGACTCGACCCGGAGCGGGCCGCCGCCGAGGCCAAGAACAACCAGCACTACAAGGACACCGTTCGCACGTCCGGTTCCAAGTTGATGCAGTTCCTCGATGGCGTCGGCCTCGTCGGCGGTCCGTCCAAGCGCCTCTACAAGAGGGTCCATCTCCTCTGACTCATGTGGGGACGTGGTCCAGGTAGGACACACCGGTCGAGGTGATCTCGAGTACGCGCGCGGACGGAATGTCGAAGAACATTCCCGCGACGCGTACTCGACCCTCGGCCGCCGCCGCGCCGACGAGGGGATGGCGCCCGAGCGTTTGCACCTGGACCGCCACGTTCACCATGCCCAGCTGGTCGACCTCGTCGAATCCGAGTTCGGCCGCTGCCCGTGCCACCGGATGACCGCTGAGAAACGCGTTCCGGCTCGGCTGCGCGAACGTCAGCCACTGTTCGACGGCGTCGCGATCGGACCCGTCGGTCTCGGTCGGTGCACTCGCGAGCACGGCCTTCATAGCGCCGCAGCCGGAGTGGCCGCACACGATCACCGAGCTGACCTCGAGTTCGTCGAGGGCGAAGGCCAGTCCGGCCTCGACGGAGACGTCCTGCGTTCCGGTCGGGACGAGGTTGCCCACGTTGCGCACCGTGAACAGGTCTCCCGGACCGCTGCTGGTGATCACGTTCGGCACGATGCGTGAATCGGAGCAGGTGAGGAACAACGAGTCGGGGCGCTGCCCGTCCCGCAGTTCGTCGAGGTGCGGTTGCAGCTGAGCCGCGTTCCGCCGGTGATATTCCGACACTCCCGCGAGGACCGGCCGGAGTGCCGCCGGTGTGGTGGTGGAGTTCTCGGTGTCGGCGTGCCGCGGCTGCCAGCTCTTCCACGGGGCGAACCCGCGGGGGCTCACCACGCCGATGCCGCGCCGGGGCGGCGACGCGCCGACGGCGTCCATGTCGACGGGACCGAGCGCGTCGATCACGACCGTTCCGCCGTTCCGCTCGTGGTGACGCTTCCAGTCGTCGATCGCCTCGAACATGGCGTGGTCGAGGAAGTCGACCGCCAGTTCCACGGTGACGTGCGCGCCCTCGGGCACCTTCGCGAGGATCCCCGTCAACGCCGGCATGGACAGGAAGCTGCACGACCCCTCGACGGTCACGCGCCACCGCCCGGAATCCTCGGAGCCGACAGGTTCGGCCCGCATCTTGGGGTGGATGACCCGCCACAACAGCAGGACCACCGCGAGTGCGAGGCCGATGATCACGCCCTCGAGCAGGTTCAGGAAGACCACGCCGGCCACGGTCACGCCGTACACCCACAGGTCGCCGGTGCGCCGGGCCGTCCGCAGGTGAGCCATCTTGACGAGCTGGATGCCGATCACGATCAGGAGGCCGGCCAGGGCTGCCATCGGGATCTGCTCGACGAGTCCGGTGAGCAGCGCGGCGAAGACGAGGATCCACACGCCGTGCAGCACGGCGGACGCCCGGGTGCGCGCCCCGGCGGCCACGTTGGTGGAACTGCGCACGATCACACCGGTGACCGGCAGGCCGCCGATGAGACCCGAGAGCATGTTGGCCGAGCCCTGACCGACGAGTTCACGGTTGAACTCCGAACGCGTTCCGCCGTGCATCTTGTCGACGGAGACCGCGGACAACAGGCTCTCGACGCTCGCGATCAGCGCGACGGTGAGTACACCGGTGGCCACTGCGAGCCACGGGCCGTCCGGCATCGAAGGCAGTGCCACGGCGTCGAACAGGGAGCCGTCCAAAGTGATTCGATCGATGTCGAGTGGGAGGACAAGGGACAGAACGGTGGCGGCGACGACGGCGACCAGCGGGCCGGGGAGCACCTGCAGCTTGCCGGGGATCTTCTTCCAGAACAGCAGGACGGCGATGACCACCGATCCCACGAGGACGTCGCCGTAGCGGGCGGACGTCAGCTGGCCGGGGAGCTGAGTGATGTTCTCGACGGTCGAGCTGTGCGAGCTACCACCGAGTAGGACGTGAATCTGCTGGAGGGCGATCGTGATTCCGATGCCGGCCAGCATGGCGTGGACCACGACCGGTGCGATGGCCAGGGCCGCACGGGCAATTCTACTGAGCCCGAAGATGATTTGAAGGAATCCGGCCGCGACGGTGATCGCGCACGTGGCCTTCCAGCCGAATGTGGCGACCAATTCTGCTACCACCACGGTCAATCCGGCAGCAGGACCGCTGACCTGGAGTGGTGAGCCACCGATGGAACCCGCCACCACACCGCCGACGATCGCCGCGATGAGCCCCGCCATGATCGGGGCGTCGGACGCGATCGCGATACCGAGCGACAGTGGTAGTGCGACGAGGAAGACGACGAGCGACGCGGGTAGGTCGTATCGCGCGTTATCTCGCAACCTTTCGCCGAGGGTCGGTCCGGGGGCGGGTGCACCGGATGGGGGTGCTTTCTCGTTCTCGAGGATCGACATGACGACACCTTACGGGCGGAGAACGACGAAACGCCCGAAACGGACGGGGTCTTGTGGCATGTGTCACTGTGACAGCACTTTTCGCCCAGTTGAATCGAAAACTATTGGACAACAGTCCATTACATGAAGCTTAAAGTTCACAAAGTTCACGTCGCCCGCTCTCACACTGTGAGACGTGCCGGTCACCGAGGGAAAACGGTGACCGGCACGGCCGGTCGGACCTAGACGGACGTGGGCACGACAACCAGTGCCCAGACGAACATCGGGGCCGACAGCACGATCAGACCACAGTAGGCGAGCATCTTGCGCTGGAAACGGCCCTTGTCCTCGACCTGCGCGTTGGCGAGCACCATCACGCCGTTCGTCGAGAACGGGCTGACGTCGACCACCGTCGCGGAGAATGCCAGGGCCGCGACGAATCCCACGGCGCCGACCTCTCCCATCGCGAGCATCGGCGCGGCGAGGGGCAACGCGATGCCGAGGGTACCGATCGACGATCCGAACGCGGAGATGATCGCAACCGCGTAGCAGAGGATCAACGCGGTCAGCAACGGCGATCCGAGAGCCGACGCCGCATCGCCGAGGAAGTCGAGCGTGCCGTTCTGCGTCATGACCGCCATGTAGGTGAGCATCCCGCACACGAGCACCACGGCCGGCCATGCCACGTTGTCGATGACCTTGGGGTGTGACTTGGGCGCCATCAGCAGCAGCACCGCACTGATGCAGATCGAGCTGACGCCGACGTCGATTCCGAACACGACCGACCCGACGACGAGAAAGCCGATGCCGGCGAGCGTCGCGAACCGGTACCGATTCATCTTCACCGGCTTCACACCTTCGTGGATCAGCGCCTCCTCGATGACCTCGCGATCGGTGAGGGTCGCGGTGTTCCCGCCCGGGCCGTTGCCCGACGCCACGCCCCCGGACGGTCGACGTGAGGAACCGCCGAATCCTCCGCCGTCGGGCGTCTCCTCGACAGGGCGGGGAGTGCGGCGACCGATCAGGTCGAGGCCGTAGATCAGGAACAGCACGATCGCGATGGCCAGGTTGAGGACGAACGGCAGAGCGAACAGGACCAGGGGATTCGATCCGACGCCGGTCGAGTCCATCAGCCCGTTGATGAACGCGCCGTAGAGATTGATGGGCGAGAACGCGCAGGCCAGGGCACCGTGGCTGATGACCATGCCCATCAGGAACGGGTTGATCTTGTTCTTGGCCGCGAGAGGCATCGCGATGGGGGCGAGCATCCCGACCGCGAGGACGGACCCGAGGGCCATCAGCAGTCCGGACAGCAGGAACATCATCCACAGGATCGCCCACCGCCTGCCGCGCACGAGTCGGAGCGAGGCCTCGATGACGAGGTCGATGGTCCCGTTCGTCTTGGCTATGGCGAACAGCAGCGTGATGCCGCCGACGATGATGAACGTGCTGCCGGGGAAGGCGTCGATGATGTCCTCGACCGGGATCCCGGACACCCAGCCGCCGATGACGAACGCTCCGGCGAACGCGAGGATGCCCATGTTGATCGGGGTGAGGGTCGCCACTGTGAAGATCGCGATCAGAGCGACGATGGAGATTGTGTAGACCATGGTCGGCCTTTCGAGGTGAGTTCGCAGATCACACTGCGGTGAGGGGCCGAGCTTGGGCCAGAGCGTGTTTCACGGTGTCGACGGCGAGGCCGAGGGCCTGCTGATCGATACCCGTGTCGATGTCGTGCGCGTGCAGGTGCGCGACCAGTTCCTCGGTGGCGAGGTTGCCGTGGGCGCCGGGCGCGAACGGGCAGCCACCGTACCCGCCGATGGCGCTGTCGAAGTGCGTGATGCCGAGCTGCCGGTGCGCGGCGATCACGGTGCCCAGGGCCTGACCGTGCGCGTTGTGGAGGTGCAGGCTCAGTTCGATGTCGGGGAGGGCGTCGCGTACCGCCCCGGCCGATGCGAGCACCTGCTCGGTGGTGGCCGTCCCCAGCGTGTCGGCCAGCCCGAGCCGGCGCACACCCATTGCGGCCATCGCGCTGGCCACCCGTACCAGTGTGGCGGGGGCGATGACGCCCTCGAACGGACAGACGAACGCGGTCGACACACCTCCGAGGAAACTCCGGTCCGGGTACTTCTGCAATGCCTCGGCAAGTCCGTGCAGCGCCTCGTCCGGGTTCCGGCCCGTGTTCGCCGTGCTGTGCCCGGCGCTGGCGGACGTCACGACCTGGATCTCGTCGATGCCGGTCGCGATCGCACGGTGCACCCCGCGCGGGTTGAGTGCCAGAGCGCTGTACGTGACCGACGGGTCGGTGCGGGGCAGCCGGGCGATGACGTCGTCGGCGTCCGCCATCTGCGGAACACGCGTGGGTGAGACGAACGATGCCGCTTCGATGTGCTTCACACCGGCGGCGACGAGGGCGTCCGCGACGGCGATCTTGTGGTCGGTGGAGACGACGACATCCTCGTCCTGCAGTCCGTCTCGCAGCACGACATCCGTTATGGTGACTGACATTTCACTTTCCTCCGGTTCAGATGACGTTGCGGGCGCGGTAGTCGTCGAGCTGATCACCCGACAAATTCAGCAGTCCGCCGAGGATCTCGTCGGTGTGCTCACCCAGCTCGGGGCCGGCCCAGCGGATCTGCGTGGGTTCGCCGTCGAGTTGCGGGACCACTCCGGGGAAGCGCACCTCTTCGGGTTCCCCGTCGACGGACACCTTCAGGCTCTGCAGCATGCCGCGGGCGTTGTAGTGCTCGTCGTCGGCGATCTGCACGGCGTCGTACACCTCGCCCACGGGCACACCGGCGGCGCCGAGTTCGGCGACGACGTCGCGGGGGCGACGCACCGACGTCCACGACGAGATGGCCTCGTCGAGTTCGGTTTCCCGACGGAATCGCTGATCACCGTCGGCGAGTTCGGGATCGTCGGCGAGATCGCCACGCCCCACGGCCTGCATCAACCGGCCGAACACGCCACTCGAGTTGCCGGCGATCATGACGGAGCCACCGTCGCACGGATAGACGCCGCTGGGCACCACGCCGGGCAGGTTGCCCGCGGTCCGTTCTCGGACCATGCCGTACGCGTCGTAGTCGGGGACGAGGGATTCCATCGCCATGAACACCGATTCGTAGAGGGCCACGTCCGCGACGCGCGGGGTCGAGTGATCGCCCTGCCTTGCCTTGGCCAGCAACATCATCAGGGCGCCGATCGCGCCGTGCAGTCCGGCGAGCGTGTCGGCGATGGGGGCGGCCGCCCGGACCGATTGACGGTCCGGATAGCCGGTGACGTGCCGCAGTCCGCCGAAGGCCTCGGCGACGCCGCCGAAGCCGGTGCGCTCCCGGTACGGGCCCGTCTGCCCGTAGCCGGAGATCCGGACCAGCACGATGTCGGGGTTGGCGGCCGTCAGCTGGTCGGGCCCGATTCTCCACCGCTCGAGCGTCCCTGGACGGAAGTTCTCGATGACGACATCCGACTTCGCGGCGAGGTCGAGAATGATCGCGCGGCCCTCGTCGGTCCGGAGGTCGAGGGTGACGGACCGCTTATTGCGCGCGATCGTGCGGAACATCATCGACGTCGCGCCGCGGCGGCGACGCCAGCCCCGCAGTTCGTCGCCGACGCCCGGTCGCTCGATCTTGACGACCTCGGCGCCGAAGTCGGCGAAGATGCGGCTCGCCATGGGGGCTGCGATGAAGTTGCCGAGTTCCAGCACACGGATGCCGTGCAGTGGGCCGTTCTCTGGGACCTGCATGTGAGAGTTCTCCCTCGTCGATCTGTACTGGATGACGACTGGGTTCCTACCTGCTAATTCTCATTATTTGGCAGTTGGATTCCCGTCTGATAAGAATGACGGTAGTGGTAGCAGTCACAATTGGCAATGCCCGGAGTCCGCGCCACACGACAATGGACGACGGGACGCTGCGAAATGCAGCAGGAATCCGCTGCTCGACAGGAGGAGAACACGGTGAGAGAACCACACGTCGTTGCGATCGATGGACGTTCGCCGCGCGCGGAGAAGACCACGTGGGTCGCGCCGACCGCCGCGGTGATCGGCGCCGCAACACTCGGCGCGGAGACCAGCGTCTGGTACGGCGCGGTGCTGCGTGCCGATTGCGATTCCATCACCCTCGGCGAGGGCAGCAACATTCAGGACGGAGTGGCCGTTCACGTCGATCCGGGCTTCCCCGTCGTCGTCGGCCGGGACGTCAGTGTGGGGCACAACGCCGTCCTGCACGGCTGCACCGTGGGAGACGGCGCCCTCGTGGGCATGGGGGCCACCGTCCTCAACGGAGCGGTGATCGGCGAGCAGTCGCTGGTCGCCGCCGGCGCGCTGGTACTCGAGGGCACGCGAATTCCGCCGCGCTCACTCGTCGCCGGCGTGCCCGCGAAGGTGCGTCGCGAACTGACCGACGACGAGGTGGCCCACAACGCCGCCAACGCCGCGGTCTACCGTCAACTGGCGCAGCAACATCGGTCGGCGGACGTCACCACGTTCGACATCGCCTGAGCGACTCAGTCGCCCGGGACGGATTTCTCGATCTGCCGCGCGGCGGCGACGACCGCGCGGCCCATCGACGCACCCAGGTTCTTCCCCATCCGCCCCTCGGGACCCGACACGCAGACGGCGGCCACGATCTCGTCGTGCCTGCGGACCGGCGCACTGATAGACGCGGATCCCGGTGTCCGTTCCGAAACCGACACCCACCAACCCGATTTCACGGCTTCGGGGTCGGCCTCCCAGTCTCCGGACAGCACGTGGCCGCTCGACCCCTGCGGTAGCGGGACCAACGTTCCGACTGGCAGTGCCACCCGCAGTTCGTGCTGGGAATCGACGCTCGCGGCGCAGAGACGGGATTCGCCCCGGCGAACCCACAACTGCGCGGATTCCCCTGTCGTTTCACTCAATTCCCGCAGCGCCGGGATCGCGAGGTCGCTCAACGCCGTGGTGACGAATCGCTGCCCCAGATAGAATCGGCCTTCCTGATCCTTGCGCAGGAGGCCGTGCTTGACCATGTCGGTCGCCAGCCGGTACGTGGTCGAGAGGGACAGGTCGAGTTCACGGGCGAGGTCGCTCGCGCCCATCGGGCTCGACTCGACGACGTCGAGGATCGCCACCGCACGGGCGAGCACTCCGACGCCGATCTCACTCCGCGCAACCATCGCAGTCCATTTCTATTGCCCCATTGAAGTATTCAGATTGTATAGGAAAGCCGGTGCGCGACCACCCGCATCCGTCGATGCGGCTAGTTGTCCGGGTGTCGGTTGACGACCGGATCGGGGCCCGGTTACCTCTGTGTCAGGCATTCGCCACTCCCCCGGTGCGCAGTCGCACGCACATCCCCGGTATCCGAAAACCCTTGCCAGGAAAGGCACCATCATGACGATCGAGCAGACTCTCACCGACAAGGAACGCCTGGCAGGTCTCGACCTCGGCCAGCTCGAGCAACTGGTCGGGCTCGTCGAGTACGACGGCACCCGCGACCCGTTCCCGGTCAGCGGCTGGGACGCCGTCGTCTGGGTGGTCGGCAACGCCACCCAGACCGCCCACTACTTCCAGTCCGCGTTCGGGATGACCCTCGTCGCCTACTCCGGACCCACCACCGGCAACCGCGACCACCACAGTTTCGTCCTCGAATCCGGCGCCGTCCGCTTCGTCATCAAAGGCGCCGTGAACCCGGACAGCCCCCTGATCGAGCACCACCGCACCCACGGCGACGGCGTCGTCGACATCGCCCTCGCCGTCCCCGACGTCGACAAGTGCATCGCCCACGCCCGCGCCCAGGGCGCCACCGTCCTCGACGAACCGCACGAGGTGACCGACGAGCACGGCACCGTCCGCCTCGCCGCGATCGCCACCTACGGCGACACCCGCCACACCCTCGTCGACCGCAGCAACTACACCGGCCCCTACCTGCCCGGCTACACCTCGCGGGCGTCGTCGCACACCAAACGGGACGGCGCCCCCAAGCGGCTGTTCCAGGCCCTCGACCACGTCGTCGGCAACGTCGAACTCGGCAAGATGGACCACTGGGTCGACTTCTACAACCGAGTCATGGGCTTTACGAACATGGCCGAGTTCGTCGGCGAGGACATCGCCACCGACTACTCCGCCCTGATGTCCAAGGTCGTCTCCAACGGCAACCACCGGGTCAAGTTCCCCCTCAACGAACCCGCCCTCGCCAAGAAACGCTCGCAGATCGACGAATACCTCGACTTCTACCGCGGTCCCGGCGCCCAGCACCTGGCGCTGGCCACCAATGACATCCTCACCGCCGTCGACCAGCTCACCGCCGAGGGCGTCGAATTCCTGGCCACCCCCGACTCCTACTACGAGGACCCCGACCTGCGGGCCCGGATCGGCAACGTCCGCGCCCCGATCGCCGAACTGCAGAAACGCGGCATCCTCGTCGACCGCGACGAGGACGGCTACCTGCTGCAGATCTTCACCAAACCCCTCGTCGACCGCCCCACCGTGTTCTTCGAACTCATCGAACGCCACGGCTCCCTCGGCTTCGGCATCGG
>NZ_JBLWIT010000068.1:0-8641 GCF_048381435.1 Rhodococcus mengyinensis | reverse complement strand
GAACGAGCATTTGCAGGAAGGGCGCTCCGGTGCCGCGGGTGAGCAGGCCTCGGTGCTGTTCATCGCGGATCCGGGCAAACCTGCGGCTGTTGCCGAACGCATTGCGGAGTACCTGCCGGAACGCCTGCGCAGCTCTGACCGGGTCGGGCGCCGGTGGACGACGTGCGTACGCCGCAAACCGTACCTGCCCGACGAGCAAGCAGACTTCGCTGATGTCATCGACACAGTCGATCCGTCCTCCGAAGAGGAAGACATCGTCGTGTACCTCACCGATCTGCCGCGACGCGAGGACACCCTACCCGTGGTGGCCGAAGTCAGCGCCGACCACAAATTCGCGCTCATCTCCGTCGCCGGAGTGGGCGGCGTCAACATCGAGCGCCGCGTCCGCACCGTCACCGAACTCGCGATCGCCCGCATCCTCGGGGAACCGGAACTCAAGCCCCCCGGCGCGGCGCGGCGGTTCCCGTCTGTGCAGATTGAGGACGGTATCCGGTACTTCGCGCCCGCGGGACTGCGGCGACTGCGACTGCTGTCGGGGATGGTGCGGGTCAACCGGCCGTGGCGACTGGTCACCGGACTGTCGAAGGTGCTCGTCGGCGCGTTCGCCACGGGTGCGATCGCCCTGGCCACCGAGACGATCTGGTTGTTCGCGGACACGATGGGCCCATGGCGTATGAGTGCGGCGACGGTCCTGTCGATCGTGGCGATGATTCTGTGGCTGATCCTCGATCACGAACTGTGGGAGCGGCCGAAGTCGCCGGAGGAGCGTGATCGTTCGGTGCTGTACAACACCGCGACCGTAGTCACCCTGGTCATCGGCGTCATCGGCGTCATCGTGCTGCACGTGGCGCTGTTCGGCCTGCTGCTGTTCACCACGTGCCTCGCTCTTCCCCCGGAACTGCTGTCCCGCATTCTCGGGCGCGCGGTGAACTTCTCCGATTACCTGACGCTCACCTGGCTGCTGGCGTCCATTGCCACCATCGGTGGGGCGCTCGGGTCGGGTCTCGAGGACGACGCCGCCGTCAAGGAGGCGGCGTACGGGGTCCGGCAGCGGCAACGCCTCGAGGAGACGCGGAGGCGGTCGAACGAGGCGGGATGATCCCAGCCCGCGAAGCGTACAACCGGGCGTCCAGTGAGCATTGTGGTCAGCGTCCGTCATGGGTGTGCAAGGTGGGAAGGCGTTGTGGCGTCCACGAACAAAAATGGCACCGGTGACCATGACCGATGAGCGGAATCGACAGCGGTGCCGGCGACGCGCGACATTGCGATCTGCAGCAGGCTGGCAGCTCCGCCGAAGGACAGGCCCCAAGCGGCACTGAGGTAAGCGTGAGCAGGCGCTGGTCGATCGATGCTCCGGTGCCGACGAGGCTCGCCAGCGACGCGACACCGAAGGACAGCACGCACCAACAGCGCCGCTCTCTACCTATCTCGATGCGCGCGCGCCGTAGCGTATGCCGACGACCTCCTGCACACCGAAAGCCCCAGCGGGTGCCGGCGCACGATCACCCTGTCCGACTTGGACTACCCGCCCGGATACCGTTCCAGCACGGCACCCTCGCTGGGTGAGAACACCGCGTCCGAGTCGGACCGCGGGCCCACAGGTGAGCGCAACGGGCCCATGGGTGAACACCTCATCGGGCCGTGAGGAAGGGTGCGTGATGTCATTCCCGCCTCTCTCCGGCGCGGACGTGCACCGACGGATTCGGACGTCCACCTCTGCGGCACGCGGGTGTCCGGACCGCTACCGATTCGTACCGAAACCGTTGACGGAGCGCCACGCGCGTGCAACACTGAACTCTATGGTTCAGTATCCGATTCTCGACGCCACGTTCGCCGCACTGGCAGACCCCACGCGACGTGGGATCCTCCGTCGGCTCGGCGAGGGCGCCTGCTCGATCAGTGACCTGGCCGAACTCTTCGAGATGACGCTCACCGGCATCAAGAAACACGTGCGACTGCTCGAAGAGGCGGGGATGGTCGTGACCGAGAAACGTGGCCGGGTGCGGTACTGCATGTTGGGGACCAATTCCCTCGAGCGTGAGGTGGCCTGGATCCGCGACTACCAGCTGTCGCTCGAAGGGCGCCTGGACCGTCTGGACGAATTCCTCAATCGAACGGAAGGCACGTCATGAGCACCTCGCAGACCCCCACGACCGCGACCGTCTCGACGCCGACGGACCGGGAGATCCACGTCGAACGCATCTTCAACGCTCCCCGCGACCGCGTGTGGGCCGCATTCACGAGACCGGAACTGCTCGCCCAGTGGTGGGGCCGCGGAAACGAACTCGACCTCGAGCGCTGGGAATTCGAGCGCGGCGGGCACTGGCGCTTCGTCGAACATTCGGACGGCGAAACCCACGGCTTCGAGGGCAGATTCCGGGACATCACCCCGGAAGAGCGCCTGGTGTACACGTTCGAGTGGGACGGCATGCCCGGCCACGTCATCGTCGAGAACAACACCTACACCGACCTCGGCGACGGACGCACCAAGCTGTCCGTGGTCAGTCAGTTCCACACTCCCGAAGAGCGCGACGGCATGCTGCAGTCCGGTATGGAAAGTGGCATGAACGAGAGCTACGCGGCGCTGGATGCGGTTCTGGCGCAGACGAGCTGGTGATCACTCGACGAGCACGCAGCGCGCTCCGCTGAAGATCGTGGGCATGCACTTGTTGCAGTGGATGCACAACGACTGGGTGTGGGACTCGGACCGGATGCGGTTCACCAGGTCGGGTTCGCGCAGCAGCGCCCGGGCCATGGCGACGAATTCGAAGCCCTCGGCCATGGCGGTGTCCATTCCCGCCCGGTCGGTGACTCCGCCGAGCAAGACGAGCGGCAAGGTCACCGCCGCACGGATCTGGCGTGCGTGCTCGAGCATGAACAGGTCGCGGTACGGGTAGGCGTGGATCATCGACTTCCCGAGCAGTTGCACGCCGAGGCGGACCGGCTGCGGCATGGCGGCCGCGAACTCCCGCACCGGCGCGTCACCCTTGAACAGGTACATCGGGTTGAGAAGTGAACTGCCCATAGTGAGTTCGAGGGCGTCGACGCTGCCGTCGTGCTCCAGCAGTCTGGCCACCTGGATGGCCTCGTCCAGCCAGAACCCGCCGGGGACGCCGTCGTCCATGTTCAGCTTGGCGAGGATCGCGACCCGGCCGCCGACGGCGTCGCGCACGGTCCGGGCGACGTCCCGCACCACCCTGGCCCGGTTCTCGAGTGATCCGCCGTAGGAATCGGTGCGACGGTTCAGCTTCGGGCTGAGAAACGCACTGGCGAAGTAGTTGTGGCCGAAGTGGATCTCGACGGCGTCGAATCCGGACTCGACGGCGAGCCGCGCCGCGGTTCCGTGGGCGGCGGTGATCCGGGTGATGTCTGCGGTGGTGGCGCTGCGGATCATCCGCATGCTGAGCGGGTTGAACGACCTAGAGGGTGCGAGCGCCGGCAGTCCGGTGGACTTCTCGTTCGCGACGGGTCCGGCGTGCCCGAGTTGGGCGGATGCGGCCGCACCCTCGGCGTGGATGGCGTCGGTGAGCCTGCGCAGCCCGGGCACGGCGTCCGGGCGCATCCACAACTGCCCGCGTTCGGTGCGACCCTCCGGTGCCACGGCGCAGTAGGCCACCGTCGACATCCCGACCCCACCCGCCGCGGGTCGGCGGTGGAATTCGATCAGTTCGTCGGTGACCAGTGCTTCGGGAGTGCGGCCCTCGAACGTGGCCGACTTGATGACCCGATTGCGTAACGTGATGGGGCCCAGCGTGGCTGGAGTGAAAACGTCTGGATGTGTGGTCATTCCCGGCCCTTCGTCTGTGCAGCCGACGGTAGGCCGCGGGGACGTGCGGTGACCGGAAGGTGTCCGCTCAGCGGGAGACCGCCGCGGCCCCACGGATGACCCCTCGACATCCGTGAGACCGCAATGTCGTCTCAGCCGACGGTCTCGGGCGTCTTCTCCGGCGTGGTGTCGGCGGCCGCACCGCGTTGCCTGCGTCCGAGCACCCAGCAGGCCAGTGTGATCGCACACGTGAACGTGAGCGTCGCGAACAGCTGGTTGCGTGCCGCGTCGTCGAACAACGCCAGCACCGCGACTGCGGCCAGAAGCGCGAGGGCGACGTACGACAGATACGGGAAGCCCCACATCTTCAGCGGCAGATCCGTCCGGCCCGACTTCTCGGCGCGCCGCCGCAACACGATCTGCGAGACGGTGACGAACGTCCAGAGCACCAGGATCGTCGAGCCGACCGCGTTGAGCAGCAGCGGCAGAACACGATCCGGGGCCAGGTAGTTGAGGACGACGGTGACGAACCCGAACGTCACCGACGCCAGCACCGCCACGCGGGGAACGCCGTTGCCCGACACCCGGCCGAACACCTTCGCCGCCGCCCCACGCTCGGACAGCGAGTAGATCATCCGGGAGCCACTGAACAGCATGGCGTTCAGCGACGACAGCAATGCGATGACCACGACGACGGTCATGACGGCGCCGGCTCCGGGCACGTGCGCGGCGTTCAGGACCGCGACGAACGGTCCCGTCGCGAGTTCGTCGGCGGTCCACGGCAGCACCGCCACCATGATGAGGACGGAACCGACGTAGAACACCAGGATCCGCCACACGATGGACCGCACCGCCCGGCTCACGTTGCGTCGCGGTTCCGACGTCTCGGCGGCCGCGATGGCCATCACCTCGGTGCCGCCGAACGCGAAGACCACGATCAGCAGGCCGGCCGCGATGCCGGTGATACCGTTGGGGGCGAACCCGCCGTGACCGGTGAGGTTCGACAGGCCGGGCGCGTCGAAGCTGGGAATCCAGCCGAGGATCATCGCGGAACCGACCGCCAGGAACGCGACGATCGCGACGATCTTCAGTGCGGCGAACCAGAATTCGAACTCGCCGAAACGGGAGACGCCCGCCAGGTTCACGGCGGTCAGCACACTCATGTACGCGAGGGCTGCCGCCCATTGCGGCACTGCGGGTATGGAGGCGGCGGTGATCGCCGCCGCCGCGGTCGCTTCCGCGGCCACCACGATGACGACCTGCACCCAGTAGAGCCAGCCGATCGTCCGGCCGGCGACCGGGCCCATCGCGTTCTCGGCGTGGACGGAAAACGCGCCGCTGTCGGGGTCGGCGGCCACCATCTCGCCCATCATCC
The DNA here is from genome assembly GCF_048381435.1 of Rhodococcus mengyinensis. NCBI lineage: Bacteria > Bacillati > Actinomycetota > Actinomycetes > Mycobacteriales > Nocardiaceae > Rhodococcus > Rhodococcus mengyinensis. Next base: position 3,500 of record NZ_JBLWIT010000068.1, on the reverse strand, counting down.
GCATCACGAGGACGACGAGGAATCCGGCGATGAGGAAGGAGACGAGCACGGCGGGCCCGGCGACGGCGATGCCGGCACCGGAGCCGACGAACAGTCCGGCGCCGATCGCGCCGCCCAGGCTCATCATCACCAGCTGGCGTGGTTTCATCGCCTGCTGCAGGCCAGAGGATTTCGGTGGGTCGTGCACGGTGTTCATGGGGGCTCCCGGCCGTCAGACGAGCTGATCGAGTGCGATCTCGAACGCGGTACCGGCGATTCCGGTCGGCTGCGACGAACGCGCGAAGCACCGCTCGAGCGCCGTCGCGACGGTGGCGGAGACGTCACCGAAGATCGCCTCGTCCGACACCTCGATGTCGCCCTCCATCAGCAGCGCGAACGCCCGGGCCATACCGCAGTTGGCGATGAAGTCGGGGACGACGGCCACACTCTTGTCGGCGTACTCGTAGATGGGGCCGTAGAAGATCTCGTCGTCCGCGAACGGCACGTTGGCTCCGCTCGCCACCACCTCCAGGCCACCGGCGATCAGCCGGTCCACCTGGTCGCGGGTCACGAGACGTGATGCGGCGCAGGGCAGGAAGATCTCGGCGCCGGAACTCCAGATCGTCTCGTTGATCTCCTCGAACGGCACCGTGCCTGCCGAGCGCAGTTCGTTGCCCTCCTTGGCCAGGAACAGCGCGCGGATCTGCTCGAAGTCGTAGCCGTCGGTGTTCGACAGCCCACCGTTGCGGTCGAGGATGCCGACGATCCGGGCCCCGGACTGCGCCAGGTAGTACGCGGCGGTGGCGCCGACGTTGCCCCAGCCCTGCATGATCACGCGCTTGCCGGCCAGTTCGCCGCCGTAGATCCGGTAGTAGTGCCGCACCGATTCGGCGACACCCCAGCCCGTGATCAGGTCGGACACCGTGTACTTCGCGTGCGGATCGGGAGTGAACCGCGCATCCTCGACGACCTTCGCGACACCCAGGCGCAGCTGTCCGACCCGCTGCACCCGCTCACGATCGCTGGCCGCGAAGTGCCCGTTGACGACGCCTTCCTGCGGATGCCACAGGCCGTAGCTCTCGGTGATCGGCACGACCTCGGCCATCTCGTCGACGTTCAGGTCGCCGCCGGTGCCGTAGTACGCCTTGAGGAGCGGGGTCACGGCCTTGAACCAGCGTCGCAGCACCTCGTCCTTGCGCGGGTCGGTCGGGTCGAAGTCGATGCCCGACTTCGCGCCGCCGATGGCCGGACCCGAGACGGTGAACTTGACCTCCATGGTCTTCGCGAGCGACTCCACCTCGCGCCGGTCGAGACCGCGACGCATCCGGGTGCCGCCGCCGGCAGCGCCGCCACGCAGCGAGTTGATCACCGTCCATCCGCGTGCGGAGGTCTCCGTGTCGTGCCACTCGAAGACGATCTCGGGGGCCTTCTCTTCGAATCGGGTGAGCAGATTCTTCATGGCTTCTCTCGGTTTCTCGACTGCCGGGGGCTCGGGGCGACCCGGTCGGTGTTCCCGACCGCTGCCCGCGCTGTTACGGCGATCACTGTGTCGGGCACCACTCGTGCGCCGCAACCGGCCGGGCGGCACGTAGCCACGATGAACATCACCGAGAAAGAAGTTCCAGGATTTTCTATTCAGTTTGTGCAGCAGAACCGATGATCGCGTTGCTAATCCGGTTCGGCGGGCGTTGTGCGATAGGCCGGGGCCTTCGCCGAGCGCGGCCGGTCGAGGGTCCGCAGGAGAGGCATCGACCGGTACGGGACGATCACCGACAGCACCATCACGCTGGTGGACCGGGCGACGACGCTCGACTTGTTCAGATCGATCAGCGTCTGCTGCAGCCCGAGGTGGGAACCCGCCGCGATGCGGCACAGGATGTCGCCCGAACCGGTGGTCGCGAAGGCCTCGAGCACGCCGGGAATCGACTCCAGTTCCGACGTCACGGAGTCGAGCGCGCCCTGCGCCGTCTCCAGCGTGACGAACGCCTGCACGTCGAACCCCGCGGCCGCGATGTCGAGACGCGGCTCGTACCCGGCGATCACGCCCGACTCCTCGAGTTTGCGCACCCGCGCCTGAACGGTGGCCCGCGCGACCTTGATCCGGCGCGACAGCTCCAGCACGCCGGCCTTCGGGTCGTCGTGCATGGCGTCGAGAAGGGCGAAGTCGAGCTCGTCCAACTGCACTGCGTCCTTCATGGCCAGACCTCTCCGGGCGGATTCAACTAGTCCGACTGTATAAGAAAAGTGGTTCCGGGGTCGCCGAAGATGGCACTGTGGCTAGCTTCTGCTGGCCCGGTTGCCTATGTGGGCGGGGTGGGTTTTCGTAGTGACCCAGGCAACAAGCCATACCCCGTCCCTCGAACCAGGAAGACAGCGATGACGATCGAGCAGACTCTCACCGACAAGGAACGCCTGGCAGGTCTCGACCTCGGCCAGCTCGAGCAACTGGTCGGGCTCGTCGAGTACGACGGCACCCGCGACCCGTTCCCGGTCAGCGGCTGGGACGCCGTCGTCTGGGTGGTCGGCAACGCCACCCAGACCGCCCACTACTTCCAGTCCGCGTTCGGGATGACCCTCGTCGCCTACTCCGGACCCACCACCGGCAACCGCGACCACCACAGTTTCGTCCTCGAATCCGGCGCCGTCCGCTTCGTCATCAAAGGCGCCGTGAACCCGGACAGCCCCCTGATCGAGCACCACCGCACCCACGGCGACGGCGTCGTCGACATCGCCCTCGCCGTCCCCGACGTCGACAAGTGCATCGCCCACGCCCGCGCCCAGGGCGCCACCGTCCTCGACGAACCGCACGAGGTGACCGACGAGCACGGCACCGTCCGCCTCGCCGCGATCGCCACCTACGGCGACACCCGCCACACCCTCGTCGACCGCAGCAACTACACCGGCCCCTACCTGCCCGGCTACACCTCGCGGGCGTCGTCGCACACCAAACGGGACGGCGCCCCCAAGCGGCTGTTCCAGGCCCTCGACCACGTCGTCGGCAACGTCGAACTCGGCAAGATGGACCACTGGGTCGACTTCTACAACCGAGTCATGGGCTTTACGAACATGGCCGAGTTCGTCGGCGAGGACATCGCCACCGACTACTCCGCCCTGATGTCCAAGGTCGTCTCCAACGGCAACCACCGGGTCAAGTTCCCCCTCAACGAACCCGCCCTCGCCAAGAAACGCTCGCAGATCGACGAATACCTCGACTTCTACCGCGGTCCCGGCGCCCAGCACCTGGCGCTGGCCACCAATGACATCCTCACCGCCGTCGACCAGCTCACCGCCGAGGGCGTCGAATTCCTGGCCACCCCCGACTCCTACTACGAGGACCCCGACCTGCGGGCCCGGATCGGCAACGTCCGCGCCCCGATCGCCGAACTGCAGAAACGCGGCATCCTCGTCGACCGCGACGAGGACGGCTACCTGCTGCAGATCTTCACCAAACCCCTCGTCGACCGCCCCACCGTGTTCTTCGAACTCATCGAACGCCACGGCTCCCTCGGCTTCGGCATCGG
>NZ_JBLWIT010000067.1:0-3159 GCF_048381435.1 Rhodococcus mengyinensis | reverse complement strand
GTCGAGCACGCCGAGGATGAGGTCGATCTGTCGTTCCGCCGCTGTGGGGTCGGTGAACACCAGCCAGTTGAGCGCGAATCCGTCCGACAATGTGGACACGATGTACGTCAGTGCGTCGATGGTGCCCGGGTCGACCGGCTGGCCCGCAGCGGTTGCGGCGGCCTCCAGGATCGCTCGCAGGGTCGCGGATGCCTCGTTGTACACCATCTCGGCCTGCTGGCCTTCCTGGCGCTGGCCCCAGCTGATCAGCTCGACGATCGCCGCGCCGAAGTCCGGATTCGCCAGGTACCACTCCATCACGCCGCGTAACAGGGCGCGCGCGGTGATCGCCACGTCGCCATGGACATCGTTGCGCGTCAGCACTTCTCGATATTGTCCGGCGACGTGCTCGAAGACCGCCGCGAACAGCACCTCCTTCGTGGCGAAGCAGTAGTGCAGGGTGGCCAGCGGGGCGTTCGCCTCCTGTGCGATGCGGCGGGTGGTGGCGCCGTCGACCCCATCGGCGGCGATCACGCGCACGGCCGCCGCCACCAGTTCGGCGCGGCGTTCGGCGGCGGGAATGCGAGCCATGCCCTCTCCTGTCAACAGATCTGAACGGATGATCAAGTCGGTTCCACGCTACCAGTCGCAACGGTAGGCGGGCTGCCATATTTTCCCAAAGAACCGTCGTGCGGTGCGGGCAACAACGCGAAACAAATAGTCATATGCCTTGATCAGACGACTCACTTGGCTTACGGTATGAGCCGGATCACATGGACGGGTCGGCGCACTCCGATGTGACCAACACCGGTTTCGAAGGGCACAGACCCGTCATGACCGACGAACTCACGTGTCTGACTCCCGACGCCACCACCGAAGCCATGGTCGACATGATCATGCGAGACGGCGGCGTGCTTATCGAAGGAAGCAATTCATGACAGAGATCCACCAGCAATCCGGACCCGGCCGTGCGGGGACTGGCCCCGCGCCGAACAAGGCAGTGCTCATCGGTGTCGGCACGCTGCTGATCGTCCTGACCAACGCGGTCATCTTCATCCTGCCGCCGCTGTTGCCGATCATCCAGGCGCAGTATGGCCTCGCCACAGTGGCCGAGACGACGTGGCTCTACACGGCGCTGACCCTCGGCGGGGGAGCGGGCTTCATCTTGCTGCCGCGCCTCGCCGATCTGTACGGCGACCGTAACGCCGCGGTGGCGGCGTCCACATTCCTTGCGGTCGGCGCGCTCGTTCCGGCTGCCGGCGACTCGTACTCGACCCTTCTGGTCGGCTGTATTCTCATGGGATTCGGGGGCGCGGCGCAGCTGCTTCCACTCGGTTTCCTGCGCCGCAATCTCGGCGAGGACGGCATCACGGTGGGTGTCGCGGTTCTGGTCATCGCCACCGGTGTCGGCATCGTCGTGGGCATGATCGGCGGTGGCTTCATCGTCGAGAGTCTGTCGCTGCGAGGCTTTTTCGTCATCCTCACCATAGTGTGCGCAGTGACGGCCATTGCGTGCTGTGCCGTGATCCCACACACCCCGCCTGCTGAGCGTTCCGGCCGCATCGCGGTACTCGGCACGGTGTGGATGATCGCTTGGGTCGCAGCGATCCTGCTGACTCTGACACAAGGACTCGTGTGGGGCATCGCGGCACTCATTCCGTTGATGGCCGGCATCGTCGGCGGCATCGCCTGGGTGCGCGTCGAGCGCCGCTCGACCTCGGCGGTGTTCGACGTCGCACTGATGAAGGCGCCTTTGGTCACCGCGTCGTGCTTGTGTATCGCATTGTTCGCGGCGGTGAACTCGGCCTTTCTGCTGCTGCTCAGCACGTACGCCCAGATCACTCCCGAAAATCTTCGTCCCGCGGACGCCTACGGACTCGGGCTCAGCGCGCTGCAGACCGGCTGGCTCATGGCACCTTTCGCGGCGGCGTTCCTGATCCGCGGAAGCGTACTCGACCGCGCCTTGTTCAACGGCCGTGGTGTGACCGTCTTCGTCATCGGAGCGCTCATCAGTGCATCGGGGCTGGCCTGGCTCGCCGTCGCGCACGACCAGCAGTGGCACTACCTCGTGGGTGCTGCCGTCATGGGTCTCGGGATCAGAATCGGCTACGCAGCGGGGTTCACCATGGTGCAGATGGCAGTGCCCGAGGAGAAAGCCGGGATGGCGGCCGGTATCGCCGGCACGTCCATGGCCGTGGGGTTCGCCTTCGGCACGGCGCTGGTCAGCGCCGACCTCAGCGCCTCGCTGGTTCCGGTGGTCGGAACCGGTCTCGAGGTCGCTGCCAAGGGCCTCTACGGCATCGGCTACTGGTTATCGGGACTCCTCGCCCTGCTCGTCGTGGTGAGCGTGCTGGTCTCACGCGCCCGGTCCGGTCGGCGCGTCGGTGCTGCCGCGTCCTGAAAGTGGCTGGCTCCGTTGCCGCCCCAGACCTGGCGCGATGATTCGTGCGGGCGGCCGCTGCCGTGGCGCTCATCATCACTCCACGCTCATTCAGGACACGAGCTTGGCGGGGGAGGCCTGCGAGGGACTGGCCGCCGGGGCGGAGGTGTTGCCGAGGTGGGCGGCCATCCAGGCGTCGAGCACGCCGAGGATGAGGTCGATCTGTCGTTCCGCCGCTGTGGGGTCGGTGAACACCAGCCAGTTGAGCGCGAATCCGTCCGACAATGTGGACACGATGTACGTCAGTGCGTCGATGGTGCCCGGGTCGACCGGCTGGCCCGCAGCGGTTGCGGCGGCCTCCAGGATCGCTCGCAGGGTCGCGGATGCCTCGTTGTACACCATCTCGGCCTGCTGGCCTTCCTGGCGCTGGCCCCAGCTGATCAGCTCGACGATCGCCGCGCCGAAGTCCGGATTCGCCAGGTACCACTCCATCACGCCGCGTAACAGGGCGCGCGCGGTGATCGCCACGTCGCCATGGACATCGTTGCGCGTCAGCACTTCTCGATATTGTCCGGCGACGTGCTCGAAGACCGCCGCGAACAGCACCTCCTTCGTGGCGAAGCAGTAGTGCAGGGTGGCCAGCGGGGCGTTCGCCTCCTGTGCGATGCGGCGGGTGGTGGCGCCGTCGACCCCATCGGCGGCGATCACGCGCACGGCCGCCGCCACCAGTTCGGCGCGGCGTTCGGCGGCGGGAATGCGAGCCATGCCCTCTCCTGTCAACAGATCTGAACGGATGATCA
>NZ_JBLWIT010000066.1:35682-46332 GCF_048381435.1 Rhodococcus mengyinensis | reverse complement strand
AGAGCGTGTCTCATGTGGATGAAGTGATGTGTGGGACATAATGTGACGCGTGGTAGATGAGTTGTCACTGAGGTTGTTTCCGGATGCGTTGTGGGAGATAGTCGAACCGTTGATACCGCCTTTTGTCGCCCGGCCACAGGGAGGCGGCAGTGCGCCGGCCGATGACCGGGCGGTGTTCACCGCGATCGTGTACGTGCTCACCAGCGGATGTGCGTGGCGGCACCTGCCGCCCTCGTTCGGGGTCACGGTTCCTACTGCGCACCGAAGGTTTACCGCGTGGGTGGCAGCCGGGGTGTTCGAAAAACTGCATCGTAAGGTGCTCGACCAACTCGGTAGTGCGGGCGAACTCGACTGGACGGCAGCAATCCTGGACGCGGCAAGCGTCCGGGCAAAAAGGGGGGATCGCTGACCGGCCCCAGTCCCGTCGACCGCGGCAAGAAGGGATCGAAGATCCACGTCCTGTCCGAAACAAACGGAATCCCACTGGTCGTGGGCGTGACCGGGGCGAACACCCACGACAGCACGATGCTGCAACCAATGGTGGCAGCGATTCCGGCAACGAAGTCCAGGCGCGGACCACGCCGACGCAAGCCGGGAAAGCTTCGCGCCGACAAGGGCTACGACTACGACATTCACCGACGGTGGCTGCGCGAACAAGGCATCGTCCCGCGGATCGCCCGCCGCGGCATCGAGCGAAACGACCGCCTCGGCCGGTACCGGTGGAAGATCGAACGCACCATTGCCTGGCTCACCGGCTACCGACGTATGACCATCCGCTACGAACGCCACGGCGAACACTTCGCCGGCTTCCTTCACCTCGCCGCCGCACTCACCTGCTTCAAGAAACTCCCCACATGAGACACGCTCTAAGCCGTGCGGCGCAAAGATCGGCAGCGCTGCGAGTCGTTGTCCAGGCGCCCCGCAGCAGAGCCGGCCCGCAACGACTCTCCCCCTACCCTTTCGACGAACTCGTGGGAATGGCCGGCAAGGGCTGCGCGCCGCCGTATCGCGGCATGAATTGCAGCGCCCGAGAGCGCGCCCGAGTTTATGTTGCCGTTCGCACGGATCGCACGGAAAACCGGTAACGCCGGATCCTGGACAACTGGCGCTACGGAAAGGCAGACGTGGCCTTCGAACTCCTCGTGGTGCTGGAGCAACCGAATCACACCTGGACGACCGAAGCCGTCGACAGCCGAAACCACCTCGAGCCAGCGCCTGTAGGCACACGGCGCGCACATTGTGTGATCCCGCGATGACTCGACATGGTTGATCAAGCCATCGACCAGACCCCCGTGCGGACCTGGAATCTGGACGCGAAGATCCCCGTCTCCGCACTGGGCCACGTCGGCAATGGTGAGCATGGACAGCTCGCAGCGCCGAAGTGCCCCCGCGAAACCCATGAGCAACAGTGCGCTGTCACGGCGCTCGCGCGCACGCTTGACCCATGTCGTCGCGTCACGACGGCTCGCATCGACAATTCCTTCGAGCTCGCCGATACGAAGTGGGTGCGCCCGTTTGGTCGGGCGGTCACCGTTCTGCTTGTACGCCCTTCGCGCGTTCGCGAGCGCGTCTTTGACACACGGCGACCGACCGGGCAGGGGCAATCCAGATGCGCGGTGCCAATAGTTGATGGACGCCACCCACCGACTCAATGTCGCAATGGAGTACATCCGATCGCCCACCTCGGACCGCGTCTCCGCGCTCTCACGCACATAGGCGGCGACAGCACGAGGATCGGTCGGCATCAATGAAATTTCACGGGGCGCGCACCAACTCGCGAACCTAACCCAGTCCTGCCGGTAATTTCGTGCAGTGCTGGCAGATTGCAGCCGGTCGAGTTCGGCGACGATTCGATCGTCAACTCCCGGCAGCGACTCCGTCGCGTCACCGCCTGACGGAACGGTAGGCACGGCCTCCGCTGACGTCGAGCTTGCAGGGCGTGACACATCGTGATTGCTCACGTGCACATCATTCCAGGCGTAGCGGTCGTTTTCGTGGATCCGCCACGCCGTGCCGTGCTGGCACAGCTGCGGACGCGATGTTCTCGTTTGCCGGATGTGGTGATGCACGGTGCATCACCCCGGTCGCGCGGCCGACTGAAGCGGACCCCGCTCCCCACACCCTCACACGACCACCCCCTGACACTTCCTTCTGACGTTGATGGAACCCGAGGCAGCTCCCCGCAACAGTCGATCGCAACTTCCATTGCTCGGATGGCGCCTATACTCTGGGAAGAGGTCCTGACCTGGGGACTCTTCCTCACATCGAGTGCTGAGCTCCTTTTAGCGTGGGTCTGATAACAGATTGTGGAAGTGACTGGACCTAGCTACTTGCCTTCGCCGTTTCCGCAGAATACTTACCGCTCGCCGAGGGGCAGACGGGCCTAGATCCCACTGCTAGAAACCACACCGAAACCTCTTGACCAGGCATTTCGTTGCCATCAGACGTGATGGCTGCGGTCAGCACGAGTTGTGCGACGGTTCCCCATTTTTGCGGGCACCGCGATAACTGGTTGGAGGCACTGCGCCGACGGCTTTGCGCTCGTTGACGATGACGTGACGAAGTGCCCGACGCCCTTTTCTCGCTCCGAGCTATCAAGACCCGTTTGCAGGCGTCCGTTTACCGAGACTGGGGCGGTCAATTTCTTGACAGCGGGAGAACGGCCCCTTTTGGAGTTTCGTCAAGTGACGTAACACCGGGAGGGGTGTGGCGGGTCTAATGTGGGTTGGTTCCAGGCGTGGCCGCGCACCTAAGAGCGGATTCCAGGCGGTGCTCGGCGACACTCTTCACCGATCGCCCCGGCCAACAAGAGACTGGATTGGCGACCATGCTAATGGCCATCAATATGGCCTTGCATATGGCCTTAGGTCAGATGTTCGTGGCAGCTCGATCCAGGAGTTGAACATGGACGCCATTCGCACTCTTGGTGGCGCAGCGAAGGACGCCGCAGCCGGCACTCACCCCCGCTCCCCCGTCCGAGTATTCAGCAACGAGAGTTATTTCCCCTTCTGAACAGGAGGTTTATGGCTACGCGCTTCACGAGAGGCGCCAGGCCACCTTCGGCTGCCGTCCGCAAGACCAGGTTCCTACCTCGCCACTCCGTGTCGGGGAACGATCCACCGTGGCACCGAATGGTCTGTGTCGAGCAGGCAGAGACCACTCCCCCACCGCGCAGATTCGGGCAACAAGAGAACTAATTTCGCCACTAGGTGAACCGTTCACGTCTGCCAATCTGAACGAACAAAATACCCTCTGAACTGCTCGTATATCTATGGCCTTAAGTATGGCCTTGGCAACGTCCTTAACAAACACCGCTGAAACCGTAGGTGACATGATCGTCACAGTCACCTTGTTTATGCCCTGTGCTACCACCACTGCAACCACCTTAACCATGCCCTGATACACCGCCCTTGAATAGGCCGTGTACACGAACATCAACCCGACCTTTCGAAAGACGGCCTATGAGGCCACTGTCAACAACATTCACAAAGACCTTTAACAAGACCTGTTGCGCAACCTTCCCAACCATCATTGAACAGGCGTGGGTAATAGCCTTAGCAACGGCGATACTCATGACGTGTTGCACCCCCTTAGACAGGGGCGTGTCGTTGGCCATCTAGGAGACCGGCCAGCCGTACCGTGCTATGCATGTCACCAACGCAGCCCCCGCGCAGTGTGCTCATCGCCAACCAAAAGGGCGGTGTCGGCAAAAGCTCGATCGTCGCAGCGGTCGCAGGCATGGTCTCAGCCGCCGGACGCCGGGTACTCGTCGTTGACGCGGACCAGCAGGCAAACGTCACAGCCTCCGATCTTGGAGTTGAGGGAGACCGCGGGAAGGGCCTCAGCATGGCCCTTCAGTACGCGCACCCGCTCGAACCCACCCGAGAGGTCCGACCGAACCTCGATCTCATCCCCGGAGGACCGGCACTCGCGGTCATCGGCGCGATCGCGGCGACCGCTGCCCAATCAGGAATGGATCTGCGGGGCAACCTCGTGTCCACCCTCACCGAATTGCAGTCCGTCGAACACTACGACCTGATTCTGATCGACTCGGGCCCCGGAGACGCCCCACTGCTCGACGCACTGCTGGGTACCGCGCGTTACCTCCTCGTGCCGACCAAGGACGACGATGCAAGCCTGTCGGGAGTGGAGCTCCTCGCGGCCCGCTACCTTCGCGCACGGGAGAACGGTTCCCTCATCCAACTTCTCGGTGTCGTGCTCTTTGATGCGAACCCACGCGCGACAGCGCGGAACCGTGAAGTTTTCGAGCAGGTTGAGGACCTGCTCGAAGGTAGCGGCGCTGCGCCGTTCGAAACCTTCATTCGCTCTGATCGTGCAGCCGCCGTCGATCTCCGGATCCGTCACCTGACCCCCGCGGAACTGGTCGCCGCCGCCGAGGATCAACTGAAGAATCGGATCCAGCGGCTGCGCGACAAGAAGCGCCTCGGTGAGCGTTTGTGGTCCCGAGACCCGTCCGGTCTCGCGAGTGACTACCAATCCCTTACCCGAGAAGTTCTCAGCCGGTTGGCGTCGGCGGAGAAGGACGAAGTCTCCGGGGGAGTGGCGTGAGTGCACGACGCCGGAAGGCCGCTTTCGATCCCGGAGCTCTTGGAGATCTCGACGATCTGCTCCCCACACTGAGCATCGTCACCGAAACGGTCGGCGAAACGACTGCCCCGCAGTCCGCACCCTCACCGGACGACCAAGAAAGCGAAGCAGCGGCCACCGTACTGGAACCGTCACCCGCAGCGTTGCCCGATCCCCCCGAGTCGGACGACGCGTCGCCAGAATTGCCGAACGCTGAATCTGAAGCCCCCCAACTGCAGTCCGAGGCTTCAAAGCCGGTCGTTGCGCCCCGTCGGAAACCCAAAACACGCAGCGACAGCAGCCCGGTGCCGATCCGGACCGCCCCTCCTGAGGTCTATCTCCCCCCGGCGGTATACACCGCACTGCGCCAACTCACGCTCGAGGAAAGACAGCGTGACCGCGCAACGGCGCGTCCCTATGGGCAAGTAGTCCTCGACGCTGTTGAGAGGCACGCCGGCGAACTTCAACGCCACTGGAGCGCCGCAGAACCTCAAGCAAGCGCTGGACTGTTCAAGCGGCGCGAGGCAGGTGCGCAACCGCGCCGCCGACGGCACAGCGAGATTCAAGCTCGTGTGCCTCTTGCCGGGATCATCGCCTCCGATACCGCCACACTCGATGCTCTTGCCGAAGAGTGGTCCGCGGGTAGCCGTAGCGCGCTGGTCGAACACGCACTCCGCCTCTATTTGGGCGTCAGACCAGACTGAATAACGGCAACCGCACCAGGACACGCGCGAATCGATAATCGAACGGGGCGGGGAACCGGGGGAGGGGCGTCCAGTCGTGGAGAGAGCCATCGTCGCCTCAACAAAGTGGCGGTGGTGTCCCCAGCCCATCGGACACCACATCGCACGCGGACCCTCCGGGAAAAGGTCGTCACTGCGGACACCCGTCCCGATATGGTGACGCGGTGGCCGAAACAACGTTCTCCCGAGACACGATCGTGGGTCTGGTCGCACTCCTCACGGTCGGTCTCGCGGCACTGGCGCCCGGCCTCTCGCTGGGCTGGAAATGGGTCAGTGGCCAGGGCAGCACGTCGGTTACGGCGATCTTGATTCTGATCCTTCTGATCTTCGGCGGCAGTGCGGCAACGGCGTACGCATGCCGTGGACTCTGGAGCCGCTTCCGTCGTCCAACACACGATTGACTGCACCGTCCGGCACGGCACGATCAACGCGGGAAGGGGACAGCCCAGCCCTATCGATCGTGGCGCCGGAACAGCGCCGCCGACCACACCGACTTGGCTCGCGACCCTCGCTTGGTAGCCCTCGCTTGCCTATGACGATCCAGCAGAGGGCTTACCCGCCGCGGCGATTGCATCGACGACTTGTCACAGGCCCTTCCGCCTGCCTCTAGAGCTCTCCACGCCACCCGCCTTGCCTCACACCGCCTTACCGGGCTCCAACGGCTCGGCGTCGGGCTGAATCGCGCGACCATCGTTGTAGGTCTCGGCAATCACTCTCAGTTGCGCTGCGAACGCCTCCTGCGTGAACTGCATAAGCGAGTACGGTCGCCCGGTCTTGCGACGCACGAGGCGTACCGCGGCCCGGGCGAGCGCGTGCAGATCATGGGGCACATTGACTGTGCTCGTCCCACGTGAAGGCCGCATGTGCCGCCCAACATCGTTCACCACAGGTGGCCTCCAGTCCCTACGCGACCACTGCCCGTTGTCCGAACAGCCCCAGCTTCTGCATGTGAGTCAGCGCAGCTCGGTAGTCGCTGGTGACCGTCTTTGCCCTGTAACCGTAGATCGGCACCGGAACATAGTTCGTGTAGGCCTCATCCACGATGCTCGCGCGACGGATCGGGGGCGTCACCCTGTCCTCGTATTCGCTCAGCAGATCGTCCATCTGCTCACGGTAAACGTCGCCGATCGGGGGGACTGCGCAGGGGACGATGGACAGCAGCGGAACGTCGACGCGGTAGGTCCGCTTGATCTTCCGCAGTTCCTGCTCCAACGCCGGGATGCCTTCGTTCTCCTTGCCGGAGGGCTTCGTGCATGTGATCAGGCCCCACGATCCGTACGGCCCTTCCTCATCGACGGTTGTCGCGAGGATGCCGGCGATCACCAGAACATTCAAGGAGCCGGGGGAGTCGATCAAGGTGACGTCGACAGGATCCGCTTCCTCGAGGGCGTCACGCAGATGAAGGACACCACCGGTTACTGCGGGCAGCTCCACGATCAGCTTGTCGAGTGTGTCACGAGCGGCGGGGACGATTGTGAAGTTGGGGATCTCGTCGTACACGGGTTGGTCGGCTTCGTCGTATCCCCGCAGCACCCGCGCTGGGCGTTCGACTTCTTTGATAGAAGCGTTGCGCCGGAGGACGTCGGCGGCGGTCTTACCGGAGGCTTCCGGGTATCCGAGCCAGGTGCTTGCGTTTGCCTGACTGTCCATGTCGAGAACTCGGACGCGGTATCCGTCCTGGGCGAGCAGCGTGGCGGTCGAGGTGACCGTTGTGGTTTTGCCGGCACTGCCGGACAGGGTTGCTACTGCGTAGGTAGCCACGGGAACTCCTTGCGGTTTGAAGGTTCTGAATTCGTTGGTGTCCGCTTATGGGTGATGCACGGTGCATCACCCCGCGGCGGGGGCGAACTCGGTGATGCACGGTGCATCACCGACGTCAATCGGCGAGAGACAGTGCGCGGCGCGCGGCGTCGAGGCGGGCTTCCTCCCATGCGGTCGGCTTGTAACCGGCACGCTCGGACAGCAACTCCAAGTACGCGAGATCAGAACGGCCCCACTCCCGGGAGGAATCGGCTGCCGCGAGTTCGTAACCTGCAACCGCGCATGCCCAGGCGATCTCACTGCGGCGCTTCTCGTCGCCGTTCTCAACACTCACCCGGAACTCGGTGGAGTCGAGACCTTCCAATCCAACAAATGCCTGCGCCAGCCTCCACCCCTCCTTGCTCGTCGCCAGAGCGGAGATGCCATAGGCGTATTGGTCGATAAAGAAGGTCACCAACTTCTCCCGTGACGGAACGGAGGCCGCGAGCTTCTTGCCCGCTTCTCGACGCGCCTTCGCTGCCGCCGCCCCTGCTTCCGCTTCCCGCTTCGCGGCCAACTCGTCGGCATTGTCTTCGGCTCGAGCGGGTTTGTCGACGGCGTAGTAGACAAGCGTTCCTTGCCCGGGGTCGATCGCGCCAACGACTTTGGTGCTCGCGAGATCGATATCGGACACCTCGAACAGTCGATGCTCATGGAAGCTCTCACCGAACCGCTCGCGCGGATCCACGATATCGAGTCCCGCAGCCGATGCCTGCTCTCGGGACTTCCGTTCCGTCAGCACACGTTCAGCCGCGCGCGTCGGGCTCATTCCGCGATCAGAAATCAGCGTGAACGCCGCGAGCTGCTCGGAACGACGGGTATCCGAGCTTTGCGCCGGGTCTGGCTTCTTCTGCCAGCTCCGTGCGGGACCGTAGGGGAGCGCGCCCGCCAAAGCGGCGCCCTCGGCGCTTCGAATCGAGTCCTCCGCAATCGCAGCCTGGACCTCGGGGGCAAGGAGTAACAGCGACAGCCGCCTTGACACCGTCGCCTGATCGACGCCCAGCTTGTCCGCGATGGCACGCTGGCCCATTCCCAACTCGGAGTACCGAGCGAACATCTGAGCCTCGGCGATCTCCGAAAGGTCCTGGCGTCCGAGATTCTCCAGCGTCATGGCGTCGAGGTCGCCGTGATCGTCCATCACGGCGTCGTCAATTACCGCAGGAATCGTTGCCAGGCCGGCTGCGATGGCGGCCGCACGACGACGGTGCCCATAGATGACTACATACTCGGCATCGTCACCGATAGCGTGAGCGAGGTCAGGCCGCTCCGCGAGGAATCCCTCGCGCGTTACCAGCAGTGCGGGAACCTTGATGCCGTTTGCCCTGGCCCCATTGACTAGTTCATCCCACTTTGGGTCGCCAGTCTGAGGCTTGGACCTGTCCGGGTCATTGAACGGGTGCGGGGCGGTCTGGAGAACCGGAACCTGCACAACGGTCTGACCGTCGGCTGCAGCCAATCCGGCCAGCGCGGCGGTGATGCCGCCCGAGTTTGCATCACCATTCGCCTGCGTAGTAGTTACATCACCGGAGGCGGCGGCCGCGAGTTCCTCACTCTCTTCGCCGCCAGCGAACTTTCGGAACCGACTCGCTGTCTTCCTGCCTGCCGGTTTGCGCGCGGCTGGCTTTCGCTTGGTCGCGGCCGGACCGGTCGATGGACTGGCGGCCACCATTTCGGATGTCACTCCGGCGCTCATCATCCTCCATTCTGCGCATGCTTTGCATGTATTTAGATGGAGCGTACTGGGATCGATCTGCCTCCTTTGATATCTCCGGCGGCGTGTCGCCTATGCGGTGATGCACCGTGCATCACATCGCTTTGAACTCCGGGTGATGCACGGTGCATCACCGCCCAGGCAGTCGGATGAGGTTGCAAGCCGCGGTTAGGTTCGGCAGCGAAGAGTCCCAGCGCCCAGGTAAGCGTTCCACTGCCAACCGGTGATGCACCGTGCATCACCGCAGAGGATTCGCGATCAGCCTGGTTCGTCGTCCACTTGACCGCTAGACGTGGCCGAGTCCCTTCCCTGTCGACTCCCTGTCGGCCTTTGGTGATGCACGGTGCATCACCAAAGGCGCACCCCACTCCCAAGTCAACACCGCCCGTGCGAAGCGGTGGCGCCCCACCGCGTCGGTCATGGGCCTCGACGTTCTTACCTGCCCCTTTGCGGTAACACCGCCACTGCAGAACCCGAACGGAGAGGACGCAGCGGACCGCATGTCTCGAGGAGTCACGCAACATTTCGTAGACCACCTCACGGATCTCGCCGTGATGCACCGTGCATCACTGTCGGCGTAACCCACCCCATGCCGGGCCAAGTCAAGATCCCCGGGGCGAGGCGAGGTCCACACAACACGCTTCGCGGTGATGCACGGTGCATCACCGCAAGGGAGTCGCTCAGCGCGGCTCGTCGCCTACTTGACCGCCCGCGCGGCCGAGTCCTTCCGTTGTCGAGGCCTTCGGTGATGCACGGTGCATCACCGAAGGCCTATCCCACCCCGAACCGGGCCGAATCAATACCGCAGGAGCGAGGCGGGTGGCATGTCGGCGGTGATGCACCGTGCATCACCGCACGGGCAGTCAGATGAGGATGCAAGGCGGGGGAGGCTGTGGCCACACAGAGTCTCACGCCCAGGTGAGCGTTCCGCTGCCGACCGGTGATGCACCGTGCATCACCGCGGGCGCGACCCACCTCGGGCCGGACCAGGTCAGCACCGTGCCTGTGACGGGCCGCGACGATCTGGCCCACTCCGTTGGCGGCAACATCGCCGCTGCAGAACCCGAAGAGGGGGCGCCCGCAGCGCGGACCGTATACCCCGAGGAGTCGCGACCTTTCACACACCACCTCACGGGATCTGGCCGGATGCACCGCGCATCACGGCGGCATGACCGATCCAAATGGGACCAAACCAATGCGCCAGGATCCAGGGAGGTGGCAACCCGCCGGTGATGCACCGTGCATCACCGCACAGGCAGTCGGATGAGGTTGGAAGCCGCGGTAGGCGCTGGCGACAAGAGTCTCACGCTCGGGTAGGACGGTCATTGCCAGACCGATCGATGGGGCGTTCGTTACGAAGCGGATCTTGCTCTACGCGTTGCAAGTCACGTCGAGGCGGTGAACCTTCACGCTCTTGTTGGGGCCGTATCAGCATCGAGGCCATTCCACTTGATGAGCCTCGTGGGAAATCTCCGCTGAGGGCTGGGGCCAATTGGAAGTGGCGTCATACCGGTCGCCGGCTAACTGGGTCCTGAGATGCGATGGACGGCCCCGCGCGCATGTCGGTTTCGCTCTAGCGATCGGCGGGGCATCCCGTTGCGCTGCATCCTTGTTGCTCCGGCATATTGACGCTCTCCCGAGTCCACTGCCTTGGTTCACCTTGGCGAGGCCGTCCCCCCAAGGCAGCGCAACCGGGCCTGGACGGCACCGGGGGAGTGGGCGTGTGACGACTTATGCAAGGAACAGGAGGATGGGACTTGAAGTTGACCAGCTAGCGCTCACGGGAGCGTCGCTCGATCGAGTCGTGGG
>NZ_JBLWIT010000066.1:0-35672 GCF_048381435.1 Rhodococcus mengyinensis | reverse complement strand
CCCACGACCACCTTCGTCCAATGTGCCGCTGACTGACCGAATGCTGTCCATCTGGCCGGGGCGTTATGGAGTGCTCAGTACACCTTCCCTACCCGGCCCTGGGTAAGATATCGCGATCAGGTTGTGGATCACGGTCTGCCGCCCAGTCGAATTCGTTTCTGTCCCGAACGCTCGGACTGAGCGCCAACCATCATGACGCGGCGACCCGCCTCGCCTGTCACAATCCAACAGGCGAGGCCAAATTTCTAATACTGCGTGCAAACGTCTCGTGATCCGTCGAGCGGTGAAGCACCCTGGCGCACGGGTCAGCTTCCCGCTAGACCAACCCGACGGGAAGTTGGGTGATCCCTTCAGTCAACGTCCCCTCCATCTCCGCCTGATCATCCCCGACCTCGTCTGATCAATCCATCGGGGTGATGCACGGTGCATCACCCCGATGCGGTCGGCTCCAGGGCTTGAGACCACAAATCCGAGGGCTTGAGCGAGTTCCAGTCGACTCGCCCAGCCGTCGCACATCCAGCGCCGTCAACCGCTAGTCCAGGATCGCCGGATGGCAATCGAACATGACTGAGGCCGTTGATTTTTCTAGCGATTTGACCGGGTACCGGTCGGCTTATGCATCCACTCACCGGTTGAAAGTCCGGCTCGGGAGTGCCAGCCGACGCGTCTCGACGCCACCGCAAAACTCCGGGTAGGTCATGGGACGAAACGTTTACGGGTGCACGTGACTTGGGTCAAGACGGCGGTCTGTGTCCGCCACCGCGCTCGTCGGCCGCAGACCGATCGGTTCCGCGTCTGACCGGCCTGTCGTAGCCAGGTGCATGGGCCCACGATATCGACCTCCAGCAGATCCGGACGGACCAACTCGCCGGCGCAACCCCCGACCTGCTGCACTAGCTACTGACGGTTCATCCACATCCTGATGAGGCCGACGCACGGTGCGGCGCCGACTACGGAACAACGCTCCGACGAGCGCGGCAACAGCCGGAACGGCTACCTGCACCACGGCTTCGACACCCTCGAGTAGCGATCCTCAAGCTGCGATCCGGTTCGTACTTCCCGGAGCATCTGGTTGCTGCGGCGCCGCAAGAGCGCCGAAAGGCACAGGCCACCGTGATTGTCACTTGCTACCTGCTCGGCGTCTCCACCCGGCGGACGGAGCGGCTCGTCGACACGCTGGGCACCACCTCGCTGTCGAAGTCGCAGGTATCGGTCATGGCCGAGGACCTCGACACCCAGGTCGAGGCGTTCCGCAGCCAGCCACTCGATGGCGGGCTTAACACGTTTGTCGCCGCCGACGCACTGGTGCTCACGGTGCGGGAGAACGAGCGGGTGGTCAACGTGCATACCCTGGTCGTGGATGTGACCTAGCCCGAGGACGGGGCCGGGCGGCTGGCGTTCTGCCGGTCCCTGGTCGCCCGCGGCTTGTCCCGGGGTGCGATTGGTGACCTCCGACGCGCACGCCGTCCCGGTGGTTGCGATCGGCGCTACCCTTCCGAGCGCTTTGTGACCGAGGTGCCGCCGCCGAGAAGCTGCCGAAGGTCGCCGATCACCTCGACGCCGGCCGGACCTGTTGGCACGTTCACCGGATTCCCCGAGCAGATCTGGACGAACAATCCGCGGGAGGACCTCCATAAGGAACTCCGCCGGACAACCGATGTGGTTGAAATCTTCCCCGACCGCACCGCCCGGATTCGGCTCGTCGGAGCGGTCCTCGCCGAATAACACGACGAGTGGATCGAAGAGCGCCGCTATCTCAGCCTGAACGCGCTGGCCCGCTCCCGCAGCGACATCCCACCGACAGCACCAGCGAGTTCACGAGGAGGTGACACCGGCCTTGACTGCCTTGCTCACCAACGAGTAGGCACACAACAACCTTCGTACACCACGCCCCGGGACTTGACCCGGTTAGACGAACGATGGACCAAGGACGCAACTAGACACGGCAATACAAACCGGCCACCGGCCCGGCGACGGTTGCGCCCGGCGCCAAGCTCTGACGCGCAGATGCAGGAGTGGGCCCATGCACTTGGACTGCAAAATCACGCTCGGCCACAGCGATCGCCATTCGCTGAGGGACCATGACGCCCTAAACCATCGCCTACGCAGCGCATGTACCTGCACCCAGGACCCTTCGCGAATTGGCTGCCCCAGAACTGGCCATCGGCCTCTGCCTAAGTCGATCATCAGTGTTCAGGTATGCGCATCAGCCTTTCGACGCTCAAACAGCTTCGAATTAAGGGCTTGTTTGCACCGCTCACGGTGCCCAGGAGTCGCCACGACGTGATCACGGCAACCGAGACGCGCGTCGCGGTCAGCGATGCGCTGACGGGCTTCCTGGGCCGCTTTTTGGGCCATCTCAGATGGTGAGGGACGGGACCAATCGATCTGAGTCAACCGCCACCGGAGGTATCCAACAGGCCTCTCGATATGTTGCGGCCAAATCCAGCCCCGCTGTTGGGTATCGCGCGTGAGCTCAGCGGCGATGTCACGCCCGGACCAGCGATTCCCATCAACGCCGGCACTCGCAAGGACTTCGCAGATTGCCCCAATGTGCCCAGCCGATTCGAATGCTGGTGCATGAACGAGCAGCTCTGCGGCTGTGCGCTGCAGGCCGATCGGTCGAGGTTGCTGTGCCAGGGACTTAGCAATCTTAGATTGCTGGCCCGCGCGCGCTTGCGCGCGTTTTGGTGATAACTCTCTAACAAGAGATAACAACTTAAATCCCCTGGAAGGGGATAGGGGGCCACGAGCGAGCAATTGGGGATAACTCGAGCGAGCCGCATTCTTTGAGCGTCGGACCTTCTTGGAGAGCTTTTTCCCCGCGCGTCCAGCGGCTATGACCAGGCTTTTCGGTGATGTCAGCGCCCAAACTGACGCCGCACGACGTTGAATCCGCCCGTGATGAGATTCAGCAGCATACGATTCGTCAGCTCTCAGGTACCTCCCTCGTACCATCTCGCGGGCGACAGAAAGTGTCTGAAGTGCCCTTCTCGCGCGTTTTACAACTGACACGCTGACTCCGCTGCGGTGGGCGATCGTGTCCCGCGCGGCGCATACGCGCCGGCCCGTCGACCGCTCTGCGAACGAGGCCATGGTTACGGCCACGGCGAAGACAAACTCTGTGCTCACCTTGAATCGCCGGCAAACGTCACGTCCGGTGGTGGAGTTCAACACATTGCGGACCTGGAGCTGCCAGGCAGTTCGTCCGGTCCATGCTGGTGTTGAGGCTTGTCGGCCGGGATCGACGGGTAACGACCAGGACCGGCCACGCTGCTCGCTCTCTGCGTTGAGTCGCTCGATTTCATTGACCCGCTCGACAGCGGCCGAGACGAGAGCGTCCCATTCTGGGTCGTTGGTCGTAGAAACCTCGCCAACAGGGGTGATCTGAACAGCGTCGACGGAAAATGCGGCCGCTTGAGCCGCAGAATTGGGGTGCATGACGCGCCTTTCACGCGCCCTTAACCAGGTTGTTGCCGTGAGTCGCTGGCATCACCAGCAGGAGATGGCTTACCCTGACAAGAGCGCACGGTATCGACACGACTGCTCGCGGGACTGCCAATCACAGGAGCGGACGTGTTGGAACGGCCAAATATGGGCGGTGGGTCTCATCCGGAAACGGTGGGACCCACCGACGTTTTCGCTAGTGGAATCGACACCCCCTCACGGCATGCGTGAACGCCGGAAGGGCCGGCGACATTAGGTCTGCGTACACGGAATTGTCACGTTGGCGCTGAGATGAGACGTTGCGGACACCGATATCACGTCGTGTCGCGTGCGCACGACGAATCGCGCGTCCTATACTCATAGAAGGCAGACCTCCTCCCTTGCGTGGCGGTTTGTACGACGAGCGGAACCCCCGGAGCTGGCGAGCGAAGGGGGGTTTCGCCTTTTTTGGGCTCTGATCAGCCCGTCATTGGCAACTCTTCCTGTCTGGCTTGCGCCGGAATCGCTGGCTCGTTCTCGAGTGCCAGCTGAACAAGCGCGATCATTCGATCGGTGATTGTCTTCACACGACCATCGTCAACCGGTGCGAGAATCCGGTCGGCGATCTCCGCGGGGAACTCAACCCCGATATGGCGAACGGCGACGTCGCGGGCTGGGCGCCCGCCCCGACTTTTCCGAGTTGTCATGCCTTAAATCCTGCTCTTTGGGTTTAACTAAACCGCGCAGCGACACGCCGAGTTAAATAAAACTCGAAAATGACGCGTCGGAACCTCCTCCAGGCGTGAATCTGGCTCCGAATCGTATGCGATCGCCACCCTGCCTACTGAAGAAATATCTGATCAAATCTTGCGGTGCGGCCGTAGGCAATCACACCACCCAAGAAACGTCACGTGATGAATCAAAATTTGTGTGGTACAGCGATTTACGTACAATTACACTGCTTCGCGACAACAAGAGATCGAGAGCCGCTCACAACACCTTCCCACCACGGATGTCACCGACCCTCCCCATAGACGAATTTCTGACGTCGCAATATCCGCAAATTCGACCTCTTTGCAGGACTTCTGGCCCATCCGTTATCGGCGTGTCAGCGAAATAGAGAGAAAGCAATTTGAGCGAGACGTGGAATCGTTGGGACGAATCACAGCCCGACTGCCAAGGGTTCCTCGCACGAGTTGAATTCTGTGGCGCCATCGAAAAGAGTCACCTCGCCTCGACGACCTTCAATCAGGCGGGTGACACCGACATCCCAATTTGCCTTCTGCCGACGCGCTACACAGACCCACTTGGGACGAAGTAGTGGAAATGCGCACGATGAACGGCGCAACTCACCGAGAATCTTTTGCCGGCCTCTCAACCATGTGAGCCGCGGCCATCTCATGGTCATCATGATCGACGCGGGTTCGGCTCTCGACCATCTTGACGTTCAGGTCTACGCGATCCTGACTTATACCGGGACGGCTACTATTTAGACGAGCGAACCATCCGCGATGTCTCGTGCCTAATACTGTTGAGCCCCCAACGCCAGAGACGCGGATTGCACTTCAGGCAGCAAGCATTGCCGTCAAGGTGGTTGGGCTCGTCGGGTCCTCGTCGGCCGGGGCCGGGGCAACGAGTATCTGCGAAATGATCACTGGCGACCCGAGCACAAATGCACGACGCAAGTTCGATACCTCACGATTCAGTCGTCCGCCGAATTATCCAGTCAAGAGACGGGGAACTCGCGTGGACAAGAATGTATTCACCCCCCCCGACCGACGGCAAATTGTGAGACATGCAATCTGGCGGCACAGGAAGTTGTCGGGATTGTCGGTGACCGGCCGACTATCGCTTCGGGCGGGAGCGCCGCTAGCTGACGGAACGATACGCAACAGTAGCTGGGGCGGTGCGGTTAGAGGCGATACGAAGACGTGATCGCGTCGTCAAAGGCGGTTGGGCAGTCCCGGATTCGTTACTCGCGCCACTACTCGCGCAACTTCGTCAACATCCAGATCTCGACGGGTTGCATCTTTGGTCAGTTCAGCATTTAGGCCTGCTGGAGGCCGAAGATAGTGACGCCGACCCCTTCTCTGCGACGAATTGCGCGCCGCAGCGAATGTTGGTGCACCGGTCTTGGTCCCAATGGGGAATAGATGATGATGCACGGTGCATCACCCGGAGGTCAGGTGATGCACCGTGCATCACCGAAGCACCGACAACGAACGGACTGGCGCGGATCGGTCGAGCAGGCGACGAGCCAGCGCGACCGCGACTTCACCGCGGTGATGCACCGTGCATCACCGGTGGGGTGCCCAGCCCACCTCGCCCGGTGCCGAGACCTTTCGCCGTCACATCCACTTGCGGCTTGGAACCGGTTGTGTCACGCCCTCGGTAATGCACCGTGCATCACCGAGGGCATCGACAACAAACCCGCGCGCGTATCGGTCAAGCAGGCGATGAGCTGGCCTGACCGCAACTCCACTGCGGTGATGCACCGTGCATCACGGGTACGTGTGGACCTCGCGTCGATCAGGTGGATCGACCTGACCCGGGCCGGGGTGGTGTACGCCTTAGGTGATGCACGGTGCATCACCTGAGTTGGGTCCATCCTCAGGGCGTCGTAGTGTTGCGACTCCGATACGATGGATTGGTGAGTTGCCGTGATTTCGCGAGGGGGTGACGACCGTTTCGACGGAGCAGGGACCATGAGGTCACTGAACACGCGTCGTCGGTTGGATACGCCTCAGCGTGTGGTCACGCCTTCCTTATGCTCCAAGCCTGGACATTCCATTGACCGACGGGGTGCTCGACTTCGGCTCGATCAGCGCTGCGAGGCCGGATGCTCGGTAGCTGGCTTAGTTTCAGTCAACGTCGCTCGTGCCTCGCCGTAATGGGCGGCGAAGAATGCTAACCGTTTTCGCCGGAACCGGATGCGGCCCGTGTCATCGTTATGGTGCTCCGAGCGAGCCGGCCGGGTACGGACGTTGGCTGCATGGTGTGGAATTCGTGGGAAATGCCCGAGTTCTGTTGGAGCGGCCGTCAGTGATCCACTACCTGTGTGGCCCGCCTCCGTCGGAAATGAGGCCGGTTGGGGGCGGTGCCCGACCGGCCTGCGCCATCCGGGGCACTCGATGCTGGGTGCAGAACTGCTTCGGTGTGAGGTGAACCGGATCCGGGTAAGCATCCGCGGTTTTGGAGAATGGTGTCGGGCAGGAAACGCGGCCCGCCTTCCTCGCCAGATTGCAGGATTGACCGGGTGTCGAGCGAACGCCCAACGATCTTACGGAGGGCACGTAGCGTCGGCATGTATTCCACAAACGTATCGAGTTTCTCGGCGGTGTACCGGAACGGCTCGATGCAGAGCTCTACGCCTACTGCACGGGGACCTTCGCAACTTCCTCGGAACTGCCTTCGGGTGATGCACCGTGCATCACCCGAACGTCACGTGATGCACCGTGCATCACCCGAAGGTGCGGGTGGATGCGCAACGTCGTGAGAAAGCCAGTCTGGTTGAGATGTTCAATACGGGTCCGACACTTCCCGCTTCGTTATGAACGTGCAGATGGTGGACCACGTGTGCGACCAAGTAAGAGACTGTCGAGGACTGAGGCAATTGCCGGGCCTTCGTGAGCAAATTGCATGTCGGGGCGACGACCCTAGCCCTTGCAGACGGAAATCGGGCAGGTCACGAGTCGCGCGAATGAAGATTTACGTGTCCGTCTGGTCGGCGATTATATATGATCGACCAAGTGCGCGCTGAGGTAGTCGCGTTGAGAACGATTCAAAACACTTCTATCGCAATGAAATTCGACGACGAAGAACCCATGCTCCACACCCGCCGATCACCGTGAGGCTGTAGCTTTGGACGTTGCCAGAGTTCATGCATCGGATGCGGATGGGCTCGTTGGCGTCACCGTGTCGCATCGTGGCCGAATCGAGCCGCTTCGAAGTCGAACCACGCGGAACCCCGCCGGAGCTGGCGGACGGCGGGGCCGCGACACCGGCAGTCGAGGATCGGTCAAGCAGCGCGAACCGTACTGGCTGAACAGGATTCAACTCACGGTGTTGCGACACCAGCGGCCTGCACATCGGGTCAGCCGGTGCAATCCAGATCGTATGATGCCGAAACCGCCGATCCCAAGAGTGTGTCGTACGCCACACACGATTTCTTGGGCGCTCACAGACGGCTCGTCGCGCATCCGGAACCCAGCCGAGCATGGTGAACCAATTGACAGCTGACCGCCTGTAGGCCGAGTGGCTTCTGCAGTTCAAAGCCACGTCCACGAACGTTTTTGCAGACCAATCACTTTCGTGCTCTCGCAACTCGATCGCTCTCAGCTACACGCAGAAGGAACGCGCGGTGGTCGCAGCAACGGCATCCTCACGTTCTTCGGCCCAGGCTGACCCTCGGTCGCGCGACGAAGATCAGAATGACCAACCGGGTGAATGCAAAGAATGACGATCTGCAAAGCGCTCTCGGCGTTACGGCCACACACAGCCGACGCCCTTCGCGGGAGGCATACAAGAAGCGGATGGCCTGATCCGCTGACCGAGACTCGGATCTGTCTGTGAGAGCGCAGGAGATCCAGGCCCTGCTACCGGCACGATCGCCGGTGGAGCATCGCCGATCAACCCCACGATGTGGTCGACGATTGAGGTCGCGACAGCCGAGGCGATAATCGACCGATGTCCACGAGAGCGGCTGGGCCGCTGCATTTTCGGCGCCAGATTGGAGCTCGGCCCACACCGCGGCGGTTTCGGTCCGCGAGATCTTTCGGAACGGTGACGGCTATCCGGCGTGCATGGTGACCCGCACGTGAACGTTGTTGATGGTTTGGTCGCCAGATGACGCACGCGGTGAACCGAGGCTCTGACCTCGACCACGCCTTCACCGCCGACGTCCTGGCCGAGTTCACCCGCACCGGATGGCTCGGCGGGCGCACGGCCAGATCGCCACCGCACTTGCCGCCCCCGCCAGAGGTGGCCCGGTGGTCGATTGGCGGGAGATCGTCGCCTCCCGGCGTGATGAGGCCCTGGAAACCCTGTCTCGCTCCCCGCATGACCCTCCACGCCGCTGCCGGGATGGTGCCGCTCGTCATCCGGGCCAAAATGGCCGCCGGCGTCGCACACGCGGTGCCGTGGGGAACCAGCCTCGACGGCCTCCTCGCCTCGGAGATCCGCGAGAACATGAAGGCTGTTTCCAGGGATGCGGGCACCGACTATCCGCCCTACCGTATCGATACCGTTCCGGAGGATCTGGAGCTGCCGCTGGCCCGCTGCCCCGGCGACGTCGCCGACCGGTGGCATTGGGCAGCGACATTCGCCTACCCGGAGGACGAGGTGCCAGGCCCGCACGTGCAGTACTGGTCCGCCCGCCCCGACCAACAGGCCCTGAGTCAGATGGCGGTCGAGTTGCCGTCGCAGGTGTCCGAACGGCAGGGACGCTACCGCTCCCGGGTGATGCCGCTCCCGCTCACGGTGTGCCGCACCTTGGTGTGGCGTGCGGTCGGCAACCCGGCTGCAGTCGCCGCACTGCTCGAACCCATCATCTCGATCGGGAAGAAGTGCGGCAGCGGGCACGGCCACGTCTTGTCCTGGGAGCTCATCGAACACCCAGCCGCCGATTCGTGGGCGTTCGCGCACCTGCATCCGGACGGCAGCCTCGGCCGCACTATCCCTGCTGTCTGCCTGCACGACGGGGAAAAGGTCCGTGTGGGTGGGAAAGGGTGGATGGGGTTGCGCCGCCGTACATGCACCCATCCCGTCGCACACCGGTGCTACTACCAGCGACCTGACCTGAATTCAGAAGTGAATCTGGTCCGACCGCCACCTCGCCCGTCACCGATGCGAAATGGCACTGGACTGCCCTCGGGTAACCGCCGACCAACTGCGAAGGGCTGGCTGTCCGCAGTCTGCTTGCACTCTTACTCGCATGGTTGCGAGCAAGAATGCAAGCACGTAGGTTGATGGCCACGAGCAGTAGTTGCTCGCCGTGGTAACCGAGACCGATGACTCAGTGGCCTGGTCGGTACACCTCAACGCGGAAAGGACAACTCTCGATGCCCAATCCCCGTGGTTCTCAGAGGCCCGAGGGCGCGTACATGCCACCCGTGCTGTCGCCTGCCACCCAAGACTCCCCTCCGGGCGGGAAGGCGACGACACCTCCTGTTGTCGCCACGCTGGAGCCCCTATCGCGAGAGGACAAGGAGGCCCTGAATACTCGCGTGCCGGCGAGCACTGCTCGGCGCCTGAAGTGGTTCACCAAGCACTACGAGTACACGGTCACCAATGTCGTTGATGTCGCGCTGCAGGAACTCTTCGCGCGCCACGGCGTTCCCAACATCGACTCAAACGGCGAGATCGTCGAATAGATGAACCGGGGAGGGCGATCGATGACGGGTGAGGACCAGTACGCGCTGTTCGAATTCGATGATGCCACTTCAGAAGTGGACGAAGATGTTGTTCCCTCCGAATCCATCTCCGACGAACAGTCGGACGGCGCCGAAGAAATCTCAACCGCGCAACCTGCCGAGGATGATCGTGACGCAACCAACCCGCCGCCGTGGGAGAGCCTGCCGGTGGGTGTCGAGGCGGATGAGCATGCGCTGATCGTGACCGCCGCGGGGACGTACACACCGTCCGGGCGGGAGTTGACCGGGCCGGTCGATTCGGTGGAGAAGCTCGACAAACTGGTTCGCTGGGCTTCCTTGAAGCCGTTGGGTGCGCCGCCGCAGGTGTGGATCGTCGGACAGGGCGCGTGCGAGGCGTTGGGGTGGGTGATCGACCCGGGCAACGAAGAGGACTTCGACGACATGGAGGCACTGCGCAACCGCGCCGCGTCCGAGCTGACCGCGGTCCTGCAGGCCGCCCTCACCCCGATGCTCAGCGCTGGGTGGGAGTTGCGCGGCGATCCGGGACACGTGGTGCACCTGTCCCGGTCGATTGGCAAGTTCACCTCGATGGTCGATGTGGTCATCGAACCGTACGTGTGGACGTACTGGAACAAGGACTTCGGCTGGAACAACCGGGTCGGTGAGATGGGCATTCTCGGCTCACCCACCGCCGGAACGTATCTCCCCGACGACGACCTGCCGGCCGCCCGCGAGTTGGGTCGCCGGTTGGCGTGGTCCGCGAAACACCTCGGCGTACTGCCCGGGCCGACACCGGCCCGAACCGGCGCCGCGATCCTCGACAAGATCAAGCGCGAACGCACCCGATCGGGGAAGGGCATTGTGGTGGCGACCGCCGGCCCGGTACCACCGCTCGATGGTGCTCCCCGCAAGGAGCTCGAACCCGCGGTCGGCTGGGTCCGCGTGCCCGACGCGGAGGATCTCGACGGGGTAAGCCGGTTGGTGTCCATCGACCAACGGGCCGCCTACCTGGCGTCGGCCGGGATGCTCGAATTCGGCTACGGGCAACCCACACATCTGACCGGTGGGGCGGCGGCCGCGGCGGCGGTGGGGGACAAGGGTGCCCCGTTCGGGCTGTGGCGGATCACCCTCCCTCCCGGGCAGACACTGTCGCTGCCCGAGAAGCTGCCGCCCCCGCACCCGCACATGCGGGCGGACCAGCCGGTGCAGACGTGGGTCACCTCGGTCAGCCTCGACGGGTTGTGCTCACCGGTCGCGGATGGGGGGATCGGCGCCGACCTCGACGACCTCGACATCACCGAGGCCTGGGTCTACCCGCAGCAGGGCCGCGTACTGGACAAGTGGGCGAAGATCCTCCGCGAGGCCCGCAAGAGCGCTGTGGACACCGAGGACGCCGCAATGAAGAGCTTCATCGGCGCCTGCTACAAGGGCTACATCGGGCGGATGGTCAACCCGGACATGTGGACTGCCAAGCAGATGCAACACCACCACCAACCGCTGTGGCGGGCGGCGATCATCGCCCACTGCCGGTGGCGCGGCCGGCGGGTGGCGATGCGGATCGCCCGCGAGCACGGCCACTGGCCGGTCCGCACCATCACCGACTCCTGGGTGTACCTCCTCGCAGGCGGTGAGGACATCGCCGACGAAAGCGACGCTTTGGGGAAGATGTCGGTGGAGAAAGACACACTGCTCACCGACACGCTTCTGTCTGACCTGGCGTCGGCGGAGGACATGCACGATGTGAAACTCACGATCAAAGCGGCATTCGCCGAGGAAGACGAGGACTGATGGCCCTGCATCTTCCCAAGCCCCGCACCACGAAGCCGCCGCAGCAGGCGGTCGGTCTCGATGGCCTCAAGGTTTCCGTCGCCAGCGCCGCGACCAGCGGTGTGGAGAAGTCGAAGCAGGTCAAAAGCGGGGGACTCGCGGGTTTAACCAGCAAGGTCTCGGTGAAACAGTTGCGTAAGGAACTCGGCAACGAGGGCCTGCGGCAGGCCGCGATCGATGCCGGCCGCACACCGCCGTCCGCCCGCACGTTGCGCCGGTGGGCGCAACAAGGCCGCATCCCCCACGCCGACGTCCTCGAGCGTGCCCAACGCCGTGCCGCGATCGAACGCCTCGGCGGCATCGACGCTGTGGCCACCAAGATCGGCCGATCCCGCTCCGCCGTCTCCCGATACAGGTCCGGTGAAACGAACGAGCTGCGCGCCGACGCCAGCAAGAAACTCCGCAACGTCAAAGCCGAGGACATCATGAAACGCGCCGGCGTACTGCGCCCCGACGGAACACCCAAAAAGGCGGTCATCCGCGTCAAGGGCGGCGTCATGGTCCGCAACGGCGCCGACGAGGGCTACGACTACCGCATCCGCACCCTGGACTTCGCGAACTCCGACACCCCGTTCACAAGTGAAGAGTCCCGCGAACTCGCCGCCGCACTGGCCAACGACGATCACGCCCGCGTCGTCGCGTTGCTCGAGCGGCACGCCACCCTCGACTACCCCGAAAACAAAGGCTTCGACACGTACAGCGACCAATTCGGATTCCACTTCGACCACATCGACTCCGTCCACATCGACTGGATCTGATCTCAGCCGGACCGAACCACGGGCGGACAAGTCGTTTCCGCAAGTCAGCATCGTGGAACCGGTGCTACCCGGGACTGTCAGAACATCGGTGGATCCAGTTCTGGCGCATGAATCTAGATCACGGTTGGGGTGATTCGGCCTTCGAATGTGATAGCAAACGCGTTGAGGGCCGGCTTCCACCTCGTCACCCATCGTGCTCTTCCCTTACCCGTCGGGTCCAGCGACCGGGTGGCGAGGTAGAGGCACTTGAGCGCGGCCTGCTCGCTGGGGAAGTGGCCCCTCGCCCGCACCGCCCGCCGGTAGCGCGCGTTGAGGGACTCGATCGCGTTCGTTGAGCAAATGACCCGGCGGATCTCGGGGTCGTAGTCGAGGAAGGGCACGAACTCGCTCCAGGCGCTTTCCCACAGCCGGACAATCGCCGGATACCTCGGCCCCCATTTGTCGGCGAACTCGGTGAACTGCTCCTTGGCCGCGGCCTCGTTGACAGCGGTGTATATCGGCCGCAGGTCCCGTGACATTTCGTCCCAGTACTGACGCGATGCGTAACGAAAGGTGTTACGCAAGAGGTGAATCAGGCAGGTCTGCACCACCGTGAGTGGCCACACGGTAGTGATCGCGTCGGGCAGTCCCTTGAGTCCGTCGCAGACGGCGATGCACACGTCTGCGACCCCGCGGTTGCGGATTTCCGTCAGGACGGCGAGCCAGAACTTGGCCCCCTCCCCGCCGTCACCTGCCCACAGCCCGAGGATCTCGCATTCCCCGGCGGTGGTGACGCCGATGGCGACATAGACGGGCCGGTTGGCGACCTGACCGTCGCGGATCTTGACGTGGATGGCATCGATGAACAGCACCGGATACACCGGGTCGAGGGGACGGACGGACCATTCGGCCATCTCCGTGAGGACCTTGTCGGTGATCTTGCTGATGGTCTCCTTCGAGACCGATGCGCCGTAGACGTCGTCGAAGTGTGCTGCGATTTCGCCTGTGGTCAGGCCTTTCGCCGAGAGGGACAAAATGATTTCGTCGACCCCGGTCAGGCGTCGCTGCCGTTTCTTGACGATCTGCGGATCGAACGAGGCATCGGTGTCTCGTGGCACCTGGATCTGTACCGGTCCGATTTCGGTGAGCACGGTCTTCGTCCGCCTCCCGTTCCGGGAGTTTTCTCTGTTTCGTCCCGTGACGTGGTGTTTCTCGTAGCCGAGGTGCTCGTCCATTTCGGCTTCGAGTGCGGTTTCGAGGACGTTCGCGGTGAGCTGGTTGAGTAGTCCGTTCGGTCCGACCAGCTCGACGCCCTCGGCTTTGGCCTGGGCCAACAGTTGTTGGGCCAGCTTCTGGTGGTCAATCTTCGACTGATCCATGTGATCAAGTGTTTCGGTCATCGTCTTGCCTTCTCGCCAAGAGAACTCGGCGTGTCGGCCAGATCCAGTTCAACCGTTATCCCGACAGTCCCTGCTACCCCGGAGGCGCTTCTATCTTGTCTAGCACTCCTCGCAATGCCGGAAGCTAGGTGGGGTCGGATAGCAGGAACCCCTTCGGCAGACACCTGTCGTCTTCAGCGCTGTCTAAAAAGTGTCTCGATGAGCGCGGTGGCCGATGCGGTCTTCGCCGCGGTTTTCGTGGGCGTGGTGGCGGTTGCGGTGTGGCCGGCGAGGCGCACGGTGGCGGTGAACCGAGGTGCGTGCGCGGGCCCCTCCGTGCAGAAGTTCCACTCAGGTGGGGGCTGGTTGTTGTTCTGGGCGAGACTCATCAGCCAAGCGGTCGGGTTGGACAGTGCCTTGGACTTCTTTGCCCCGTCCAGGTTCAGCGCGGACGGCACGGTCGTCCGGTGCGGGGCACCGGAGGCGGCGAGGCCGGAAACCATCGGCGCCGGTGGGGAAGTCGTGGGTTGCGGAGATGCCTGGGTGGTGGGCCATTCCGGGTCCGCATCGGGGTGGTCGGTGCCGGTCAGCTACGCACGTACCGCCGCCCAGAGGGCTGCCTGTTCGGCCGGTTTCTTCGCGGCCGCCGTGACCCACCGCCCGCGAATGTTCAGGTGGGTAGCGCGGGCGGCGAACAGTGGGTTGTGGTCGGCACCGTTGCGCCGGATCTCCACGTCGGTGGGCGGTTGGTCGGGGTGGGCTTGCCGCCACACCGACACCACGCTCGGACCCATCTCCGGATGGGTATCAGCGAGGGTGTCCAGGACGCGGAGTTGAAGGGGAAGCCAGCTGGGGTTGGCGACGTCGATCAGGACCGCGACGTCCGGGGCGGTCAGCAGGTCGGCGTCGACGCGGCGGGCGAGCTCGGCGGCGAGTTCGGCCCGAAGCGGTCCAAGGGCTTCAGCTTTGAGGACCTTGTGGAATCGACGACTGTCGAGTGCAGTGAGATCGGCAGTGGCCTGCTCGGCGACGATGCGTTGGTCGGCGTGCTTGAAGTGATTCTTCTTCGCCTCCCGGGCGGCGCGGGTGCGCCGGTTCAGGTCGGCGCCGAGGGCGGCGAGCTGGTCCGGGGTGTAGGGGGTGGGGGAGTGGTCGAGGTGGGCGACGATGATCCGCTGGTTGATCAGGTCGGCCACCCGGCGCAGCGGGGAGGTGACGTGGCTGTAGGCGCTGAGCCGTAATCCGTAGTGGCCGTGGACCGTCGGGTCGTAGGTTGCGGCCCGCAGCGTGGACAGCAGCCGTCCGCGGAGTTTCGCGAACAGGTCGGGGTCGCCGGCCGCGGCGGCGATCTCGGTCATCAGTTCGTCGGTGCTGCCGGCGACGGGGTTGGGTCGGTGGTTGCGGAAGAGGATCGGTAACCCCTGCTCCACACACCAGAGGGCGACGGCCTCGTTGGTGGCGATCATCAGTTCCTGGACTATGACGTAGGCGACGGTCCGCAGTTCGGCGGCGATCGCCACGATGGCGCCGTCCTCGTTGGTCGCCCAGCCGCGGGTGAGGTCGTAGAACGCCAGCGCCCCGCCGTCGCGGCGGGCGCCGAGCAAGACGTGCGCGGCCGCATCCGCCGCGGCCAGTTGGGGGTGCAGCGGATGTGCCGAGTCGGTCAGGATGCCGGGCACCTCGGCGTGATCGACCGCCACACACCGACCCGACGCGACCTGTCCACGCCCGACGGTGACGTCGACCAACTGCCCGTCGGTGGTGATAGTGCCGGTAACCCGCAGGCTGGTCCGCACGGCCTCGGCGGTCAGGGTGGCGGCCTGTTCGGCCGTCTCGCCGAGCATCGGAATGGTGCGGCTGCGCAGGTACCGGGTCTCCGCCCGCAGGAACGCCTGCTCATCAGCGACCGACCCAAGCCCGACGACATCGGCCACTCCCGCGATATGAACCTCGACCGTCAAGCCACGGCCGTCGGCCCGCGGGACGACGGAGAAGGCGTCGTCCCGGTCCCGTGCATGCTGCGAGTCGATCATCAGCAGCGTCGACATATCGGTCGCTGTCGAAGATGTCATGGTCGCCGTACCCCCTTTTGGTTCTACAGCACTTCGACGATAACTAATCCCCACCTGGCGCGTCGGCGACGCGCCAGGTGGGGATCATCTGCGCGTCCTTAAAATCGGTTCTAGGTATGTCTTGTTCACCGCGGTGAACAACCGATGAGACAACATTGATCGTTGTTGCAGTCCGGACAATGAACTATCCAGAAAGAGAATCTGGCAATCGCATGCCCCGGGCCCGGCGGCTCGATCCCCTCCACGCCAACGACGCAGGCACTCCCAGGAGGCGACACAAATCGCCGACGCCCAGGTCAAGCGCGTGTGCCTACCGATCGGCCGCGTGCTCTCGCTTCGGTAGTTCACCAGACAGAGGCTCACGACTGTGGTCCCGTTCGCCCACGCTGATCCGAACGACCTAGGACGCCGACTCCTGCGCACCGCCGTCAGCGTGGGAAAATCGGTTCAGTGTGCGGTGAATTTTTCGTTCCGGCGGAATCCTGATCGGTTTCTGTCGGTTCCGTAATTTACTGTGACTGTCGCGACGACCAACGGATCGCCACTCACTGCCCAGACCGGTGATGATCCGTCACCCTCCTGATCTACGGGGTCCCGCGGATTGGTGTGTAGCGGCCTGTTCTTGAATCGGCGCCACCAGCTCGTCAGGCCGGTGTCGGCCGCAATAAGCCGCAATGTAGTCGTTTTCGCACGTCTCCCCGATCTCATGGTGCCTGTCACGCGCGCCGACCAAGTGCGATCCCAGGCGCTCGCGACGCCCTCGACACTGATGCCGTACGCCCTGCCCATCGCGTGTAGCCAGTCGTTCGACGGCTCTCGCCGACCTTTCACTGCCACTTGCAGCACGGATGCTGACACCCCGATGAGCTCAGCCGCACCGCGTTGGTTAAGGCCGGCGGGGGTTCGAATAGCAGAACTGGGACGCCCCCCAAACCGACATCGACCGATGGCTGGCCGCCGGCGCCCCCGACGCCACCGCGACTTCATCCGCCGGACGAACACCCGCCACCTCACCACCTCCACGTCCCCCTGGCCTGGCCGCGAAGGCCTCGCCGCACACCTCCTAGACGAAGCCAAACGATGGGCACCGGCTCGGCTAGGTAAACTCACTCAGAAGTAGTCGGCGGGTGTCGCGTAGTGAGCAACGTGACGCTCGACATCGAACGGTTCCCACTCGGGATCGCAGAAGGCCGCCGCATCCAGCCGATAGTGCACGCGACACCGTTGTGCCAGATACTGCTCGCCGACATCCTCAGGCAGCGGACCGTAATAGGCCACATTTCTGCCGGAGACAGTTGTAGGCACGTATGGCGCGACTTGCCCCTTATCCCACACCGCGTTACGGCACCTGCGTCCTTGAGCTGTTCGTCCGACGCACTGCCCAGCCAGGTAGTAAACCGGGAACGAAAACAGACGCGGCTCCCCGTGGACGGTGATACACACCGGATAGTTCGGGTCCAGATCGGCCAGTGAAGGTATGCGATCCGGGAGAGTCCTGACCGGTGGCGTATCCCGCGTCATCGAGACTATCTGCCGCGGTGGCGTCGGGCCGCGACGTGGGCCGGACTTCTTCTTGCGAGTTTTAGATGTCGGCCCTAGGCCAAACTTACACAGCCGGACAAACCGATGCGGCTAGTGGTGTGACCAGCTCGATCGGCGTCTTCGCCGGCATTAAAAGTTCCGGCTCAGCCCCGGGCAACTATGGCCGCCGGAGCGGCAACGTAATTGTAGGTTCTCGGCTCGCGTGCCACTTCTCGGTGTCCTCGACCTGCGGGTTCTCGACGCCGTGTTAGTGCGTGAGTCGCACGAATCTGTCAGAATCCTCAGCCCGGGCGCCGTCCCCTGACATGAGGGTCTCGACCAATCAACGCACTGTTCGCTATTCAGCATTCCCTGATAGAATGAACAATTGTTCACTACATTGATGGGGGAAGCGTGGCACGCACCGCCGAGCAGAACGCCGCCCTGACCGCGGCAACACGGAGCGCGGTGCAGACCGCGGCCGTGCGCGTCTTCGCCCGTCACGGGTACGCCGCAACGGCCATCCGCGACATCGCGCTCGAAGCCGGCGTCAGCATCGGCACGATCTACCGTCACTATCCGACCAAAGACGCGGTCTACGGCGACCTGCTCGACCAGGCACTGACCGGCCTGACCGCCCTGACCGAGGAACTGTCCGGCTCGGGGCGCCCGGCCGAGATCATCCGCGGATTCACCGCTCACTACCTGTCCGATCTCACCGCCGACGATGGTGCCGCAGAGTTCATGGTCGTCATCAACCAGGCTGTGACTGCCGGTGTTCCGGCCGGAGAAACCACCCGAATCCTCGACGCCCACCGCTCGATGTGGTGTGCCTTCGAGGATCTGATTCGTCGAGGCCAAACGGGCGGTGACTTCGGTGACGGTGAGCCGGCCCAGCTCACGACCTGCTACTTCGCGTTGCTCGGCGGCCTTACCTCGCTCCGGGTCGGTGTCGGCGCCGAATTCACGGCCCCGGATGTCGATGTCGTGCTCAGACTGCTCACGAGAGGACGGACGACATGATCGTGATCAAGCGTGGTGACGAGCTGGGCGAGGGTTACCGCAGGCAGATCACCGAGGTGCTGGTCCGTGGCTTCGCCAAGGACTTCGCCTTCTTCTCTGCCGACCCGGAGCAGCTGGCCGCCGCGTTCGAGCACATGCTTCTCATGGATCGTTTCGTCGTGGCCCTAGCTGAAGGCCAGCCCGCGGCCATAGCGTCGGTCACCTCCCGTGATCAGGAGTGCTTCGCACCGCGGTTGCCGGAGTTCCGTCGCCATCTCGGGCTCCTGCACGGGACCATCAGCTACCTGGTGGTGCGCTCACAGTTCCTCGGCGCGCCCGAGCAGGTACGGGACGGTGTGGCCGAGATCGGCTTCGTCACGACCGCCCCCACCCACCAGAGGCGGGGATTGGGAATCGCACTAATGCAGTACATCGTCGATCTTCCCAACTACGACGAGTTCATCCTGTGCGACATCAAGGACACCAACGCGCCCGCGCTCGGTCTCTACCGCAAATTCGGCTTCACCGAGTACCGGCGACGTCCCATCCGCTTTGCTCGTCGCGCCGGCTTCAGCCAATACCTCTCGCTCCGCCTCACACGGGCGTAGACCTGCGCCCGCACGATCGCTTTATCAATCACCGCGAAAAGTTCTCACACTGGCCTCAATTGGGGGTGATCAGGTCCCCGCGTGATGCCGACGGTGATGATGAGCTCCGGACTCGTCGAACCGGCAAACTACTAACAACTTGATGCGGATCCATATATCGCGACAGGACCGCCGTTGCCTCGCGTACCTGACCTCGCTGGTCCTGGACACGCATCCAATGTCGTCCCGAGTGACACGAAACCTGGAAAGTGACACGCGAGTGACATGAAATTTGGAAAGTGACGCCGCTTCGCGGAACCTACAGTAATGCAACCGTGTGTCTATACGACTTCGCAACCGCTATCACTCATGGTTCATGCGGGATCACTGCTGTAAAAAAACATTTACGCAGCGTCTCGCTCGAACCACGAGGTCAGCATGCTTTTTGCTCTGCAGAGTCCCGGCGCCGCGCCGCGACCATGGATTTCGTGCAGGTGGGGGCGGAATATCCGTGATGTGCCGGCGCGGGCGGCGTTCGGTAACAGCACAGCCGGCGATCGCGAAGTTGATCTTGTGCGAACACTGATACTGATCGGAACGGCCCTCGGTCTCGGCGCGGGCCTGGTGTGTACCAGCCTGTTCGCCTGGTGGCTGTCGTACCCGGTGCACGTCTACACCGCCAGCTACGAACCGCTCGGCTCCGACGAAACCACCGGGCGGATGGGATCGGTGAATCCCATCCCGTTTCTCGCGGCCGGCCTGATAGTCAGCGCGGTCCTCGGCGCGATTTCCGGCTTCGTTGCCGCGCGCCGTGGCTGGCGGCTGACACACCACGGTGCGTGATCTCCGGTGTGTCGAAGCGGATGTCCCAGTCTCGTTCCCGTTCTGCGGTTTAACGACGCCGTCCGCGGGACTGCGGTCTACACCGGGCGCCGGGCGCCTTCGTGCGCGGTGAGCAGCAGATGATCGAACTGAGTGCGCAGACCCGTCCCCGTCTCGCACTGACCGAACCCGGCGATGATCAGTTCCGCGAGGATGCGTAACCGAGTGTTGGTCTCTTGCGAGCGCCAGACGAGGACGTCGAACGCCCGGTCGGCGGAAATTCCGTAGACCAGCATCAGCGCACCCTTGGCCTGCTCGATCACCGCCCGCGACTCTTGCAGTTCGGCGACCGCCTCGTCGACCGACTCGTTCACCTCGTCACGGTAGGTCTCGGTGAGGTCGATGTAGAACCCGGTCGTCCCGACCACCGCGCCGGAGTCGTCGCACAGACGGTCCCCGACAACCACGACCCGGTGGACTTCGCCGGCGGTGTCGAGGATGCGGTGCTTGCTGCTGAACGGTTCGGCGGCGCTGATCATCCGGTCCAGGACCCGCGCCACGTGCGGGTGGTCCTCGGGGTGCTTGTGGGCGAGCAGTAGTTCGGTGGTCGGAACGATCTCCCCGGGCCGGTAGCCGTGCATCCGGGCGACGGCATCGGACCATTCCCACCGCTGCCCGTCCAGGAAGAAGCGGAAGCTGCCCACCCGCTGCGGCTCCCCGCCGAACACCTGCTCTGAACCCACGCCCTATTTCTAGCGCATCGCGGTAGCCGCAGAGTTGCCCCGGTCCCACGGCGGCGACCGGTCCCCGGCGCCGCCGCCACTCGGAATCGCGAGGACGTCAACTGTGCTGCGGCAGGGAAGAGTTGGCGTCGATCGCCCCGGTGATGTACAACCTTCACTACAGAAAATGTGAAGCGGATCACATCACTGTGACGGGATGGCACACCACCGGTGTGCCGAGTCCGCGGACACGATGAAAGGCAGGGCGCGCATGACCACAGCCTCGATGATTCCGGCGTCTTCGATCACCTCGCGGCCGCCGGTGCGGCGCAGCAGCGGCGGCATGAGCACCGCGGAGATCAAAGCGAGGATCGAGGCCATGTACGCCGACGACCGCCGACCGATGACCCAGACGGGTCCGCGCTGATACCACAAGGGGTACACGATGAATGTGCTGCTTCTGCTGGGTTTGCTGATCACCGCGTTCGCTGTCGTGTTGGCGATGCAGACCGACGAGCAGTCTCGCTCTCGGCACTGACCGGCGCGTCACTGCTGGTGTCGGTGACCATGGGTAGATTCCCGGTGTGACGATCGAGGTAACCGCCAGCACCCCAGCAGGGTCGAGTCCCGATCATGGGTGGGGTGCGGTTCCGGAGCTGTCGGAGCAGACGGTGGCGCAGATCGCCGGGGCGCTCGAGGCATCGCAGTCGGCGGGCACCCGCCGTGTGTACGCCTCGGACTGGCGCCGCTTCCGCAGTTGGTGCCGCACCCACGGCCACCATCCGTTGCCGGCGCATCCGGCGACGGTGGCCGCGTATCTGGTCGCCGCCGCCGACACCCTCACCGAGGTGGGGGAGAAGGCGTACTCACCGTCGACGTTGAACCGGTGGGTCTCGGTGATCGGGCACTACCACCGCACCGCGAACCTGCGAAACCCGTGCACCGAGGCCCTGGTGGCCTCCACTCTGTCCGGGATTCGTCGCACCTATGCCACCAACGGCGACCGGCCCCGCAACCCACGGGCCCCGTTGCTGACCTCGGACATCGTCACCATCGTCCGATCCGCCCGGCAGACTGTTACCGGCTGGGCCGCTGAGGTGCACGAGCGTCGCGACAGTGCATTGTTGTTGATGGGGTTCGCCGGAGCGTTTCGGCGCAGCGACCTAGTCGCCCTGCACTGCGGGGACGTGACCGTGCACCGACTCGATGGGGTGCACGTGCGGTTGCGGCGGTCGAAGACCGACCAAGAAGGTGCCGGGACGGTGCGGGCGCTGCCGTCCACCACACACCATCACAGTTGCCCGCCGTGCGCGTATGTGCTGTGGGCGCAGGTCGTTGCCGCATACGATCTCGCCGGCCGCCCCGGGGTGATCCGGTTGCTGCGCACCGCCCCACCCTTCGAGAACCACATCTGCCGGACGGCGCTGCCCCGCATGCGCGCCCGGGCGCCGTTGTTCCGCGCGATCGCCAAGAACGGCAACCTCTCCGACACCGCGCTGTCGGGGGCGTCGGTGCACGCGGCGATCCGCCGCCGCGCCGCCGCGGCCGGCTACGACGACAACATCGTCGCCCAGCTCGGTGGGCACTCGCTGCGGGCCGGATTCGTCACCCAGGCCTTCCGCAACGGCGCCGACGCACACGCGATCATGCGCCAGACCGGACACACCACCCCTGGGATGGTGGAGCTCTACGCCCGCGAACACGCACCCCTAGTCGGCAACGCCGTCACCGACATCGGCCTCTGAGCATGTACGTCGACGCCGCCACCATCACGCAATCGGTGGGTAACAGCCCACGACTGGCGGTGCCGCGCCGTTACCGGCACGACTGGGCACTGTTCGCTGACTGGTGCCAGGCCTGCGACCACCGCGCCCTGCCCGCGCATCCGTCGGTGCTGGCGGAGTTCCTCGCCGATCACCCCGCCGCCGACGGAACCCAACGTCGGCGCATCACTGCGATCAACACCGTCCATACCCAGGCAGGACTGTCGGCTCCGGGCCGCGCCGAGACCATCCGTCAGTTCCTGAACACAGCACGGGCAGAGCGCATCGGGCGGCTCGCAGCGATCGCCGCGGAGCGAATCGCGCGGATTCCGGTAACCGGGTGGCCGTCCGGGTTGTTCGGTCGCCGCGACACCCTCATTCTCGCCCTGGCCGCCGCCGGCCTGGGCTTCGAGCAGATCGCCCGACTACGGCGCACCGACGTCACAGCCGAGCATGATTCGCTCGCTGTACAGCTGGGGGAAAACTGGATTCGTGTTACCGCCGAATCCGGCGTCGAACCTACTGCCGCGTATCAGAATTGGGTGGAGGTGCTCGGCTTTTTGGACCGATATCCGAGCACCCAGCTCCTCGCCGGCCGCCTCGACAAAGGTGCAGACCTATCAGCGTTCGCAGCCAGCGCACGCCGCGACGAACGGCCGCTGCTCACACCCATCGACAGGTGGGGCCACACCCCCTTCGATCCGACTCCGTTGACCGGGCACTCCGTCGCCGCCCTGGTTCGCGCGCAC
Source organism: Rhodococcus mengyinensis (assembly GCF_048381435.1). NCBI lineage: Bacteria > Bacillati > Actinomycetota > Actinomycetes > Mycobacteriales > Nocardiaceae > Rhodococcus > Rhodococcus mengyinensis. The sequence goes on along the minus strand of NZ_JBLWIT010000066.1, from coordinate 12,694 downwards.
CTGGCCGGGGAGGCGCCGGTACACAAGCGGCCGCTGACCAGGCGATTCGCGACGCGGTCGCGCGAGAACGCGCGGGCCCCGGACTTGGTCGATGTCGAACTCGACCAGGGGTACTACGAACGCGGCATCGCCGCCCGCCGTGGTGCCCACACCCACCTGACCGACGTCGCCGACATCCTCGACGGCATCGAGGAGGAAGCCGACAAGCTTCTCGCCGACCTATTTGCGATCCTTGACCGCACCGAAGGTGACTGACGAAGAACAGCCTTCCGACGTCCGGGATTGGTTCGGGGACTGTGCGATAACTGAAATTATCTCCCGACGGGCGCCACCGGCAAGGTCCTCAAGCACGAACTGCGCCGAGGCTGAATTCGATCCGGCTCATCGCCGCTACGGCGGAGAGATGAGCCGGATCACCCCATCGAGTATCTGCTCGATCTTGTCTGCGCCGAAGTTGTGGGGCTCGAGGGGAGCGATGATCGCCAACCCGTCACCCATCGCCCCGATTTGATCGCCGAGAATCACCGCGGATATGTCATCGCGGATCGTGCCGCGCCGCTGGCCTTCCCGGACAACGTCGGCGAAGCGCGCACGGTAACTCGCGTATCGCCGAGCGATTGTCTCCCGCAATTTCGCGTCGAATTGCGTATTAGCCAGCAGTTGCGACATCACATGGGAGAATTCCGGTTCCCCGACCGACATTTCCAGCCATTGCTGCAGCAGTCCACGAATATCTGCCTCCGGTGCGGCGGCATCGAGCAGTGTGTCGTAACGGTCGAAGCGGCTTTCCGCGATCGCGTGGACGAGGTCGCTTTTGTTGGCGAAATAGTAGGTCACCGCCCCCGTCGTATATCCAGCGCGTTCGGCGACTTTTCGAAGCGACGCTCCCGCGAACCCCTGCTCGGCGATGACGCTGGTTGCCGCTCTGAGCAGCTCCGCCCTCTTCTCCTCGTGATCGCCTACCGGGCGCCCGGGACCTCGCATCGGTCGTGCCGTGTGTTCGGCACCACCCGGGTCGTTCGTCTGCGTCAGCATGGTCCCATCATCACATCGCCGCCGCCCCGGATCGACCCGCAGGCATCTGCACGGTGCCGAACAGCCGTTTAACGTGGTTTCGGTTCCTGGCGACACAGGCCGCTCGGGCGTTTCCAGACCGGGGCCTGCGTGTACGCGACTGTGGTCAGTCGGCAGGTCGCAACTCGCGCGCCGAGACTTCTTCCAACGACTTGTTGGCCGTCTTCGGGCCGAACCCGAACACCACGATCGCGGATACGATGTACACCGCGGCTGCGCTGATCATCAGGCCCGACCGGTCGAGACCCCATTCGTCTGCGCTGTAGATGGCGGCGCCGAGCACGCCTGAGAGAACGCCACCCAGTCGGCCGAGACTGAAAATGACGCCGGTGCCCAGACCTCGGGCCTCGGTGGGCATTGTTTCGGGAATGTAGGCGTAATAGACGGAGAACACGACACCGGTGAGAATGCCCGCGGCGCCGCCCGCGATGGCGACCACGACATTACTGGTAGCGAGGCCGAGCGCCAGGATCGGGAGAGCCGAAGCCGCCGACGACCAGAGAATGAGCGTTTTACGCTCCATCCGGTCGATCAGCACCACGGTGACGAGTGGAGTGAGCGCATACACGAGCGACCAGACGAACTGGATTGTGTAGGCGTCGGTCTCGGAGTATTGCAGCGAATCGATCAGCACATAGACCGACCAGTTCTGATACATGTAGAGCCCGAGCGTGGCGCCGAACCAGCCGAAGCCGACGACGGCGACCAGCCGGAGCATTTTCTTGTTTCGCACCAGTTCGCGCAGGGTGTATTGGGTGCCGGTTTCGATGCGTACGATGGGCGCCGGCAGCGGTTTACCCGCGTGCCGGGCCCTGCCTTCGAGGTCGGCGACCTGCTTGTCGGCGGCGTCGAGGTCTCCTTGGCCGACCTGCCAGCGCACCGATTCTGGGAGCAACAGGCGGACGGCGGGGGCGATGAGCAAGCCGATTGTGCCGAATAGAAACAGGTAGCGCCAGGTTCCCGGCGCGCTGTTGGGCAGCATGTACAGCGACAGTGCGCCGAGAATGGGGGCTGTGAGGGTGAAGGCGATCGTGGCGATGGCGACGAAGCGTCCCCGCGATTTCGACGGGAACATCTCGGCGATGTACACGAGCAAGACCGAGGTCGCCGCCTGCACACCTATGCCGGTGATGATCCGGGAGACCAGGAGCCAGGAGTATTCGGGCATTGCCGCCGACATCAGTGAGGCGAGGGAGTAGACCACAGTCGCCCACACCAGCACCGTGCGGCGTCCGAACCGGTCGGCCAGTCGCCCGCCGATGAGCGCGCCGACGAGCATGCCGACGAAGAAGGCGCTGCCGATGGTGCCGATCTGGCCGGTGGTGAGATTCGCGTCGGATTGCAGTGCCGGTGCGATGTAGATGAAAAGCCCGTTGTCGTAGTACTCGATCATCAAATTGATCGCGATGAGGGCAATCCACAGGATGTGTGGTTTCAGTACCGGGAGCCGGTCCAACCGGGCGACGATTTCGGGCCCGTGCAGGGGTGGGCTGACACGGTCGGAAGTGGTGGGCTGCTGTGTCAAGGTGTGCTCACTGATGTCGATCACACCGTCGCGGTGTGATGGGGATGGAGGCGTCGACACGTGGGGGACGCCTGCGAGCGGAACGGTCTCCCTCGCCGGGGCTCCGGCCCTTGTTCTTCGGGGTGACGCACGCCACATTATCGACTCGTCATGATTAACGCAACAGTGGTTATGTAAACTCCGAGTTGCCGGCCGCGGAGGCCGGCTCGTCACGAGCTGGTCAGCGGGCGGACCCTGAGAAGTGAGCAGGTGAGGTGAATGGGCACATCGCAGGTCATCGGAATTCCGTTGCGTTGGAACGACGTCGATGCCTATCGGCACGTCTCGCACATGGCCCTGGTGGCAATCCTCGACGATGGCCGCGGCCGCTGGCTCGACAGCGTCGTCAGCTCCCTGGTTCCGGGCTGGGGGTATGTCGTCGCCCGGCTCGAGCTGGACTTCCGGGCCCCCGCCTCACTTGGCGAACGGGTGCTTTTCGGCTCGTTCGCGGTGGAGCACGTCGGCTCGTCGAGCATCCGGCTGCAGGAGCAACTGACGACCGATTCGGGCACGGTGGTGGTCGAAGCTGTTAGCGTGATCGTCGCCTGGGATCAGGACCAGGCGGTCGGCCGCCCACTGACCGGTGCGGAGAAGGCAGCGCTCACTCGCGAAATAGCGCCAGCTCACGGTGTGTCGAAATTTCTGACAACATAGTTGTGCAAACTCTCCTGGCTTGCTGCAGTGATCTGCGCACCAGGGATTCCGATTCGGTCGCCACGATGTGGGGCCGAGCTCACCGAAATCTCGGCTGACGGCACGGCGGTGGCCGTGCGACTCACTCACCGAGGAATCGGCGACCTCAGCTTCTTGCTCAGCTCGGTGCTGTAACACCGCAAATGTGTGGCTGTCTGGTTCGGGCCAGGTCGAAATCGCTGGCGCCGGAGCCGATGTCAGCTGTGGGCCGTCGCTTCGGTCCCGGGCAATCACCCGTTCAGCTCGGCAGCGTAGATCGCGGGCCGGGATGATCTTCACCCCGCAAGCCATTTACAAAACGACTGTTGTGCAAATATTGCCTAGCCGTTAGCGTGGTCTGCGTCACCCACTAGGGAATTAGGAGACCCCCATGATCGACGAATCCGTCAAGAAGGCCTTCTGGGAAGACGGCGCCACCGTTGTCCGCAACTTCCTCAACCTGGAACAGCTCGCGGAGCTGTACGAGGTCTTCAAGTGGAATGTGGCCAACCCGGGCCCGTTCGTCTTCCGTCGTCTCGACGGCACGAGCCTGCAAACCCACATCGACAACGCCAACCCGGCCGCCAAGGAACGGCTCGACGAACTGATGACCAGGCTTCCGTTCGGCGAATTCTTCGCCGAGCTGTGGGACTCCGAGCACGTCTGGTACTACGCCGAAGAGGTGTTCGTGAAGGAGAACGGCGCGAGCGGTCGCGGCCCATTTCACCAGGACACCTCGAACCTGCCGTGGGCGGGCCCGGACTGGGGCAACGCCTGGATCTCGTTCCAGCATGTCCCCAAGAAGAATTCGCTGGAAATCGTACGTGGCAGCTGGAAGGGCATCGAGTACGACGGTGCCAGCTTCGCCAACGCCGACGATCCCACCGAACCGCTGTACGGCGACGGATCGCTGCCGCGGCTGCCGTGGATCGACAAGGACCTGGAAAAGGACCCGAACTCCTGGGACCTCGTCTCGTTCGAAGTCAACCCCGGCGACGTGGTGTTCCTGCACCCCCGCTCGCTGCACGGCGGCGCCGCCGTCGACGCCGATTGCCCTGATCGCCACACCCTGGTGCTGCGATTCTTCGGTGACGACGCGACGTTCCGCGAACTGCCGAAGTCGAACCCGCGCTACGCGCGCAACGGCGTGCTGTTCACCGACGAGATGGCGAAGCTGAACGCCGGCGACGCGTTCCGCTCACAGGTCTTCCAGCAGCTCGTCTAATCCATCCCAGAACAGGAGACCCTTCCCGATGTCGAAGCGTCAGAACTTCAATCCCGGACCGCGTGCCGAGCGTTACCACAATGACCTGCACTTCTCGACGGCCACCCGCGTCGGTGACCTGATCTGGGTGTCCGGTCAGGTCGGGATCGACCCGGCCACTTCGGCGCCCGCCGACGGCATCGAGGCCCAGGCACGGTTCGCGTTCGACGGCGTCAAGCAGGCCCTCGAATCGGCCGGGTCCTCGATGGACAACATTCTCGAACTGCTCACCTATCACACCGATATGGCCCGTGACGGTGAAATCTTCGGCCGGGTCAAGGACGAATACATCAAGGAACCGTACCCGTGCTGGACCGGCATCGGAGTCACACACCTCGCCCGCCCGGAGCTGCTGTGTGAAGTCCGCGTCGTCGCCTACGCCAACGACTGAGGGGCGGCTATGAATTCGACGCAGTCACGCCGGGTCGGACTCTACGGAACCGGACGCGCCGCCGCCCAGCTCGTCGGCGCCATCGAGGCCAGCCCGCACACGCTGACCACCGCCATCGTCTTTTTCGACGAGCAGGCCGCCCAGGACATCGGCACACTCACCGGGGGTCGGGCCACCGGGATCACGGCGACCACCGACCTCGAGGGCGCGATCCGCTCCGGAGACTTCGACGTCCTGGCCTACGCCGGCCTGAAAGGCGAAGTCCTGCAACGGGTGATGGAACTGTGCGCCGATGCCGGTGTCGACCTCGTACACGCCTGCTTCGTCCATCCCCGGGTCAAGCTCGATCCCGAGATGTACTCGCGGTTGCAGAAGCGCGCCGAGGAAACCGGTGCGCGCATCGTCGGCACCGGCATGCTGCCCGGATTCTGGCTCGACGTGCTGCCTGCACTGCTGAGCAGCGCGCTGCCCGCGCCGGTCTCGATCATCGGCGAATCCCGCTCCGACATCACCGCGTGGGGCCGAGGCGTCCTCGCCGACGAGATGGGCCTCGGCACACTCGCAGACGGTCAACCCGGTCCCGTGGGCGGGGTACTGCACGAATCCGCGGAGATGATCGCCGATATCCTCGGCCTCACCGGGTACGAGTCGACGGTGTACGGCGGATACGTCACGGCCCACGCCGCCACCGAGGTGGCGGGCATCCAGATCAGCCCGGGCGACCGGGTGGGTTTCGACGAGGCCGCGACGGTGGTCCACGACGGTCGCGAACGCGTCCGCATCGCCTGGAAGGGACTGCCCAAGGGGTCTTTCGAGGGCTACGAGCGCTCGTTGACGGTCACCGCGATCGGCGGCGACGGCTCCGAGTGCACCCTGAGCATCACCCCGGCACTCGATCCCTACCCGGGTACCGCCGCACGCATCGTGCACGCCGTCGGCGCGCTCGGGGCGCTGCCGGGCGGCCAGCACACCCCCGTGCAACTCGGTATCTGAACCAACCAAGTAAGGAGCGGGCGCTGTGCGCCGCGCGAACGACGACGACCACGAAGCCTTCGAAAGACCGCCCGCGTCAACATCGACACCGAGATCGTGCCGGTCTTCGACGAGTGGCTCGCCGCAGGCATCGTGCCGAGGGACTTCTATCGCACAGTAGGGGAGGAGATGGCAAGGGCCGGAGTCACGTTCGGTGGATCGCCGGTGCACATCCCGCTGTGCCCGTCCTACATCACCGAGCACGCCACCGACGAGCAGAAGCGACGGTGGCTGCCAGGCATGGCGTCAGGGAGATCAAGTTCGCGATCACGATGACCGAGCCCGGTAGTGGCACGGACCTGGCGGGGCATGCGCACCACAGCGAAGCTGTTGGCCGACGGAACACGCCACGATTGCCCACCTCTACGCCGACAGCCGCGTCAACCGCATCTACGGCGGCACCAGCGAAGTCATGCGCTCGATCATCGCCACAGACATCGGCCTCTAGGTTCCATCCGAAACACAAGGAGTGCATCATGAACGGGAGTTCGCTACCGGCCGAAGACGCCGACACCAGATACATCACCTTCACCGGCTGGGTCGACCGGCCCACCGACCTCACCGCACCACTAGACGCCACGATCAGCTGTGACGTCACCGTAGTCGGTGGCGGTCTCGGCGGCATGGCGACCGCGCTGCGACTGGCCGAGCACGGCATCGATGTCGTCCTGCTCGAATCGGATTTTTGCGGCTACGGGGCGAGTTCGCGCAACGCCGGACAGATCTCGGCCAAACCGACCGGTGAGCCCCAGATCCTGGCGAAGGCGAATCCGCAGCTGCTGCGTGACCTGGTCCGGTTCGCCGGGTCGTCGGTGCAGTTCGCGGAGGACCTGATCAAACAGCTCGGTATCGAGTGCGACTACGAAGCGGTCGGCAATGTCGGGGCGGCAGTCACCAAAGGACAGATGCGTAAGGCGCTGCGCGACGCGCAAGCGCTGTCCGACGCCGGTGCGACACTGCAATTCGGAGACCAGCACGAACTCGGCCTGCCCGACACCTTCCTCGGCGGCCTGCTGACCCCCGCCGGCGGCACGATGAACCCCGGCATGTTCACCCTCGGCCTCCGGGCGGCCCTGCTGGAATCGGGGGTGCGGGTATTCGAGCGATCGCCCGCACAGTCGGTGGACGACATCGGTTCCGGCGCGACAGTGACTACCCCGCTCGGCCGGGTGCGCGCGAAGAGGGTGGTGCTGGCCAACAATGCATGGGCGCCCGAACTCGCGATCACGCCGCAGCGGCTGTCGCGGCCGGTGTGGGTCAACATGATCGAGACCGCACCGGTCGAGCGCGAGCGTATCGAGGCGACCGGCTGGACGAGCCGTTCGGGCTTGGCGACCAAGCACAACGTGATGGAGAGCTATCACGTCACCCCGACCAACACGATCGCCGTCGGGGTGCGTCGGCTGCAGATCGGGAAGAACCCGATTGCCGACCGCATCTCCGATCCCGTAGTGGTGGCCGACCTCACCGATGCCTTCCGTGCGCGATTCCCGTCGCTGCGTGATGTGCCCGTGACCAAGACCTGGGGTGGCTGGATCGCCATGACGTCCTCGCGGGCGCCCGTGGCCGGTAAGGCGTCGAAGAACGTCTACTACGCCATCGGTTGCAACGGTCACGGGCTCGGCCAGGCACCCTACCTCGGTAGCCTCCTCGCCGATTGCCTCACCACCGACGAAATCCACCCGGACATAATGCCGTGGTGGCAGTCGGAGAACCACTTCCCCCGTTCGCTGTACCTGCACAACCCGGTGCTGCGGGCGGCGTGGCTGGCCGACCGGATCGGTGACCGCCGCGCGGGCCGTTAGTGGATGGCCGTCGCGGGGCGGGCCCCCGTGCTCGCGACAAACCGAATCGGCTGGCCCAGAGGTCGCGACTGGGTCCATGCGTGGTGTTCGGCGCGCTGCGAGACTTGGATATAAGCCGTCGGCGGCGCTTGGCGTTGTGGTGCGGGCTGTCGGTCGGGTGACCGCGGCCCCAGTCGTCGACGACTAACTGTACTAACCCCCGTCTCGGACCTCGCGCAGGTGCAGACACACCTCGTCGATCGCTTGCTTAGCCTGCGCGAACGCGCCGATCTCGGTGACGAAGCCGTGGAAGACGCCGGCATACCTGGTCAGCGAGACGGGGACGCCGTCGCGCCGCAGCCGTGCCGCGTAGGCCTCGGCGTCGTCCCGGATCGGGTCGACCTCTGCGGTCAGGATCAGGGCAGGCGGCAGACCGCGCAGCGACTCGGCGCGCATCGGTGCGGCGAGATGGTCGCCGCCCGAGTGGTGCTCGCCGACGTATTGCTCCCAGAACCAGCGGGCGTCCGCGGCACTCAGGATCGGTGCGTCGGCGAATTCCGACCACGACGGCGCGGTGAATGTCTCGTCGACGGCGGGGTAGGCGAGTACTTGCGTCACAGGGAGGGTGCTGTGCTCGTCGCGTCGGTGCAGGCAGAGGGCGGCGGCGAGATTGCCGCCGGCGGAGTCGCCCCCGATCGCGATGCGTTCCGGATCGATACCGAACTCCGGTGCTGTTCGGGTCAGCCACGCGTAGGCGTCGAGGCAGTCTTCCAGCGCTGCTGGGTAGGGGTTTTCGGGAGCCAAGCGGTAGTCCAGTGACACGACCGTCCATCCGGATCCGGCGGCGATCGCGCGGCACAGCTCGTCGGCGCCGTCCAGGGTCCCCAGGACGAAACCTCCGCCATGCAGGTAGACGAGAGCAGGACTGTTGCCGTCAGGGCCTGCACCGTCCGCGCGGTACAGGCGAGCCCGGATCGAACCCGCACGGGTCGGCACGGTCAGTTGTTCGACATGGTCCAGCGACGTGATCGGCTCCGCGGCCGATGCAGTGTTCACGAGCGCTCGGGCCTGCTCCGGTCCCAGCTCACGAATGGGTTTCTGCAGCACGCGGGTGATCATCCGGGCCACGGCCTGAGCCTGGTCGTCGAGCAGATTCCACCAGGTGGGAGCGTCGTCGTTCAATGGGAAACCTCGCAGGTCGTTGACAAGTAGTGATCTGTGCCTCACCATCATAGTCACGTGATCCAGTCGTTTGACAGAGTCACGTTTCCATTTGGGATCCACTGCTGACGGGCGTACCGCGCACACGATCTCGTCGAATCGAAAGGACAGAAGGATGACCGAAACGACGATCGGCCACGCGACACGCGGGGCTGACGCGGTCGGTGGGGTCGACATTCGGATCGAGGACGATGCGAGTCCGATCGTCCGGCTGATCGGTCGGACCATCGCCGATTCCGTCCGCGCGAACGGTGCGGACTCCGTCGTGGCGGCGGTGGCAGGCACTGTGGCCGTCCGCTCCCACGACACCCCGCAGGCTGCGACGATCAGCATCTCCGACGGTGTCGTTGCGGTATCGAGCGGTGTGTTCGTCGAGCCCGACCTCACGTTGACCGTCGACCTGAACGGCCGGTTCGCCCTGGTCGGTGAGCCTGTTGTCGCCGGCGACGACGATCTCGCTGCCGCGGCGCTGGCACTGCTGGCGCCGCCGCTGCCGGATTGGAAGGTCGCCGCGGATTCGTTCTGGGCCGCGGCCCGGTCGGTGCCGGGGATCCCCGACATGCTCGTGGCGATCACGGAGGGCCCCGAGGGGCTGGATCAGCACGTCGTCGGCGAGGGCGAGACCCACTACGTCATCGCCGGCCCCCCGGAGCTGCTGGCCGGCATCTTCTCGGGCGCCGACGACCTGATCGCCGCCCTGTCCACCGGTCTGATCGGCGTGCGCGGCACGTTCTCTCAGCTGTCGGTGCTGGTCGCCGCATCCTGGAAGGTTCGTTACGATGTCTGAAACCACCTACACCGCAACAGAGCTCGAGACGCCGGTGCACACGATCCGGCTCGAGTCCACCAACCACGACGGCAGCTTCCTCGGCAAGAATCTGGCACCCAAGAAGTTCGCCACGAGCGCGGGCTCGGGCTTCGCGATGGCCGACCTCCTGTTCGGGCTCGACCTGGGCAACGCCCCGACCTTCGGCTTCGCCTTCCCCGAGTGGCGTGGGCACGTGTCCGACGTGCAGTTCCGGCCTGACATGTCGACGCTGGTGCAGTGGGAGCCCGGTCTGCAGTCCGTGATCGGTGATTACTGGCAGGCCGACGGCAGCCCCATCGGGACCTGTCCGCGCAACCTCGCCCGAAAGCTGGTCGACCGACTCGCCACGCGCGGTTTCACGGCAACCGTTGCGGTCGAGATCGAGGCAACTCTGTTCCAGGAGTCCATCCACGAGGCCCGGGAAAAGGGATATCGCGACCTGACCCCTCTCGGCGGTTCAGCCGGAACCGCGTACCACCTCGCGAAGTCGAAGGACTGGATCGACTACATGTCGGCGGTCGCCCGTCGCCTCGACGAGATCGGCATCGAGTGGGAAGCGTGGAGCGACGAGGACGCGGCGGGTCAGGTCGAACTCAACCTGGTTCCCGGTGACCCGATCTCGGTCTGCGACAACTGGGCTCGTGCCCGGCAAGTGATGCGCGAGGTGGCCTTCGAGCGCGGTCACACCGTCACCTTCATGGCCAAGCCGACCGCGGGCTATGGCCAGGCCTCGCACGTCAACCTGTCTCTGCAGCGCGACGGGGTCAACGCGTTCTACGCCGAGGACGGGCCGTCGCCCACGATGCGGCACGCGGTCGGCGGACTCCTCGCGACCATGCGCGGGGCGGCATCGGTCATGCTCCCGCAGATCACCTCGTACCGCCGCCTGGTCGACTTGAGCGGCCCTCCGACGACGATCACCTGGGGCATCGCCAACAAGAGCACCGCGGTGCGCGCAGTGTGCGGTCACCCGGCGTACTCCCGCCTCGAATACCGAGTTCCCGGCGCCGACGCGAACCTGTACCTCGCGGTCGCGGCGATTCTCGCCGGGGTGATCGCCGGCCTCGACGGCGAGATCGAGCCACCCGAGCCGGTCAGCGACCTGGCGTGGTGTGTGCCCGACCTCGAGCGGCTGCCGAACACCATCACCAAGGCGGCCGCCGCGCTGGAGACCGACCTGATCCTGCGCGAGCAGCTCGGCGACGAGTTCGTCGATTACTGGGTCGGTACCCGGCGCTGGGAGTGGATGCAGTTCCACACCGCAGGCGGTGATCCGTTCGCCGAGCTTTCCGAATGGGAGTCGGCGCGATACTTCGAGTTCCCGTGAGCGCGGGGAACGCGACGCCGGGCACGATCCGGCCGATGATCGGCATCACCGGCCGACGGGTCCGGCTGGGGCTGGTCGACGGGCTGGACAAGCGCTACGGTCACCTGCTCACTGACACCTTCATGTCCGACTTCTCGGACCGGATCGCCAGGGCCGGAGGGGTTCCGGTGAACCTGCCCTACGATGCCGACCCGGAGGCACTCTGCCATTGGCTGGCGGGCGTGGTCATTACCGGAGGTCAGGATGTTCATCCCGCCTACTGGGGCGGCGATCTGTCGGTGGTCCGTGACGTGGATCCACGGGATAATCCGATGGTCCACGACCCCGAGCGGGACGAGTACGAGATCGCGCTCGTGCGTGCCGCACTCGCCAGACATATCCCGGTGCTCGGGGTGTGCCGGGGCCTGCAGGTCCTGAACGTCGCTCTGGGTGGCACGCTGATCGCGGACCTGCCGCCCGGATCCGTCGGGCATCTGTCGAGTTCGTCCCCGCTCACCGACGGTGCCGACGACCACAAGGTGACGTTCGAGCCCGGCTCGATCGCGGAAGGTCTGTTCGGTGCCGGCGCGGTGACCAACTCGTGGCACCACCAGGCGGTCGACCGCTGCGGGACCGGTCTGGTGGTCACGGGGCGCACGGCCGACGGCGTCGTGGAAGCGGTCGAGCTGCCGGGTGCCGCGGTGCTCGGTGTCCAGTGGCATCCCGAGTGGATGGAACGTGACGATCCGGCGTTGAGCTGGATCGTCGCCGAGGGCAACCGGCGGATCTGACTCAGGGAAGACTGTCGGCCGCCNGGGTGGCGGCCGACAATTACTTTCAGGTCAGCGCGGTTTCAGTCGACGCTCACCCAGGACACGAGTGAGCGCATGGCTTCCTCGGGCGAGGCCGCCTTCGGGGCCGGGGCCGGGGCCGCAGGCGCGGGGGCATCGCCGAGGTGGGCGGCCATCCAGGTGTCGAGCACGCCGAGGATGAGGTCGATCTGTCGTTCCGCCGCTGTGGGGTCGGTGAACACCAGCCAGTTGAGCGCGAATCCGTCCGACAATGTGGACACGATGTACGTCAGTGCGTCGATGGTGCCCGGGTCGACCGGCTGGCCCGCAGCGGTTGCGGCGGCCTCCAGGATCGCTCGCAGGGTCGCGGATGCCTCGTTGTACACCATCTCGGCCTGCTGGCCTTCCTGGCGCTGGCCCCAGCTGATCAGCTCGACGATCGCCGCGCCGAAGTCCGGATTCGCCAGGTACCACTCCATCACGCCGCGTAACAGGGCGCGCGCGGTGATCGCCACGTCGCCATGGACATCGTTGCGCGTCAGCACTTCTCGATATTGTCCGGCGACGTGCTCGAAGACCGCCGCGAACAGCACCTCCTTCGTGGCGAAGCAGTAGTGCAGGGTGGCCAGCGGGGCGTTCGCCTCCTGTGCGATGCGGCGGGTGGTGGCGCCGTCGACCCCATCGGCGGCGATCACGCGCACGGCCGCCGCCACCAGTTCGGCGCGGCGTTCGGCGGCGGGAATGCGAGCCATGCCCTCTCCTGTCAACAGATCTGAACGGATGATCA
>NZ_JBLWIT010000065.1:0-13344 GCF_048381435.1 Rhodococcus mengyinensis | reverse complement strand
TCCTTGCGGAGGATCTTGCCCGCGGCGGACTTCGGCACCAGGTCGATGAACTCGACCTTGCGGACCTTCTTGTGCGGCGACACCCGCTCGGCGACGAACGCGATGACCGCGGCCTCGTCCAATTCGGCACCGGGCTGGCGGACGACGAACGCCTTCGGCACCTCCTCACCCTCGTCGTCGAGAACCCCGATGACGGCGGCGTCGGCGATCTGCGGGTGCGTCAACAACAATGCCTCCAGTTCGGCGGGCGGCACCTGGTAGCCCTTGTACTTGATCAGCTCCTTCATCCGGTCCACGATCGTCACGACGCCCTCGGCGTCGACGGTCGCGATGTCGCCGGTGTGCAGGTACCCGTCCGCATCCAGGGTCTCCGCGGTCGCCGCCTCGTTGCCGAGGTACCCGGCCATGATGTTCGGGCCCTTGCACCACAGCTCACCCGGTTCGCTGACCCCGTCGGCCGGGTAGGCGACCTCCTCGCCGGTGGCCGGGTCGACCAGCTTGCATTCCATGTTCGCGATCGACGGCCCCACCGAGTCCAGGGCGATGTCGTCGCGGTCGAATGGAATCGCATGCGAGACCGGGCTCATCTCCGACATCCCGTAGCCCTGCCGCACCCGGCAGCCGAGCCGGTTGGCGACGGCCTTGCCCAGTTCCTGATCGAGCGGGGCGGCGCCGGAGAAGATCGAATGCACGCTCGACAGGTCGTACTCGTCGACCAGCGGGTGCTTGGCCAACGCCACCGCGACCGGTGGGGCGATGAACACATACGTGCACTTCTGCCCGGACACGATCGACAGGAATTCGACCAGGTCGAACTTCGGCATCGTCACCAAGCTCGCCCGGTTGTACAGGGCGGCGTTCAGCAGCACCGTCATCCCGTAGATGTGGAAGAACGGCAACACCGCCAGCAGTTTGTCGTCGGCGCCGATGCCCATCCGCGGGTTGATCTGGCAGACATTCGCCACCAGGTTGCGGTGCGTGAGCATCACCCCCTTGGGCCGGCCGGTGGTCCCGGACGAATACGGCAGCACCGCCAGCTGGGTGGCCGGGTCGAACGACACGTCGGGGGCGGGGGCGCCCTCGGCCAGCAGATCTTTCAGCGACGGGTGCCCGTCGGCGCCGTCGAGGACGATCACGTTCTCTACCGGAATCCCGACCTTCGCGGCCGCGGCCTTGGCCTGCGGCAGCAGCGGGGAGACGGTGAACAGGAACTTCGCCTTCGAGTCGGTGAGCTGCTTGGCGATGTCCTCGGCGGTGTAGAGGGCGTTGATGGTGGTCGCGACACCACCGGCCCGGAGGATCCCGTGGAACACCGACGCGAACGCGGGAACGTTCGGCGAGTGCAGACCCACCACCTCGCCGACGGCGAGACCGCGCGCGGCCAGCGCCCCGGCCACCCCGTTGATCTGGGCGACCAGCGACTGGTAGGTGGTGACCGCGCCGGAGGCACCGTCGATCAGCGCAGGCCGGTCCCCATCGGCCGGATCGACCTGGCCGAAGAGGAAATCGTAGACACTGAGGTTCGGAATCTCGACGTCCGGAAACGGGCTCTTGAAGCTCACTGGGGCCTCTCCCTCGAAGTGTTGCAGCAGTGGTGAATGGGTCACGTGGCCCGGTGGCCGGGCGCCGGTGGCGAGTCCGCCGCTCGCGATGATCGGGACGGACAGTGCCCGGGCCGCGGCGGGGATCAGCACGAGCCCGGGACGTCGTCCTCGCCGGGGTGTCCGGCGCACTCGAAGCCGTCGATGCCGATCGCGTCGACCCCGAGTTGTTCGGCTGAGGGCGTGCCCGGACTACGCGGCAACTACCCCGCGCCTCCGGCAAGCTGGTGAAGCGACTTCTCAAACTCTGATTGCCGAGTCCTTCTCTCTCGCGGCCTGGTTCAGGCTCGCCAGTACGGCCTTCGCCGCTCGCTCGCCCGCCGTCGCTGCGTCGGCGAGCGACGGCAGATCGAGCTGGTAGTCGCCGGCGAGGTGGATGGTTCCGAGCGGATCACGCAACGTTGGAAGCGAGTTCCTCCGCCCGGGCGCCCAGAAGGGCACGACCCGACGGTGCCGTCGCACGATGCCCTCGCCCAGTTTCCCTTCCAGCTCGGGGAACACTGCGAGCAGGTCCTTCGCAAATTGCGACATGATTTCCTCGTCGGGGAGGTCGAACAACGCGTCGGCGTGAGCGCCGCCGGCGAAACAGGCCAGCGCTCCACCCGGCTTACGGTCGTCGCCGTTCCGCATCGCCGCGGCGTGGTTGAACATCGCCTGGAACGACAGTTGCGGTGTCGAGACAGCGAAGTAGTCGTCCCAGCGTTGCGGCCCGACTTCGTCGGTGAAGAATCCGACGATCACGTACCGGCCGTAGGTGATGTCGTTGAAAGCATTCCGGTGTTGCTGCGGGAGGTCTGGGATGATTCGCTCGGCGATATCGGCGGGTGCGGTCACGATCGCGCGCTTTGCCCGCAGCCGCACCGGTCGGTCACCGTCGTGATAGTCGACGACCACGCCGTCACCGTCCTGCCGCACCGAGCGCACCACCGAGTTCAGCCGGATCCGGCCACCGAGATCTTCCGTCAGCACGTCGGTCAACGTCTGATTGCCACCCACCGGCAGCGAGAAGTTCGGGATCTTCTCCGGGTCGGCCAGCGCGAGGCCGACGGACGTGACGAACTGGGTGGCGGCCGTCTCCTCCACCTCGCATCCCATCCACTGCGCCGACCACGACCGCACGACGGCGGCGGCCAACTCCGACCGGACACCCTTCAGCAGGTATGACGCCAGCATGGTGTCGAGCTTGGCGCGAACCCGTTGCGCGATACGGCTCTGCGACTCCAGGAACGGCATGACCGAGAGGATGCGCGCGCCGACGATGGCCATCCCGAGACGGTCCAACATGGTCATCCGCGTGCGGAACATGAGCGCGACGGGGTTCGAGGTGTCGACCACCTCGCCGTTCAAGTACAGCGCGACGCTCTTGCCTGCGAGCGAGCCCATCTCGATGCCGTGCCGGTCGAGGGCATCGATCAGCGTGCCGGTGCCCTCGGTGAACTGGGTGCCGACGTTGATCCAGTAGTTGCCTCGACGGACGGTCTCGACTCGTCCGCCCGTGCGATCGGTGGATTCGAGCACCACCACGTCGGTCTCCGGCGCCAGCGTGGTGGCCGCCATCAGCCCCGACATTCCGGCGCCGACAACGACTACCTCGGTGATCTCTTCGTGCACGTCGTGCGTTGTCATTTTAGGTTCCTGACTCTCGATCGATCGCAAGGACGGTGCGGGCACTCAGGCCGTAGCTGGAGCGCTGCCGCTGACCGTCTGCGCATCGACGCGCTTGTTGTAAGCGTCGAACGCTCGGTAGGCGCGGTAGTACGTGAACATCTGCAGGCCCCACGTGGACAGCGCGAAGATGTAGAAGATCGTGTGCTCCGCGTCGTCGCCCGGGATGTGGACGAAGTCGTAGGTCGCGGCGATGACGAATCCGCAGGCGGTGGCGACGGCGGCCGAGATGGCGTGCCCGCGCTCGCCGATGCCCCAGAGGCGCTTGACGAAGTAGATCAGGAAGATCGTGGTGAGCACGTTGACCACGATGTAGAAGATCTTGCCGGGCAGACCGATCTCCACGGCGAATTGGCTGAGGAGGAAGCCCACCACGGCCGCGAGGGCGAATGCGCCGATGTCCACCGCCGCGGACGGCTTGTACCGGTGGGTGACCTTCATCAGCCCCAGGACCAGGATCAGCGTGATGCCGACGGACCGGGAGAAAGCGTCCAGGAAGTAGGCGAAGGCGTACATCGGGCTGTCGTGACCAGCCTTGACGAGGCCGTAAATGAGGAAGTTCGAACCCGATGTCGCGACGATGATCCACTCGATGCCGAGCAGGTAGTTCTTGTAGTTCCGGATGAACTTGATGCCGTAGGTGAATCCGACGGCGATCATCCAGATGTCCGCGACCGCGAAGAGCAGTTCTCTGATGGACATGATTTCTCCTTGAGGGGTGGCTTGCGCCGATGGTTAGTTCGTGAGGGCTGCCAGGCGGTCGGAGGCGCGGTCGGCGAGCCAGGCCGCGTGCAGCGCGGGTCCGCTGACGAAGCTGGGCCAGAAACGCTTGCGGCCGTGCCAGATCGCGGCCAGGTCATCGTGCAGCGGCGCGCCACCGACCCGATCCGCCAGCAGACGGCCCACATACTGTGCCTGGGCGAACCCGTGGCCGTTGCAGGCGAGCGAGTAGAGCACGTTGTCGGAGGCCTCGCCGGCGACGGGGAGCCACGTGGAACTCATACCGATCCAGCCGCCCCATGACTGCTGCAGCTTCACGTCGCGCAGACCCGGGAAGCGGTCGTGGAAGCCGCGGACGAGGTCGTCGGTGACGTTCCGTGCGGGGGTGCGGTTCGGCAGTGGGTTCTGCCCGGTCTGTACGCGGCGGGTGCCGAACACGATGGTGCCCCGCGGGGTCACGCGGTAGCTCTCGATGATCATGTGCAGCGTGACCATCGGGGCGCGGCTGGTCCAGCCGATGGCGTCGAGTCGCTCGGGCGGAACGGGTTCGGTCTCGACCAGGGAGGTCCACACCGGGCTGGCGAGATTCTTCGGCGCGATGGACAAGCCGTTGCTGTTGGCGTTGGTGGTCAGCAGCGCCTTGCGAGCCCGAACCCGTCCGTCCGGTGTGTCGACGGTGACACCGTCGCCGGAGTCCGTGACGTCGTGGGCGGGGGTGCGCTCGTAGACACGCACGCCGGACGCGATCGTCGCGGCCCGCAGACCGAGGACGAACTCACCCGGGTTGAGCGTGCCACCGACCCCCTCGCGCACTCCGCCGAGGAAGCCGGCCGGAAGGCCTGCTGCGCGGCCCTCGACGAATTCGGCCGCCGATCCGGCCTCGGCCATGACCTTCGCGTTGCGGCGCGCGTGCCGCAGCTGCCCCTTGGACACGGCGGCCATCACGATGCCCTCCTGCTGGTAGCCGCAGTCGATCCCGTAGTGGGTGATGGCGTCCTCGGCGAAGTGCACCGCGTTCTCGGCGTACCGGTAGAGGTCGCGCAGCCGCTCGCGCTTCAGCAGAAAACCCAACAGTTCCGGATCGGCGGCGACCGAGTTCGTGATGTATCCGGCGTTGCGGGAGCTGGCGCCCCAGCCGAGGGTCTGCGCCTCGAGGAGCACCACGTCGACGCCCTTCTCGGCGAGGCGGATGGCGGCCGTCATGCCGCCCCCGCCGCCGCCGATCACGACGACATCGCAGTCGATGTCACCGGTCAGGGGTTGTTCGACGGTGGCGGGCGGTGCGGCCCAACCGGTGTCGTGAATCAGCTCCATGGCTACTTCTCCGTCTCGTCTGCAGGGATGACCGCGGTGCCGCGAGCGCGCACCGCAACCAGTGGCGATTCGAGGACGTGTGCGCGGCCGGTGTCGTCGGAGCCGCGGCAGATCACTCGGAGCTCGAAGTCGACCGTGCGGCTGCGGTTGCCCTTTTTCACCAGCCGGGCCTCGGCCTCGACGACGTCACCGCCGCGGACCGGGGCGAGGAACTCGACCGACGAGTAGCCGGCGAACAGCCCCTCGTGGCCGTCGATCTCGATCGACAGGTTCGTGCCGGCGTCGCCGAACAACTTCAGGGCGAACGCACCGTCGACCAGGTTCCCGGCGTAGTGCGCGTCGGAGAAGGCGACATAGCGCCGGTGGACCGTCCTACTCATGAGATCTCCTGATGGATCGGGCCGAGGTTGCGGGACTGCGCCTCGCCGTCGATCTCGACGCCGGGGTAACCGCGCTTGGCGATCTCGGTGCACATCCGGCGGTACTTGCCCACACCGCCCACATAGCCCATGAAGGTGTTGGGTTTGCCCTCGATGTTGGAGCCGCGGTACCAGGAGTCGGTGGTGGCGTACAGCGTCTGGGCGACGGTCCCCTCGGTGATGTCCACCCAGTCGTTCTGGGCCTCGGGGGTGGCCTCGATCAGCGTGGCGCCGGAGTCGCGGGCGTGCTCGATGAGATCGGCGATCCAGTCGACGGCCTGCTCGATGGTCACCACCACATTGCTCGCCAACGCGGGGCTCAGGGGGCCGGCCACCATGAAGAAGTTGGGGAAGTCCGTGGTCATGAATCCGAGATAGGTGCGGATGCCGTCGTGCCAGGTCTCCTGCAGCGTTTTGCCGGACGCGCCGGTGAGACCCAGCCCGTACAGCGGGCCGGTGAAGGCGTCGAAACCGATGGCGAGCACCACCGCATCCACCTCGTAGGTGCCCTTCGAGGTGACGATCGCGTTCGCGGTCATGGTCTCGATCGGCTCGTCACGCAGCGACACCAACGACACGTTCGGCCGGTTGTAGGTCTCGTAGTAGTCCGTACCGAAGACGCTGCGCTTGGCGCCGAGAGGGTGATACCTGGGCACCAGGAGCTCGGCGGTGGCCGGATCCTCGACGATCTCGCGGATCTTGTCGTGGATGAATTCCGACGCGGTCCGGTTCGCCTCGGCGTCGGTGAGGAGGTCGGCGAACTCGGCGCCGACGCCCTGGAAGCCGCTGCGCTCGTAGGCCTCCTCGTAGCGCCGCCGACGCTCCTCGTCCGAGACGTCGAAGGCGTTGTCGGTGACGGGGCGGTCGGGGATGCCGCCGGGCGAGTGCCGGCATTCCTCACGGATCGCCGGGTAGCCGTCCTTGACGGCGGTGACCTGCTCCGGGGGGAGGTCGGCGTTGCGCGCGGGCATCACATAGTTCGGGGTGCGCTGGAACACCGTGACGTGCTCGGCGACCTCCGCGATCAGCGGGATGGCTTGCACGCCGGACGATCCGGTGCCGATCACAGCGACACGCTTGCCCGCCAGGTCGTCGAGCGTGATGTTCCAGCGGCTGGTGGACACCTGGAGTCCGGTGAAGTTCCCGAGGCCCGGCACGTCGAAGTCCTTGGGGGTGGACAGACCGCCGGCGCCCGAGATCAGGTAGCGGCCGCGGCGCGTCTCGCCGTTGTCCAGCTGCACCTCCCACAGCCGGTCGGCCGCGTTCCACGTCGCGCCGACCACTCGGGTATCGAACGTGAAGTGCTTGCGCAGGTCGAAGCGGTCGGCGACGTGGTTGATGTAGCTGAGGATCTCGGCCTGCGGCGCGAATCGCTGGCTCCACGTCCACTCCTGCTGGAGCGCCTCGTCGAACGAGTACGAGTAGTAGATGCTCTCGACGTCGCAGCGCGCGCCCGGATAGGTGTTCCAGAACCAGGTGCCGCCGACACTGGGTCCGGCCTCGAAGCCCGCGAAGGTCCACCCGGCGGTGGTGAGCCGGTGCGAGAGGTAGAGGCCGGAGAAGCCGGCGCCGACGCCGATGACATCGACGATCCCGGTATCCGAGGTGGAGGGGAGGTACATGGAGTTTGCCGCTTTCGTTAAAATAGTCATTTGACTGGATCACTTGACTTAGTTTAGTAGACCAGTGGTCCCGGTCACAGTCAAGGGGTGACGCGAAAGTAGTTCGGTCGCTACATCGGAAGGTCGGGTGAATCGACGCCGACCACGCGGTCGCCGCAGAACACGCGGACGGACTCGCCGGGGGCGTGACCGCCGATTCCGGCAGTGCCCCAAAAGCTCTGTGCCGAACCGTCTGCGAGATCGGCGACCTTGGCACCGTTCACGCGCACCTCGCCCGACAGCAGACGGGATCCGACCTCGACGGCGCGATCCAGGTCGCCGCCGAACACGTAGGCGTCCAGACCCGACGGGTTGGCATTGGCAACGCGGAGCGCGTCCTCGTCGGACTCCACGGCGTGCAGACTGACGAGCGGTCCGAACAGCTCGGCCGTCGCCACCGACGCTTCGACTCCCGAAGCGACGGTGGGCGAAAGGAAGAACCCGTCGAGTGCGGGCAGCTGCGCAGGTTGATGGATCGTCGCGCCGTGGGCCCGCAGCCCGTCGATGCGGCTCTGCAGGGTGGCGAAATGCGGGGCGTTCGAGATCGGGCCGAGCTGGGTGTTCTCGTCGAGCGAGTGGCCGATCTCGATGCGTGAGATGCGATCGAGCAGCGCGGCCAGGAGCGGCTCGACGAGACTCTTGTGCGCCAACACCTTTCCCGGTCCCTCACACCACTGGCCGTTGAGCTTGGTCATCCCGTCGAGGATCCCGTCGGCGGCCACGTCGATGTCGGCGTCGTCCAGCACGAGGGCCGGGTTGTTGCCGCCGAGCTCGAGCTGGAGCACCTTGAAGTCCTCCGCGGCGGCGCGGGCGATCGCACGACCTGCGTTCGGGCCGCCGGTGAACGAGACGATCTTCACGCGGGGGTCGCGGGTGATCGCTGCGCCCACGTCTCCCCCGCCGTGGACGAGCTGCAGCGCACCGTCGGGCAGCCCGGCCTTGACGAAGCACTCGACGATGATCTGGGCGCTGCTCGGCGCGTGCTCCGACGGTTTGAGGATGACGGGGCAGCCGGCGGCGAGGGCGCTCACCATCTTCGCGGCGGGAATGAAACTGGGGCCGTTCCACGGGGTGAGGATGGCTGCGGGGCCCCACGGGACCTTGTACAACCGCACGTCGCGGCCGCCGGCCGCCAGCGCGGTGCGACGCGGGGTGGCCCGCAGATCCGCAGCGGACGAGCGGATCCGGTGCGGGAGGAACTGCGCGACCAGCCGGGCCTTCGCGATCGGGACGCCGCTGGTGAGGGCGTCGGTCCGGGCGATGTCCTCGATCCGGGTCTCGACGATGTCGGCTGCACGCTCGATGAGGGCGGCGCGATCCTCGCTCGCCGCGTCATCCCAGTGTTCGAAGCCGTAGGACCGCTCGGCATGGCGCAGCGCGCGCTCCACGTCGTCCGCGCTGGTGGTGACGGCGCGGTGGATGGGTTGCCCCGTGTTGGGGTCGAGATTCCACGCGTCCGGAAGTGCCCGGCACTCGGACCACCCGTCCGCGATGTAGTTGATCGGCTGAGGCAGTTGCGTATTCGACATCTGCGGCCTCCTTCGGTGCGCAATTGTGGATGGGGTCGGGGTGATCACGCGGTGAGGTCGGCGACGATGCGGGTCACCTCGCCCGACTTCATCGCCTCGAAGCCCTTGTTGATCTCGTGGAACGGGATCACGTCGCTGACCATCTCGTCGAGCAGCAGGTGGCCCTGCAGGTAGAGACGCGCGAACTGGGTGATGTCCTCGTGCGCTTGGCCCGAGCCCATGTAGGAACCGATGAGGCGCTTCTCACCGAAGAAGAAATCCGACGCCGGAACAGTGAGGTCGGTGCCGTCGGGCGCGATGCCCACCAGGCATGCCGTGCCCGTCCCGCGGAGGACCGCCAGCGCGGTAGCCGCGGTCCGGGCGGAACCGACGGCCTCGAACGAGTAATCCACGCCGTCGCCGAGCACCTTCCGGATCTCGGCCGGGACATCGGCTGCACCGTTCACGACGTGCGTGGCACCGTAGGTCCGCGCCGCCGCGAGCCGGACATCGTCGAGATCGACTGCGACGATCGCCGAGGCGCCGGCGAGGCGCGCGCCTTGGATGATGGCCGATCCGACACCGCCGCAGCCGATCACGGCCACGGTGGCGCCGGGGCGTACCTGCGCGCCGCGGAAGACGGCGCCGACGCCGGTGACAATGCAGCACGACAGCAGGCACCCGACGTGCAGTCCCACCTCGTCGGGAACCTTGACCAGCGCGTTCTCCCGCATCACGGTGTGGCGGGAGAACGCGCCGATGTCGCCGAGCCGTTCGACGACCTGGCCTCCCGGCAACTGGAAAGCGGGGCGGGGGCGCTGTCGGATCTGCGAGACACGCTGGCATTGCGTCGAGTGCCCGACCTGGCAGTTGCGGCACAACCCGCACGAGGGTGTGAGGGCACCGACGACGCGGTCGCCCGGGCGCAACGAGGTCACCGCGGAGCCGACGGACTCGACGATGCCCGCCACCTCGTGCCCGACAACCACGGGCAGGTCGGCGCCCACGGTGCCGGTCATGTAATGCAGGTCGCTGTGGCACAGGCCCACGTTCGAGACCGCGACGCGGACCTCGTTCGGCTCCGGGTCGTCGACCTGGATCTCGGTGAATTCGAGCGGTTCGTTCAGCGCGGTGAGAAGCGCTGCCTCGGTGGTGATCATCATCGTCTCCGATCTCAATTGCTCTGCGCGGGCGCCGTCGGCGCCGCGTTCTTCGATGCCCAGAAGCCCTCGATGCCTTCGGTGAAGGCGCCGGACTCCCACGACTGGCGGGCGGCGTCGTCTTCGCGGGTAAACGCGGCCTCGATGTCTTCGGGGGGCGGCCGCAGCAGACCCAGGTGCAGCGCGGTGGTCCGGGGATCGGAGTTCCACTGCCTGATCACCTGGGCCGCGCGGTGCACCAGTGCCTCCGGGGCCACGATCTCGTCGAGCAGCCCGATCCGCAGGGCCTCGCCTGCGTCTATCCGGTTGGAGCCCAGAATTATTCGCATCGCGTGGTTCCGTACCAGGCGGCCCATGAGGAAGCTCGAGGCGTTCGAGATGATGATTCCGCGGTGGTTCTCCGGCTGGTAGTACTCGGCGGCGGGAGTGCCGATTCGGCAGTCGCAGCACAACGTGATCTCCGAGGCGCCGCCGACCGCGATCCCGTTGACGGCCGCGATCACAGGGACCTTCGTCTCGAGAATCGCGCGGGTGATGTCGTGGAAGGTCGCGAAGGCCTCGCGGATCTCGTCGTAGGTGGTCGGCACCGCCTGCAGGTCCTCACCTGCGGAGAACGCCCGCCCGGCGCCTGTGAGCACGATCCCGCGGACGCGATCACCCGTTCCGAACCGGCGGATGGTCTGCGCGAGCCGCACCCTCGTTGCCACGTCCATCACGTTCAGCTTCGCGGGGCGGTTCAGCGTGAGCACCGCGACCTCGTCGTCGATGTGCACGTCCAGATAATTGTCGGTCATGTCCGGCTCCTCAGTTGCCGTTGCCGGCGGTGCGCGGCGGCTGCAGGTCGTAGGTGATGCCGGGATGTTCGGCGGAGCGCGCCTGCAGGGCCGGCTTCGACACGCGCTCGGACGGCGTGCGCGGGAAATCGGCGACGAACTCGATGTGTCGAGGAATCTTGAAGCGCGCCAGCTGCGTTCGTGCGCCGTCGACGATTCGCTCTGCGGTCGCGCGGCTCTCCTCGACGCCGGGGGCCAGCTGCACGAAGGCCTTGACCTCCTCGCCGAACAGCTCGTCCGGGACGCCGACCACCGCTGTCGCGACGACGGTGTCGTCGCGCTCGAGGACGCGTTCGACCTCGGCGCTCGCGATGTTCTCCCCGCCGCGGCGGACCATGTCCTTGATCCGGCCCACCAGGCGGTAGCCGTCCGGCTCGCGGACCGCGACATCGCCGGTGTGCAGCCAGCCGTCGCGGAGGACCTCCGCGGTGTCTTCGGGTCGGTTCCAATAGCCGAGCATCATCGGTCTGCCCGACGTGATCAGCTCGCCGGATTCTCCCGCGGCAACTTCCCGGCCCTCCGGATCGACCACCCGGACCTGCTTCGTGGGAACCGGCTGCCCCAGTCGTCCGCTGCCGACGTCGACGGTGCTCTCGGGGAGGCTGACCAGGTCGGCCCCGCTTTCGGTCATCCCGAAGATCTCCCGCCACGGCGCGCCCCAACGCTGTTCGAGCTGCGCGTGCAGCGCGACGGGGATGGCCGAGCACAGCACGAGGCGCAGGTCGTTGTCCCGGTCCTCCGGGCTCGGCGGCTGCTTGAACAGAAGCGTGGGCATCGAGCCGAGCACGTAGCAGAACGTGGCCCGGTGTCGACGGACGTCCGCCATGAAACCCGAGGCGGAGAACCGGGGTAGCACCACCAGCGGCGCGCCGATCGTAAGGCACAGAGAGGTGTTCCACTGCGGGTCCATGTACGAGAACGGCTGCGAGGTGAGAACCACGTCGCCGGACCCGAGGCCCGCCGCGCCCGCACAGATCCACCCCAGCCGGACCCAATAGTCGTGGGTCAACATGCACGCCTTCGGGAATCCGGTGGTCCCCGAGGTGTACTGGAGGTTGGCCAGCGTGTCCGGGGTGATCGCGACATCGGGCCTGTCCGCCGGGTACTGCGCGAGCTCGCCGCGAGACGCGGCGTCGACGATACGGACATCGGCCAGATCACCGTTCGCGGCGCGCACCTCGTCGACGAGCGGGCTGTGACCGGTGTCGGTGAACATCACCCGGGCACCGGAGTCTCGGAGGACGAATTCGAGGTCTGCACGCTGGTACGACGAGTTCACCGGCACCGCGACGCCGCCGGCCTTGAGGATCGCGAGCCAGGCGATCGGCCACTGCACCACGTTGGGCAGCATGATTGCGACCCGGTCGCCGGCGCGGACCCCGTCCTCGGAGACCAGACGCTGCGCCAGGCGCGACGTCCAGTCGTCGATCTCGCCGAAGGTCCAGGATCCTTCCGCGAACCGAAGAAACTCGCGGTCGGGAAAGCGGGCGGCCTGGATCGCCAGCAGGTCGACGACGGTGTCGATCGGCGGGTCCACAGCCATGCGATCGAGTGCGATCGCGCGTCCCCGGGGAACTGATTCGACTCCGGTCATGGTCATCCTCTTCACGCTTGTCGGGTGCGATGCGGATGCCGCTCGCGATCTCTCGTCGTGACGGCGCATCCGCAGTGAGCTCGAGGCCCGTGACCTTCCGATCACCGATGGCGCCGGACTGTGGTCTCGGTCATAGCCTAGAAGAACACAGTCAAATGATCAAGACCTATGACCATGATCGGGTAGGATCACACACCGAGAGGTGGTCTACTCGCCGATATGGCGGCCTGATTGTCCGTTCCGACTGGTAACCGGCAGCTGACCTGATCATCCGTTCAGATCTGTTGACAGGAGAGGGCATGGCTCGCATTCCCGCCGCCGAACGCCGCGCCGAACTGGTGGCGGCGGCCGTGCGCGTGATCGCCGCCGATGGGGTCGACGGCGCCACCACCCGCCGCATCGCACAGGAGGCGAACGCCCCGCTGGCCACCCTGCACTACTGCTTCGCCACGAAGGAGGTGCTGTTCGCGGCGGTCTTCGAGCACGTCGCCGGACAATATCGAGAAGTGCTGACGCGCAACGATGTCCATGGCGACGTGGCGATCACCGCGCGCGCCCTGTTACGCGGCGTGATGGAGTGGTACCTGGCGAATCCGGACTTCGGCGCGGCGATCGTCGAGCTGATCAGCTGGGGCCAGCGCCAGGAAGGCCAGCAGGCCGAGATGGTGTACAACGAGGCATCCGCGACCCTGCGAGCGATCCTGGAGGCCGCCGCAACCGCTGCGGGCCAGCCGGTCGACCCGGGCACCATCGACGCACTGACGTACATCGTGTCCACATTGTCGGACGGATTCGCGCTCAACTGGCTGGTGTTCACCGACCCCACAGCGGCGGAACGACAGATCGACCTCATCCTCGGCGTGCTCGAC
>NZ_JBLWIT010000064.1:0-61107 GCF_048381435.1 Rhodococcus mengyinensis | reverse complement strand
TGAGGTTCCCCCCGAACGGTGGACAAGGGGGTTGCGTGCCTCAGGCGACTTCCACCTGAAGCAACTTCTCGTAGCTGTCGGGACTGTGCATCCCCACCGTAGAGTTCCGTCGAACAGTGTTGTAGAAGACAATCCAGTTGTCAACGCCAGCAACGAGATCAGCCTTCGTTGCATAGACGTGCCGATAGTATTCTTCATGCTTGAAGATCGACCAAAACGATTCGGATGGACTGTTGTCCCAACAAATCCCGGTCGCACCCATCGACCGACGCAACCCGTGCTGCACACACGACGCCGCGGTCAGGTGGGCAGTGTATTCCCCACCCCGGTCCGAATGCAGGATCGTCTCGCGACACCGCCCACCGCGCGTGGCCACGGCTCGATCGATGGCGGTGGTGACCATCTCGGCGCTGATGTGATTAGCAATGCTGTATCCCAACACCTTCCGTGAATGACCGTCCCGGATCGCACACAAGAACATGTCCCCTTCACCGCACGTGAGGTAGGTGATGTCGGTAAACCAGACCGCATCGAGCCGGCCCCGATCGAAGTGCCGCTCGATCAGATCCGGCGGGAACGACGCCTGCGGATCGACCGCCGTGGTCTTGACCTTGAACGTGCGCGGGCTGATGCCCTCCACACCGAGCGAGGCCATGATCTTGGCCACGGTCTTGGCGTTCACCACCTCACCACGCGCCCGCAACTCGGCCGTGACCCGCGGCGACCCGTAGGTACCCTTCGATTCCCGGTGGACCTCGACGATCTTGACTTCGAGGTCGGCGCGACGCTGTTGCCTCGGCGTCAACACCGTGGCAACTCTGCGCTTGACGTACTGGTAGTAGCCCGATGTGGACACCTCCAGCAGTCTCGCCATCCGCAGGATCGAGAACCGTTCACCTTCCGGCGCGGCGGTGCCGGCGGTCTCTTCGATGTTGTCGGGGCCGGCGTACTTGGCCATCAGATCGAACCGGGTCGGTTCTTCTGCATCGCGGCAAAGTACGCCGAAGCTTTTACCAGGAAAGCGTTGTCCTTCTCGAGTTCGCTTACCTGCCTTCGCAATCGGCGTAGCTCGGCGTGTTCGGCCGCGTCCAAAGGCTTCTCTCCGTGGGACTCTGCGGCGGCGATTCTGCGCCGCTCGAGTTTGACCCATTCACCCAACAGACTCTCGTTGAGGCCGAGTTCTCGGGCGACCTCTGCGATGGTGCGACCGGAGTCGATCACCCGGTGGGCAGCCTCGACCTTGTACTCGGTCGTGAACGACCGACGCTTGCGAGGGGGCATACGGACATCCTTCCAGCGGGACCGGTGTCCCGCCAAGTCGGTGTCCACTTTCCGGGGGGAACCTCAGTGGGCGTAGATGCCCACGTACTCGGCAACGATGCGCGTCCCGGACCGGTGCTCGCGCATCTGCCGCGTATCGGCCGATACGTCGATATTCCCGTCACGCAGAATCCAATACGTCCGGTGGCCAACCCGTCCGGTGGGTTCGTTCACAGCAATCCCTCTTCTTCAGCAATGGGCGAGACAGTCCGACAAGCCTTCCAGATCACGCCGGGGGCGGCGTACCGCGTTCCGCTCGGGCGCCGGCCACCCGCCGCATGCCTCACCGCTCGATGAGCGGACCACACGGTGTTCGGGATCGTCGGACCGTCGTGCGCCCGGACCGGGGTGTTCCCTCCATCGCTGGTTGGGGTGCGCTTCGGATACGGCGGAGAAGGGCGGCCGCGAGCGCAACAGGTGGATCCGGTCTCGCGGTTCCCGCACCGATCGCCGCAGGGGCGATCGAGCCGACTGCCGCCGCGGCGCCGGCGTGCCCGCCCGTTGAGACACCACACGTGAGAACGTCCGCCGCACAAGGCAACCCGCCGCCCACCGGGTCTTGAACACCCACCGCTGCAACGACCCTCGAGGACCGTGGGCCGATCAGCCACCCCGGGCCCCGACTGCCCGCTCCGGACTCGGTGTGCCAACTACGGGCCGGACGGCAACATGTCCGGGACGGTCCGGTCGGCGCCGGCCGCGGACAACGCCGCCCGGTTGGGCGATGGCGCAAGCACCGGGCCACGCCGGCACCGAACTCCACTCCGCCGCACGGTTGGGCGGCAATGGGCACGAACAGACCGTGATCGTGGCCGGCTCATCGGTAGCCCCGACGGCATCGAGTTCGGCCGTCGGCCCGCGCCCGCACCACCTACGGATGCGGGCCGCAGCGTGAGGCTACTTCCACCAGTCCCGCCTGCGATGCGGGACAACAATGTCGTCGAAGACCCTGGTGTCACCGGTATCCCACCGGCGACGCCCCGCCGCGAGGGTACGAGCGGTACGGCGACGCTCACGACGGAGATCACGAGCATGACCCTCACCGTCGTAGCACAGCGAACACGAGCAGATCCTGGTGCCCGTGTACGTGAAAGCCCAGAAGCACTTCGTCGCGGGCAACCAGGCCCGACCCTCCTGACACCGGTCAGGGAGGTCGCACACGTCGTGGTAGTCGGCGTGTAACGGTTCAATGGAAAGTTCGCCACGGCGAAGACGAACCCAATACGGAGAATGCGCATCGGTACGGGACAAGGCGGTGCCTTTCAGCGCTCAGGCGCCCCGGCCCGCTACCCCCGAATGAGGACGCACCGGGGCGGCGATAGGAGCACCGCATCCCTCGCCCGCCGAAGCGGGCATCGCCATCCACCAGAACTCATGCCGCCCATTCTGACATCCACCTACGACAGACCCGAGCAGACCACACCCGCTTGCCATGGCGGCCCGGCAACAGCAACCCCCGCCCACCGGAACCCCATCCCCCATCTACCCTGCGTCTGCGGGCCACACCCGCTCCGCTGGGAGTCGTTTGCCGGCGCCGGACCGACCAGCACCACCCCGGCACCACCACCTCGGCACCACCGGTGAGTTGCATCGCGACCACCGCACCCCGGGGTGCCGCCCCGACATTCACGTCGGATCCCACGGTGATCGTTCGACGCTGTTCAGCTCATCGAGAACCTCATCGACCGTGGTCGTCGGGATGCGGAAATCCTCGCCCTCCGACGCGCGGAGGCGACGACGTACCTGGGCGAGCATGGCGAGTTCACGCTCGAGGTCTGCTGCGGCTCGATCACCCACGACCTCATCCTGCCCTGAAATGGGTGATAACCAGAGCGAGCCGCACGACAGACGCGAGAGTCCACCCTCAGTGCGGTGCAGCATCCGCGTCGCGGGGAGGGACTTGGCGTTCGAGCAGCTCCGCCAACTCCTCAATGGTGACCTCCACCGTGCCGAACATCGGATCCCCCTCCATAGCGGCGCGGGCGACCGCCCGACCGAGACGTTCTATGAGGTCGGCATACAACGGATCCGTCATACCGGACAAGTCTGCTGCACCCCCGAGCGTTCACCCCACCCACCCGAAAAAATCGGGTTCAGCTCTCCGGGTGTGTCGAGTCCGCCGCATCGAGTGCATGCAACGCCCGGGACGCCTTCCTCGACTGGCTCACGAATCGGAGGTGAATGGTCGCCGACACAAGCGCCCCCACCGCGAAGACGATCGCCAGAAGCCACCACCACGCACCAAACACCAGGAAAAGCCCCAGGCAAACGCAGGCGGCGCCCAGGAACGCCCACTGCACACGCAGCACCTTCCGAGCCTTCTCATTGGCACGGGCCATCTCGGAAAGATAAAAGTCCTTGCTCATCGAATGAATGTCGACCTCCCGTTCACACTCGGTCCGGACACTGGGGGAAGCGGTCAGCACCGACGAAGAAAGAAAACTCGCCATCACCCACCACTACCTCCCTCACCGAACACACCCCCAGCGTAGGGGGCATGGCCGACAGTGTGCGGTGCCGACGCGTCTGACCAGGGCTGTCGGTGGCTCCGCGCCGCGGCGGGAGGCCGCCGGCGACCACGGAGCGCCGGAGCACCCAGGCCCCGTCCTCGTCGCCGGCGCGCTTCTGGCTGTGCGCGCAAAGATGTCCGCACAGAGCACCGATGGCTCGCCAATGCTGCGCCACAGAGGCCGGGCCGACCGAGAATGACTGCGCTGATGGCCGGCGACAGGGCCGCCGAATCCATCAGGCCAGTGTCCACAATGTCACGCGACCGGAAACGCTGCCTGCGCATCATGGAAGGCCCGCTCGACCTCGGCCGGAATCCGGCCGCGGGAGGACACCACGTGCCCCTCCCCGATCGCCCACTCCCGAATCTCCCTGGACGCCCTCTTCGCCGAAACCTTGCTCACCGACGCGCTCGTCACCGGAGCCTTCTCCGCGGCCGCCGGTTTCGCGGCCGTCCTTGTCGCCGGAGCCTTGCTCGTCGCCGACCTCGTCACCGGAGCGGCCGGCGGGGCGGTCTTCTTCCCGGCCGCCTTTGTCGCGGAAGGCTTCCTGGCCGGCGCCGTTCGTCTCCGAGCCTTCGTGGCCTGCGCGTCATGGAAGGCGCGCTCGAGTTCAGCGGGAATCCGGCCGCGGGAGGACACCACGTGCCCCTCCCCGATCGCCCACTCCCGAATCTCTTTGGTCGTCTTCTTCGCTGGCGCCGTGCTCACCGACGCACTCGTCACCGGAGCCGCCGCGGACTTCTTCTGTACGGCCGCCTTCTCCGCCGGACCGGTGCTTGCCGCCGACCTCTTCACCGGAGCGGTCGCCGCGGACGCCTTCGTCGCAGCTGTCTTCTTCGCGGGCGCCTTCCTTGCGGGCGCCGTGCTCGCCGCTACCGCCTTGGCCGGAGCGGTCGGCGCGGCCGTGGTCTTCGCAGCTGCCTTCTTCGCACTCGTCTTCTTCACCTTCGCCGGCTTGGCCTGAACCGTCTTCGCCTGCGCGTCGTCGAAGGCTTGCTCGATCTCGGCCGAAATCCGGCCGCGGGAGGACACCTCCAAGCCCGCCCCGATCGCCCACGCACGAATCTCCCTGGTCGTCTTCTTCGTTGGCGCCCCGCTTGCCGCTGCCCTGTTCGTCGAGGCCTTTTCCCCGACTACCTTCTTTGCTGCCCTCTTCTTCGCCGTCGTCGTCTCCGCGATCGTCTTCTTCGCGGCCGTCCTCTTCACCTTCGCCGGTTCAGCCGGAGCCGGCTTCGCCTGCGCGTCATGGAAGGCTTGCTCGATCTCGACCGAAATCCGGCCACGGGAGGACACCTCCAAGCCCGCCCCGATCGCCCACTCACGAATCTCTTTGGTCGTCATCTTCGCCGAACCTGCAGAACCCCTCGGTGATACCGCCACGTTGTCTCCCCATTTCGCCAGGCAATCGTCAAACACACAGTAGCGGCATTTCGGCGCCCCCACCGCCAGCCGATGAAACGGCAACCAATCACACGCGGGCCGCACTGATCTGGGAAGACCCGTAGCCCTCACCCTGTCGTCTGACAGGACCACACAGAGCACCATCTGCCGACGGTGCCGGACGACTGCAGGACCATGTCAGCCAAATAGGCCTGGGTCTTCTTTTCGTATCGGAGAGAGAATACGGACTCTATTGCTCTGCAATCGTTTCCGACGATCAATAGGGATCACGGCAGAACCGTCGACATGCACCGAATTCGCGGAACTGCCACGACGTGAAACGCAGCCCCAAACAGAAATGGCGTGAAAGTGTTCGAGCCCCCAACCACGGCCTCGAGGAGACCGAGAGATAGAGAATCACCTGATACCCCATTTTCCCAACCGATCTCCAACCCATCACCAAGCATGAACCCTGTGTCACCGTGCTGGATGCGAGTCCACACCCACGCCCATCCGTTGCCGAAGCCCGGGCTACGGAAGCCGAGCGCTTCCCACACCCACACATTTCAAGTGGTGGACCTCACCCGGGACCGTGACCACCTCGTCGACGGTGCCCTGGTCGGTCAGCCGCGTCAGTGGACTCGGCGAATGGTCAGTGCAGTCGAGCCCAGGGTTCCGCGGCGGGCAGCATCAGGACGAGTTCGGCGGGGTGGTTGCGGCAGCCGCACATCACCCCGTCGAAGTCCGGGGCGGCGGCGAGGATCTGATGGCGAAACATTGGCCGAGGGCCGGATCGCTCGCGCTCACCCCCGGGAACAGCTGCACCCGATCGGCCCACCGCACGCCGTCATCGAGGGCCGTCCCGACGAGGGCAGTCACTGCTGTTCGGTTGCCCCTGACCCACTATGTCAACGTCGACAGGCGAACCGTCGGAACCATCGATACCCTCACCCGATCCCCACCTGAAACGGTGAGCCGGCCGCGACAGACCCCGAATCAGTCTCGCACACCACGCATCCCAGCGGGGACCCGCGTACACCGTTCAACGAGATTCCTATAAACAGACCGCTCATACTTTTCGCAGGGGAGGCTCCATGAAGAGCACGATGGTCATCGCCGCAGGCGCATTGGCACTCGGCTTCGGCGCAATGTGCGCTCCGACCGCCACCGCGCAGGACGCCGGCTACGGGGAGTACCCCTGCAGTGACCAATTCCAGGTCCCATGGTCACTCGATGCATGGAACGGCACCCACAAGGTCGCATTCAGCCCCTTCGGAACCGACAACATCGAGTGCGTCTCATTCTACGGACAGACCGCGGCGTACCAGCTCGATGCGCAGGGACGAAAGCATGCCCTCAATCCGCCATCCGGCGTACTCGGTGCGTTTGTCCCGAATCTCTACTTCTGAGACCCCGCGGCGTACTGACCACCCCCATCGGATCTGCCCTCCCATCGGCCCCGCGCGGGCAGGGCCGCTTCCATCTCCGGGGCCTGCACCACCCCCACATCGGTGACGAACTCCGGCGCCTGCGCGCCCCGACCGCGCCATCGTCGGTCAAACCCATCAGCGCCACCCCCGCAGGATTGAGATACAGCGGGCGACCGCTGTCGTAGTCGGAGACGGCAACCAGGTTCTGGGCACGTTCGATCACCGCGAGCAGCAGCCGAGTATCCGCCGCCGTCGGCCCCCCTTACGATCCCGTTCCGTACCGACCGGCGAGGTGTCAGCGAGCGGTCGGAGTGTTCGGTCGGCGATCGTCGGCGTACATGGCCTCGACCCGCGCCTTGATCTCGGCGGTGCTCATCACACCGGGCCGCCGCCACGTCCGGGATTCGGGCACGGACATCGTCGGGGTCGAGGGTATCGCCATGAGAAATCTGCCTTCGTCACTCGGGTGTGGGGCCGCCACCGCGGCGGCCCGCGTGGCTGGTCCAGCACCCACGCATAGGTGTGATCTGATTCACATGCCGCGGCGTTACATGCACCATCCCCAACCATCGACCGGCCACCACCAGCACACCGGCCTGGGCCCGACACCCTCCTCGCCGCCGACACCCCCACCTTCCCGGACGGCCGCCCGCCACGTGGACCGAGCCGAAAGCCTGCACGACGGGCACACACCCCCGTCTTTGACCGACACAATCGCCCAATCCCTGCCCGCACACCTCGAGCACGCGTGGTGTGGGCTGACCGATGACGACCCGACGCCCCGACGGCCTGCCGGCCCGCACAGACGGCCACGTCACGGATGTGATGCCAGTTACTTTCCAGCGATTCTCTTCGGCATCGGGTGCCGCGCCGCTACGCTCGACAACACACCCCGATACCAACCCCTGAGACGGGCGCCGGGTGTAGAGCATCCGGGCACCTCCCGGATCCACCGATGTCGAGCCCAGGCATCACCGCACCGACATCCCCACCCGTGTGGGCGCGGTGCGCACCGAAACCAGTCCCGAACCCCGGTCGGTCACTGTCGTGAACCCGACCGCCCATCCCCGGGGCTCAGAAGTGAAACCGCGATGCGTCGAGGGGTCATGTCGCACAACACTTCCCGGACCACAACGAAACGGTGCGCACCCGATCCCACACCGTCCGCGCCCACAGGAAGCCCACACTCACCCACATCGATGTGCCGTACACGCGCGGGCCGGGGACCGCCCACAGCCCGCCAGCCGCACCGTGCGCACCGTGCGCACCTCGCTGCGCGATCCGCCGATCGTGTCACCGTTCATTTTTCGAAAGCGACTCATCTGCTGTGCCTGATCATCTCCACCACCCCATCGACCTGGACTGGCAGCACCGCGCCTCATGCCGCGGCACCGACACCGACATGTTCTTCTCCCTCGACGGTGAACGCGGCAACGTCCGCGCCCGGCGCGAGCGCGCCGCCAAACAAATCTGCCAAGACTGCCCCGTGCTCGACAACTGCCGCGCGCACGCCCTCACCGCCACCGAGTCTTATGGCATCTGGGGTGGCATGTCCGAAACCGAACGCGCCCGCCACACCCGGCGCACCCGCCGCCCGGCACGACCCCGCGAGCGTGTCGTGTCGACGGACCCTTTAACCTGGCGGATCCGAACACCCTGAGCGTGAAGGTAGAACAGCCATGGCCACCGACTACGACGCACCACGAGTCACCGAATCCGACGAGCCGGACACCTCCCTCGAACAGCTGACCGCCAGCCGGAAAGACACCCAGTCCCCCGTCGTCGACGTCGAAGACACCGACACCGCCGAGTCGTTCGAACTGCCCGGCGCGGACCTGTCCGGTGAAGAATTCACCGTCCGTGTCATCCCGAAGCAGTCGGACGAATTCACATGCACCAGTTGTTTTCTGGTCCACCACCGCAGCCGCCTCGCCGACGCTGCGCAACAACTCTGCCGCGACTGCGCCTGAGTACGTCAGCGCACTCGAGATACTCGGCCCATCGCCAGGTTGAGCGGAGTCCGCATTGCCCACGCTCGTTCCGCCGGCACGGCAGCCCTGACGGAGCCCTTCCCGAAGGTCGCCCGGCGGCGCGGTGGGGCGGGCGGGGCTCGAACCCGCGACCAATGGATTATGAGTCCACGGCTCTAACCGACTGAGCTACCGCCCCATCACCGCACCACCCCTCGCTCTGCGGGCGTAGCGATGGTATCTCCACATTGCTGCCCCGTCCCGCTCGCGGCGGGGCAGTGCTCATACGCGGCCGAAGAGCTGCCGCACGCCACCGTCCTCATCGACGGCATACAACGCCATTCCCAACAGATCGAGAATCCGTTGCGGCATCGACACCGCCTCGATCCGCTGCGCGGCCCCCGCGGGCAGGGTGTCGGTGAAGAAGGTGCCGAGCGCGGCGGCGTGCTTGCCCTCGGTGCCCCAGACGATCTTGCCGGTGTCGTGGTCGGACACCATCGTCAGGTACTTGTGGTGGCGGCGCCACGAAATCTCGTCCACCCCGATCTCGACCAGATTCGTGAATCGGTCGAGGTCGAGTTTGTCGGCGACGACCCGGCCGCAGATCGCGCCGACGGTGCGCCAGGTGATGCGGTAGAACGTCGCCACGGTGGACTTGTCTGTCTTGGTGGCCAGCCACACCGCCAGGTCCTCGAAGTCGCGGGTGAACCCGGATCCGGGGCGGGCGAAGTCCACCGCCTCGACCAGCACCCCGTGCTCGGGGCACCGCAGTCGCCGGCGGCGCATCGTGAGCACACAGACGCGTCCGCCCAGGTTGAGGTGCCGCCACGACGAGTCCACCTCCCGGGTGTCGTAACGATGAAGGGTTGAATAAGCAGTGCCGAGCAGCCCAGCATGATGCGGCGTTTGCCGTACAGGTCGCCGAGGCGTCCGCTGATCGGGGTGGCGACGGCGGCGGCCAGCAGGGTTGCGGTGACGACCCAGGTCGCGTTCGAGCGCGTCGTATCGAGCAGCTCGGGCAGCTCGCCGATCAGCGGCACGACGAGCGTCTGCATGACCGCGGCAACCACGCCGGCGAAGGCGAGCACGGCGACCACGGCATTGGTCCGAACCGCAGGCCCTGGGTCGTTCGGGATCGGAGGCGTGGCGCCATCAGGTTGCGCGGAGGAGGGAGAATCAGTCACGAAACCGTGGGAGAACGTCATCGCGGGTTGATCCGTATCTCGCCCTGCAGGCGGGTTTGCTGTGAACCACTGGTCTCAACTCGCCCTGACACCCAGGGCCTTAACCAACCCACAACCGTTCGGTGGATCGAGGATAAGGCACGCTGGGGACTTGCTCGATCGGAGTGAAATCCCGCGAGACCGACGATCAGGCGAGGCCCTGCCCGTCGGCAGAGCCGACACGTGCAAAAGTAGCACCCTCGACGTCCAGCTCGAGGTCGGTTGCGGCGCCGCCGGTGGCGGGCTGTCGTCCGTGTCGCATAAACATGGAAATTATCAGGGCGATGACAGCGCTCCCTGCACCGACAAGGAAGATTGTGGTGAACGCGGCGTCGTTGTATAACGGCCCTTCGGGGCCTACGTCCGCGACATTGCTCGACAGCACGGCGCCCACGATTGCACTGGCGATAGCAGTTGAGATCGAGACCGAGCAGACCTGGATCCCACCCGAGACTCCCGTGTACTTCCGAGGCACCGCCTCCACCATCAGATTGGGTTGGGCCGCCCAAAAGAGCCCGAACCCGACACCCATAACGCATAACCAGACGAGAACAAGTACCAGTGAGTGGTGCGCTAGAGCCAGCAGCGTCGATCCGATCGCGAAGCTGGCCATGCTGGAGATCATGATCGCCCGCGGGTTGAAGCGTTTCGTAAGCAGCCCGCCGAGCGGTCCGAACACCATGGACGTGATCCCGAATGGGATCTGGGCCAGGCCGACCATCAACGCACTGAGACCGAAGGCGTACATCATGCCGGTGGAGGAAGGGGTCTGCAGCATCTGCGGGAGGGCGATCGCCATCATCCCGCACGCCATGAACCCAACCAGACCGACTGTAAGGGTCAGCGCGACGGCTGGGTTGCGCAGTACCCGGAGGTCGATCATGGGTTCTTCAACCCGGCTCTCGACCAACACGAACATGCCCAGTGCGATAAATCCACCGAGAATGACCAGCAGGGTTAGGGGCGCAAGCCAGCCCCACTTGTCACCCTGCCCAAGCCCAAGCAGGATCCCTCCGATGCCCAACGCCAGTAGCAGGCCACCGAGGATGTCGACTCGCCCGACCTCAGCGGACCGTTGCCGAGGAGTGCGGGGCAATACGATGACGCTCAGCGGCGCGAGCACTGCCGTGAAGGCGAAGAAGAACCAGAAGATCGACCGGTAGCCCAGACCATCGACGAACGCACCCCCGATGACAGGTGCTAGCAGTCCGGAGACGCCGAACCCAGTTCCGAGTGCCCCTAACGCAATCGGGACGACGCGTGGTGGTAGTGAGTCCCGGAACACCCGGTACGCGATCACAGGCATCACCGCTATCGTCCCCTGGAGTGCCCGACCCACGATCATCAAGGCGAAAGACGACGATAGCGCCGAGATCAGGCTTCCTACCAGAAATACCGCGCAGGCGGTGAGAACCACCGGCCGTTGGCCGAAGCGGTCAACCAGCTTACCTCCGAGGGGCATCACCATCGCGCCGACCAGAGAGACTATCGTTATTGTCCAGGCGAGTCCTTCGACCGGAAACTCTGCTGCCATAGGGCGTAGACCAGGTACCAGCATTGCGACAGCCATCGCGTTGAGTTCGCACAACAGCAGGATGACCGCGACGATCGCTATCTGCCGTCGGACCCCGTGGATTCGTCCGTCAGTTTGACCCTCGGGGCAGCCATCCTCACTCGGCGCTTCATTGATAGACATTGAAACATCGCCCTTTCAGTCGTTAATGACCGTGTCTGCAGGGATCGCGTACACCGGGGCCGCCGGGAGAGGATGGCTTCTGTGTGCTGCCCTTGAAGGAGGCCGAGGGATTGGCTCAGATCGGCCCTTCGCTTCTCGACGACTTCAGACGTTAGCCCTGAGACTGCGGAAAATCGGGGTCCTATTTGGGCGCTTAATGATTCGTTGATTAGTCGTAGCCTCGGCGGACAGACCTCATCGGTCAGGAATCGTTCAGTAAGGCGACCTACTCGGCTTCGGCGAGACGCGATCCGCCTCCGGCAGTGAGCGATCACCTCGTCGTCGGTGTCGGTCGCCCCTCTATCGAGGACGACGACTTACCGACTGAACCAAATTTTGTGCGGGCAGGCGCCGTCGAACTTGACGCGTCGGACCGAAGTTTGGCGGAGGCTGCTATCTGCGCGATGACCAGCAGCCGATACCTGTTTATTCGTTGGTCTGAGTTCGCATCGCTTGGTGTGGCCGCGGAGGGTCGCAATATAGGGCACTAATCTGGACGGCTGGCGCCCCTACAGTTCATTGTGATGCAAATCTCAACGAGGCCTTCATGGCTAAGGGGTGTTTGAGAACTCGCGATCGCGGGCGTGTGCCTCGCTTAGAATCGAAGAATGAGGGCTCCTGGTTGGGTCGGTGAGTACATGTCCCCGACTACACCAGGAGCCCACAATGACATCATCGCCGATACCGCCATGCCGGTCGTGCCCGCCCCACGCGGCGGGCGGGCACGGTTGCGTAGTGTACCCGTCGTCGGTCACCGACGCAGAGTGGGCGACCCTCGAACCGCTGTTGCCCGCGCCCGGCATCTCGGCAGGCCGAGGCGGCAGACCCGAAGCATTGCCGCCGTTTGGACGCCATCTTGTTCATCGTCCGCGGTGGTATCGCGTGGCGGCAACTGCCGATGGAGTTCCCGCCAGCCGGGACGGTGTACGCGATCTTCACCCGCTGGTCCCACAGCGGCGCGTGGCAGCGCATCGGTATCGGCGGCCGGTACCGTCTGCGAGTCGATGATCGCCGCGGTCGGGCACCGGGCCCGCCCGTCACGCACCCGCAGGCGGTCGCGCAGCGCGTCGACGTGCCCCGATCGGGCCGCGGCTGGGATGGCGGCAAGAGAACGAACGGCGTCAAGCGACACGTTGCCGTGGATGTGAACGGACTGCTGCTCGCCGTCGTCGTCACCGCTGCCTCGATCCAGGACCGCGACGCCGCGCACCGACTCCTGACCGCACTGCGCGGCAGGTTCTCCACCATCCGGCTGGTCTGGGCCGACGGCGCTTATCCTGGACGGCTGCCCGTCTGGGCGAAAGACGCTCTCGCCCTGCCTATGCAGATCATCAAACGCATCCCCGGCGCCACCGGTTTCCACGTCCGACCCCGCGTTTGGGTGGTCGAGAGAAGTTTCGCGTAGCTCAACAAGCACCGCCACTGCGTGCGAGACTACGAAACCAGACCCGACCACCACGAGGCCATGGTTCACATCGCGACGATCGCGACACATGACGAGGCGGCTCGCCCGAACCTGACGGTTTTCAAACGCGCTCTAAGAAACATGGCCCAAGTGGATCACCGAGGATGCCCTATGGCCCGGTCTGCCGGGCCGCCTCAGAAGTGCCTGCACGGCCACGGTGCCGCCGATTCCTCCGGCGAGCAACCCCAGCAGCAGTGCCACGTTGGTGTACATGTCAACTTCCCTTCGGGTGTGGTGATGGTCGGACACTGTTTCGGCGGGCTTGACCCCGTGCTCACGTACGCATAGTCAGATGACGGGCGGAGCCGTCTCTACTTCGTTGTACCCGCTGTCGTCACGGATGCCTCTGCAAAAGAGGGCGGGCGTCGGCGCGACTTAGCTTCGCGAGCGTCGGCGTTGGACCGCAGGGGGTTGCCTGTCTTGGCCACACGATGTCCGACAAGAGTCAGTATCGGTCGTGGAATCCCGAGACCCTTCACCGGCATGCCTGTCACATAGCCTTCCGTGAAGAGATAGTTCGCGGCGTCGTACACCTCGTCGTCGCTGAGCGCCGACGCGGCCCACCCGACTTCTCCTCCGATGGCATCCGCGTCCAAGATCGGGCTGCGATAACCCTCCGTTGTCTTTGCAAGAAGCCAACGCAGGACAGCGTCACGAACCGCCCACTGACGATCGGTAGCTGCACTCACATTTCAGTCCTCCGGTAGATGCCGTTGATGCCTCCATGCACCATAGCCGTCGGCAAGGAATAGACAAGTATCGAACTATTCTGCGCGTCTTAGGATTTCAGAACAGCCCCGGTCGATGCCGCAAGCTCGTCGGCGCGGGCGCGACTGAGGCGCAGGGCATCTCGCGCGGCAAACAGACCCGTGACAACGTTCTAGCCGATCCCGTCGTCACCGTCGACGCACTCCGAACCGGCCCTTTTGCGCGTGACTCGGTAGACGTGCCCTTCCCCGAATATACCACTGAACTGGACTTATTTCTTTATTTGGGTATGGTCGAGGTCAGTTCGCGGTTGCCGATTCGGAAAGGACCGACAATGGCCGACAAGTCCGCCGTCAAGAGTTCAAAACAGTCTGCACGTGCTCTCAAGGAGCGCCGGGCGGAGAAGAGAGCGAAGGCCCTCGAATCGACTCAGTTCATTCGAAAGCGTAAGAGCTGACGTCATCCTGGAGCATCGCCACCTACCTGCCATCCTCGTCACTGCCTGAGGGTTGGAATGTCGCACCCGACGCTCGGCCAAGAGAAAAGCCGACTCGCCCCATCACGGACTAGCAAATTTCGGGTTCCAGCTACGTGGGGTGAGGACCTCGCCGGGCTTCCCTCCTTTCCGCTCATAAACAGAATCGGAAAAGGCTCACGGAGCGCTGAAGAGTGTTCTGGAAACACGGCGAATGTCATCGGCCTGCATCCGCGTGAGACCTAACGGGGGGCCAACTTCCGGCGCAGTTTAGTGCTGGGTGCCGGATCGACTGAAACGAGTGGTGACGATGCGAGTGTTGAACGTGATGCAGCGACCGGTTCGAGTGGTGCGCCAATCCGACAGTATGCGCACGGCCGCAGTGCTACTGGCCGAGTACGGGTTCGCGGCGGTGCCGGTGGTCGACGACCACGACCGGTTGGTCGGGATGTTGAACAGCGGAGACGTGTTGCGGGCCGGACAAACGTGCTCGGAGACGGTGGGCGAGGTGATGACTGCACCCGCCGTCGCTGCGCCGATGTACCACTATTTGGCCGATGTGAGCCAGATGCTGCTTCAGCAGGGACTACGCAGTCTACCGGTCGTGGATATCGACGGGCGGGTAGTGGGCATCCTCAGCCGCAGTGACGTGGTGCGGTTGATGCTCAAACCGGACGAGACGATCGCCGTGGGCGCGCAACGCTGCCTCGACGACTATACCGGGGACGGACGCTGGCGCGTGACGGTCGAGGAGGGCCGCGTCACCCTCGCAGGCCCCTTCGCAGACGAATCCGAACGCCGCATCGCGATCGCGTTGAGCAAGACCGTACCGGGCACCCGCACAGTGTCCATTGCCACTGAAGAATAGGTGGTGGTCGATCAGGCACAAGCTGTTGGCAACAGCGCGCCACGGTGATCACTGCACCGCCGCGACTCAGTGCGCGATGAGGGTGTTTCGGCATCGCCCCGACGGCCCGAGTGATCAGTCCGCGGCCACGCCACCTGGCTGTGGCCGAAGGCACTCTGATCGCGTCCCCCGTCGTGACGCTGCGCCGCACGCACGGCCACCCTGCGCCGGTAGCGGCCCGGAGGCCGAGAAAGAGAGAGAAGAGGAATGTACCGATCGCGCACGCCCGCCGCGGCAATCCATCGATCCTTCGCCCACGGCGGATCGATGAGCACGCGCCAGATCAAGGCCCATCTCGAGGTGATGTTCGCCCCCGAGACCGATCACGGCGCCCCGGGAGGAAACGCCGGTTCAGTGCTCGCACACCGGCTCAGCGAGGTTGAGGAGAACACGGTTCCGCTTCTCGCAGGCAGTGCCTGAGAGCGCAGAGCGCCGGACACCCCGCAGCACACGTGAGTACCGAACTCACCGACGGGCACGATCCCCCACCACGCCGACAGCACAATCGGGACAACATCGGCCTGGACGACCACACCAAGGACCCCGACACCGACCTACGAAAACGTCAGGAGCAACCATGACCCCTACCCCCATCACCACCGCCCTCGACGCCGAGCAGCAACGGATCGCCGGCAAGGCACTGCAGGGCACCGTCGTCGACCTGATCGACCTGAGCCTGATCGCCAAACAGGCCCACTGGAATGTCATCGGACCCCACTTCCTGGCGGTCCACCCCTCCCTCGACGAGCTAGCCACCGTCACACGCAATTTCACCGATGAGGCCGCCGAGCGCGCCACCGCGATCGGTGTCAGCCCGGACGGCCGCGGGGCCACCGTGGCCGCGGACGCGGGTACCACGGGATCCGCCGCAGGGTGGACACCCGACACCGAGGTGGTCGAGACGATCGTCGCGAACCTGGCCGCCGTCATCGAGCGGTTCCGGGCTCGCATCGAGTCCACCGAGAAGGCGGACCCGGTCACCCAGGACCTGCTGATCGGCATCACCGCCCGACTCGAGCAACTGCACTGGATGTGGCAGGCCCAGAGCGCACAACCATCTGCCCAGCGCCGTCGACTCGGACAGTTGCTCAGCGGATAGCTCCACCAGACGGTGAGCAAAAGAGGAGGCGGCCGCGCCGAACGATCGGCACCGGCGGTCTCGGCCATCAATGCCATAACGATCGCGTTTGCATGCCGCACTCCAATCGCCCCAGCACGGGAAGCCCGAGTGCGACGACAGTCCATGCCGCCCAATGATCGGTTGCGGGTCATTCCAAGCGGCTGCGCCACAGTGTGTGTGAGAACTCGAACTGGCACGCTTTGTGCCTCGCCGAGAATCGAAGAAAGTGGGCTCCTGGCTGGGTCGGTGATCACCAGATCACCGACCCAACAGGAGCCCACAATCTCATCATCGCCGATTTCGTTGTGCCCGGGGGGACATGGTTGCGCGGTGTACTCGTCGTCGGTCACCGACGCAGAGTGGGCGCCCCTCGAATCGCGATTGCCTGCACCGGTGGCACGGCAGGTCGCGGGAGGCGACCCGAGAAGAATGCCGCCGTGGATAGTGGATGTCACCCTGTACATCGTGCGCGGTGGTACCGCGTGGCGGGAAACCGCCGGTGGAGTTCCGGTCAACCGGGACGGTGTACGCGGTCTTCGCCCGCAAAATACCTGTGCACGAAACTCACCCAGAAACTCATCGCAATGGTCTGCAGATCTGGATTTCGACGAACACCGTCTGCACTCCACAGGACACCGGAATCCACACGATCAAGTGCAGCCTGCGGTACCCGTTCGGCTCTGTCGACGATGCGTGAAAACTCGATCTCGAGCCGTCATCTGACTGACCTTCGGGCCGCCAGGACGATGCCGGGGTCATGCCCACGGTGCTTCCGTGCCTCGCCGAAGCGTCCGACGGTACGAATCGGCCCGGTCCAGGTCGGCGTGGCTGTCACCCGGTGGTGGGGCGACCCCTCGACGCCCCACCGGTGTACGCACGGTCGAACGACCCGGTGAACGCGGCCCGGCGTACCCCCGACGCAGCGCCAACAGGCCGCTCATGGAAAGACCCGAGCGGTCGACGCTCACCGCGGCGGGCACGGTGGGTGTGCTTTCG
Organism: Rhodococcus mengyinensis; assembly: GCF_048381435.1. Classification (NCBI taxonomy): domain Bacteria; kingdom Bacillati; phylum Actinomycetota; class Actinomycetes; order Mycobacteriales; family Nocardiaceae; genus Rhodococcus; species Rhodococcus mengyinensis. The sequence goes on along the minus strand of NZ_JBLWIT010000064.1, from coordinate 43,868 downwards.
TCGGTCCGACTCGGTCATGCCACCCCACACGCCATAGGATTCACCCACCGTCAGCGCGTGATCGCGACACCGCACCAGCACGGGGCACACCTGACAAATCTGCCGGGCCCGCGCTTCACGCCGATCGCGAGCGCCGCGCCGTTCGCCGTCGGGGGAGAAGAACACCGACAGATCGGCGCCGCGACACGCGGCACGCACCCGCCACTCACCAGAATCAACGGTGACCGCCACCAAGGGCGGATCCTTCGGGATCGACAACGGCGGATTCCTATCCATTGACACCACCGCCGCCGTCGCGGCGCGGCAGATGCGCTGTTGCACGGGGATGTTGCTCACGGCCACCGCGATCCGCAGACGGCCGCGACAGGACTCGTACAGCTGCGGTGGTGACGCTGACGTGGCTACGGCGCGCCACATCGAGGAGAGCATCGAAGCCGGCGTCATGGCTGCAGGCGCGCTGCTCGGCCAGAACTGCAGCCGCGGCGGACAGCAACTGTGCGTCCGCGGCCTGCGGCGAAGGCCCTCGTCCGGGTACTGCGGAGGTGTCGGTCGGCATGAGAGTCCTTTCGCTACATCGGGCGGTACTGCGATACAGGTGACGTCGGCGCGGTGGGGCGATGTCTCGCGTCTCACTGTTGACGGCCCGGTATCGTCCGTGGCTCCAGCTTCCATGAAGGGACATCCAGAGACCACCGGCCTTTACCTAGTCCTTACCTAGGTAAAGCACGGGTGTCGTGGGTGAGACCGTTGATGGGGTGCTCGGTCTTGTGTCGCGGACCACGCACGGCGGCGTGGCCGATCTGCGACCCGACACCGATACGCGGCGTGTACGCGCGGTTCAATTCGGCGAATGGTGCGGATGACTCTGGCTGTGCAGGGGTAAATCCGATGAGGCCTCCGGCCTCTGTGATAGCTGACACCACTAGCGAACGATCCATCGCACGCCTTTCGCCGAGCGGTGCCTGATTTGACAGTGTTCGTCGCAGTGGTCGACTCCTGCGCGCGGCACCCACTCCGAACGGTGCGATGCACCCCCTGCCGGGTCGATCGGGACGCTCTCGACCCGAGGAAGGAACCGGATTCAGCCTCCGGCCGACAGATCTCAGCCGCGATAGCATGCACCACAGCCATCGACGACGAATGGGCAGCTGAGTCATCCTGCGTCTCTCATACTCTCAAGGTGAGCGTGCGGTGATGCACCAGGATCGAGGTTGATGTGGTCGAGGTTGCGGTGCGCATAGACATCGGGTGTGCGGCGGATCTGGTGCCCGTCGTCGCGGCGAACATCCAGCGGGGCGTAGACCAGGTGTACCGCGCACACCAGGGTGCATCAGCGTCGACGGTGCGGGCAGCTCTCAAACGCAAGTTCGGCAGGGCGATCGGGACAACCGCAATCGAGGACCTCGCCGGATGCATCTCGGACGGGAACACTCCGGTGATCACACCCTCGTCCCCGTGGCGATCGGGCCGGCAGACGAAAGGAGGACCCGAGCGATCCGAACGTCCTGGTCTCCATCACCGCCACTCACAGCTGCAGCCTGCACCGGCGGTCACACGGGACGCCCCCATGCGGCTGCATCCGGAAGACCAATCCAAGAGCGGACTGGCGCCGAGGGTAGTGATCAAACGGTCGTCGGCGACTGGCCACCGCCGAAAACTTCGGGCGCCGGCACCCTCGATATCGTCGCCATAGACGACGTCGCCAGGGATCGGCCTGATCGTGCACCTCGACGTCGTGCAGGGCCCTTTCGACACCACGGCGCCACTCTCCGCGCAAGCCGTGTTCGCCATCCTGGTGGGATCCGCAGTGCCGTGGGTTGACGAAGTCGGCCAGGCATCTGCCCGGGCCCACACGCACCCGGCGGCACGGACATGCGAATGAAAGTGGGCCGGCACGGGATGCGCGGCAGCGCCCGTATCAGACCCACCCCCCATCGCGGGATCGCTCATCCTCTTCCCTTCGCGGCCCCCGGGGGCCCGGCGCCGAGAAGGATTGGTCAGCCGTTGACGTGGAACACCGCACGCCGGCCGCGATCGGCGCCGCGGCGCAACGCGGCCTGGACGGCGGCGGTGCCACCGATTCCGCCGGCGAGGACAAGTAGCAGCAGGGCGACATTGAGGTTCACGGGACAGGTCCTCCTCGGGGCGGGCCAAATGCGGCGGCCGGTGCGGATCGTAATGTGGTGGGGCTCAGTTCACTCGCAGCCCGCGGGGTCGATACTGATCGACCCGGCACCGGCGAGGATCGACGGAATCCTGTGGTCGGGTCTCACACTCATGATGAACGCCACGAGAAGGCCGCGAAGTCATTGCCGACCGTTACACCCTCACCAGCGAACAACGTGCCCGCCGCCGCGCGAACGGCGACGGGCAGGCGAAACTGTAGCTCGCCCTGCGCACCTTGGCCGATCCTTCCAGCGCCCACGCTACGATATTCGGAGCACCCTGTCATCCAGTAGGACCGCAATGAATTCTGCTATCCTTCCGAAGTTTTCGGTGATGCACCCTGGCCGCCCGGCGCCGACATACGGTCCAGGCCGTACCGATCGCTAACCAATCAAATAGTCGACCGATGGGTCGGTCCTTCGCGACGGAGTGTGCGTACGCGGATACGACACATACCTCGCGGCGCGACCGGACTGGGTAACCTCGTCGGTGCCGGCGTGGTCTGCGCCGACGACGGCGCGGACCGCACAGGTTCCGCGCTCAACCCCGTGCTCACGTACTCATCGTCGAGTGACCGGTCGAGTCATTCTCTCTTTCACTTCACTGCCGCCGTTGTCGCGGATGTCTCTGCGAGCGGTGCCGCCAGACGCCGGCGCACCTTCGCCTCGTGAGCGTCGACCTTGTACCTCAGCGGTTTGCCGGTCTTGGCCACCCGACGTCCCGCGACAGTCAGCATCGGTCGTGGAATCCCGATCCCCATCACCGGCACGCCTGTCACATAGTTCTCCTTGAACAGGAACATCGAGGCGTCGACGACTTCGTCGCGGGTGAGCGGCGAGGCCACCCACCCGACCTCTGATCCGATGGCATCCGCGTCCAGAATCGGGCTGCGATAACCCTCCGTTGTCTTCGCAAGAAGCCAACGCAGAACAGCGTCACGAACCGCCCACTGACGATCGGTAGCTGCACTCACATTTCAGTCCTCCAAATAGATGCCACTAATGCTGCCCTGCACCATAGCCATCGGGAAGAAATAAGCAAGTCCGTGAAATTTCCTGCGCGCCTTGCACCTCGGAAACTCCCGGCGGACGTCGCACGCGACCGGATCGGACGCCACAGGGGGTGAGAGTACCTCGGATCGGGGAACAGCCCGCCGACGCACCAACCGACGCCGTCGTCACGGCCCGCGCATCATCGAACCGCCTCTAATCGGCCGCTGAACTGGACTTATTTCTTTTGTTGGGTATGGTCGAGGTCAGTTCGCGGTTGCCGATTCGGAAAGGACCGACAATGGCTGACAAGTCCGCCGTCAAGAGTTCGAAACAGTCCGCACGAGCCCTCAAGGAGCGCCGGGCGGAGAAGCGAGAGAAGGCGATCGCGTCCATTCTACTCACCCGAAAGCGGAAGAGCTGATGCGACACTGGCGTCAACACCGCACCCCGCCACCCTCCTCGCTGCCTGAGGATCGATGATATTCCCCCGGGAACTCGGCCAACAGCCCTGACCCGCGCCCACATCAGATGTAGCAGCTTCGGAAGAGAACGGCTCGGAGCGTGGAAATATCAGCGACTGCACTCTCTTCCAATTTTCTACAACGGTGAAAGCGGCTCACAAAACCCTGCCGAGTTCAATGGAAGCACACCGCAGTCTTATTGGTCCGCCCCGCGTGTGACCACCCGATCGGGGGGCCAACTTCCGGCCTCTGACACGCCCGTCCCGGCCCCTCCACGGCCGGGACGACGTGTTTCCCAAAGAGTTCAGGGTGAGCGAGACAGGGGCACTCCCACAACATCCGGTGAGATGACCGTCTCCCCTGCCGACCTATGGGGTCGGTGCAGGAGTACCGGATGTGTCGAGAATTGATGGAACAGAAATGAATCGTCCTGGACTCGTTACCCGTCGGCCGAACCAGGCTTCGCTGTCGTCGAGGAGACGCCGGGCACTGTTGCGGGTCATCCTGCTGCCCTTGGACATCGTCGAAAGCGCCGACCCGGTCCCGGTAGCCGCGGTCGACGAGGTCGAACCGTTCCTGCCGGCGTGCATCAGCGCCCCCTCCGCCACCGGGGACGATGGACCGCACGCACAGTTGCTGGCGTTCCGGCACATCGTCGATCGCAGCAGTCCCCCGATAGCGTTCGGCCTCGCACTCGATGGACAGCGCGCGCCTGACGGCCCGCAACGCCGCTACGTCGGCCCCCCGGCGACGTGCCTGTCACTGTGGGAGGTTCCCGGCAACGGGCTGGTGCTGGCCTGCGAGGAACTCACCCCCGACCGCGCCGGCAGCCTGATCGACCGGCACAATGATCCGCTTCGCGGCGGCGGTAGCCCCGAATTCTGGGCCGCTATCGAAGCATTTCTCCGTCCCTTCGGGCTGACGACCGAGGCGAGCCCGATCGACGTCTTCCCGCGGCTGGACACCCGACTGCCCAGATCTGAGGTCTACCGGCCGCTACGCAGCCTGACAATCCACGGCCCTAATTGGACCGGGCGGGACACCCTCGAGGGCCTGATCATCGAGGTCCACACCGACGGGGTCGATACGGTACAGCGACTGGACGACGAACCGGGCACTACACCCAGCGCAGGGGCCGCGTCCCGCTCCTACCGTGGACTCTTGGGCTGGCACCGGGTCCCGCTGATCGACAGGGCGTCACGTCTCGGATCGGGGATCGCGATTCGCGAGGACGCCCGAGCCCTTGCCGTCGACCTCGGTTCCCCCGCCACCGGTCCCGGCCATCTCGATCGGGGCACCCGTGAGATGGTCTACTGCCTCATCGGCTGGGTCGCCCTCCGCGCACAGCACTCGGCGGACCACCGACGAGTACTGTCGCTCCTGCGCAACCGCCGCCAACTGAGCGAACGCGGCGCCCTCGCGGGCCTCGGCGACATCGCGGCGGCCCGCAGACGGATGATCGAGACACGGCTTCTGCAAACACACCCCGCGGGTGCTCACCGGCCTCCGCGGATCGAATCGACACACCTTCGATCAACGCTGGCGAACCGCACCGCCGACGAGATCGCCGTCCTGCATACCGAACTCGGTAAGCTCTGTGACAGTGCTGAAAGCTGTCTGCTGCCCCACACGCTCGCCTCCGCCCGAGACCGGCGGTCCACGCTCGTATCGGTCGCGGCCGCCGGTGCGCTGTTCGCCACCTCGCTCCACGCGGCCGTCGCGGCATCACCGGAGTACCTCCAGCGCTGGGGGTTCACCGTGGCGGTTACCGCCGCGATCGGCGCTGTCGCCCTACTCGACGTTGGGGCACGTCGTCGCCCCGGCGGGACACTGACGAAACCGACACCGGTCGCGCCGCCGCGGGCCTCGCCCGCCGTGACACCTGTCAGGGACCTCGAACGTCGACGGCGGGAGTCGATCTTCCCCTTCGAGACGCAGGTGTGGCGCACCGCTCCGAGTCGCCGCGGCAAGACGCCCACGTTGCGAGAGTGCCTCGAGGCCAACGACCTTTCCGGCTGCGCACCTTCCAACCCACCGTTGGTGGCGGCAAGTTCGTCGTCCCGTCCAGCACCAAAATGGACCTGACCTTCAGAACAGGCACCCACGCTTGCAGCGTCGAAGTCGAACTTGAACTGTAGGGAACCGCGAACATGAGCGAACTGATGACGCAACTATCGGTCCTCGACCGCGTTGCCGGAGTCCATTGGCGAAGACCCACCCGAATAGGGGCGCTCCGCCATCGACTCGGGCCGGGTAGCGGTGAGGGAAAGGAAATACGATGACCGGAGACACGGCAAAGGTGAATCGGATGGTGACCTTCGCGCTTCGCTGGTTCCCGCATGGCGGCGGCCCGGCGGAGGAGATTATCGCTGTTTTCGGTATGGATACCGGCGAGTTCTTCCGCTGTCTGCACGCGCAGCTGCACCCGAACCCCCCGACTCCGCTTCGGCCGACGATCGTGGAGAAGATGAAGGCAGTGGCACGGCGGCGTCTGTGGCTCGCGGGTTGAGATCCACGGCTCGCGGAACGCTTGGACGCGCTCCGGTTGCATACCGGCAGCTGGCGCTAGTGGGAACGCTGTGCGTGGGGCAGGCACGGCTCCGGGAGTTTTCCACAGGACTGCCGCAGATCATCTGTGGGAATGCAGGCGCGCCGCTTGCCGGTCGACAATAGAGCGTGCCGTGTCCTCGAACCCGTCGGTGATGATCTGCGGGGCCTGCTGGCGAAGAAGGCCGTACAGCGGGACCGCCGCAAACCGTGGGCGACGACGTCACTGCCTCCGGGAGCGCGTGTGGTCACCGAATACGGCTGAACGGGCCGGACGGCTCCCCCAGCTGGAACGACTCGGCTTCGGACTCGTCGGCTACGGCTACACCACCTGCACCGAAAACTCCGGCCCGCTGGCCGGGCAACGCGAGTGTGAGCAGTTTCCCACCGGATGAGCGGCGGGGCGATCATGGCGACGAGGAAAGCCGTGTCACTCACTCCGTCGTGGTCATTGGTCTGTTGCCGCTGCTGACAGCGGTGTGATGAGGAACGCGAGCCGGAATTTTCCGATTTTGATCTCGTCACCGTCGGCGAGCAGTGCGGTGTCGACCGGTGTCCCGTTGCGGTAGGTGCCGTTGAGGCTGCCGACATCGGTCACCCGAAATGTGTCGTTGTCGCGCCGGATCTGGGCGTGGCGACGGCCGACGGTCGTGTCGTCGAGGTAGATGTCGCTGTCGATGTGGCGACCGATCGTGGTGACCGTCTGATCGAGCAGGAACCAGTCACCGCGGTTGGGCCCCCGGGTGACCACGAGCAGTGCCGAACCGGACGGCAGTGCCTCGACCTCGGCACGGTCCCAAGGCGGGTCGCTGGGGGCCGGATGCCGTCGACGGCGGGCGGTGGGGAGGTTCACCCCGGCACACGTCTTCGCCGACAGTGGGCCATTGAGTGACAATTCGGTCACCAGTGCGGCTTTCGCTCGATACTCGCGGAGCAGACGGTGAGCGTCGTCTCGGTCGATTTTGGTGTCGGTGATGTCGAATGGTGCGGTCACGACGAGGTCCTCTCTCTGCGCGAGGAGAGCAAGCTAGCACTACCTCATACAACAACTATTATTTACTATTAGATTAGTGCAAACTCATTGACCGACGGTAGGTGCAATGCATGTGACGCGCATCACTAGCACCGTGTGACCTCGAAGGATCCGACGCTCGACCCCGCGCTGAGTTCCCTCGCCGATACGGATGGTTTCTACTAATAGTCTCGGCTAAAGTAGGCACTATGAGCGAGCAGACGTTGATCGACCCCACGCTGCCGACCGCGCTCGGCGAGACCCGGAACCGGGTGCTGGACCTGTTGTGCGCCGCGGCGGAACCGATGGGCGTACAGGACATCGCCGACCGGGTCGACCTGCATCCGAATACGGCCCGGTTTCATCTGGACGGATTGGTCGACGCGGGCCTGGCCGAGCGTCGCGCCGAGGACAGCCGCCGGCCGGGTCGGCCCCGGATGGTCTATGCCGCTACCCCCTCGGATGCGTCCACCGGACAGCGCAGCTATCGGTTGCTGGCGGAGATGCTGACCGGTCTGATCGCCGACACTCTGCCGGAGCCCGGCCGGGCTGCCGAGACGGCCGGGGAGGCGTGGGGTCGCTACCTGGCGGAGCGGCCGGCCCCGTCGCAGCGGGTGGACGCCGCCGACGGGGTCCGCCGGTTGTCGACGGTGCTGGCCGAGTCCGGCTTCGCCCCGGGCGTGGTGGAGAACCTCGATCGACCAGTGATCCCGTTGCGACACTGCCCGTTCCGGGAGGTAGCCGAGCGGCACCGGGACGTGGTGTGTTCGCTGCACCTGGGCTTGATCCGCGGGGCGCTGGCCGAGGTGCGGGCACCGCTCGCGGCCGATCGACTCGAACCGTTCGTCGAGCCGTCGCTCTGCCTGGCGCACCTGATCCCCACCCCCGAATGAGAGTTACCTCCACCTCGTGTGATTAGCGAGTGGTTGTTTCCCGGACAACCTCCCGGACAACCGATCACGCCGTAACCAGATATCGGTCATTGTGGCAGCCACCGAGAACGTCGCTTGACGGATTCAAGAAGACATGATGCCCTGAGGGGTATGCGGCACAACACATCACGCGATGTGGAATTGCGGTTGCGGGAAGTCGACCTTCGGCTCACCAGCCCGCGACGGGGCTGTGCTCGAGGTTCTCGATGATCACCCACACCTCACTGCGAGAGACATCGCCCATCTGGTCCGCGAGCAGATCGAAACAGGTGTCTCAAGCAAGCGATACCGAGGTCGTCTTCTGAGGGCTGTGTCCGCAACGTCGAAAGAAAGAAGGGCATGATGGTTGAGAACAACTACACCACCGATGATGCGGGAATTCCGGTACCGAGCGACGAGCGTTCGCTCACCGTCGGCGCGGACGGTCCGATCTTGCTGCACGACGCCTACCTCATCGAAAAGATGGCTGCTTTCAATCGCGAGCGTGTACCCGAGCGGCAGCCTCATGCCAAAGGAGGAGGGGCGTTCGGCACATTCGAGGTGACGGGCGATGTCAGTGCGTTTACCTTGGCGGACCTGTTCCAGCCTGGCAAGAAGACGGAGATGCTCGCACGGTTCTCCACAGTCGCCGGCGAACGTGGCAGTCCGGATACCTGGCGCGACCCGCGCGGTTTTGCCCTCAAATTCTATACCGAACAAGGCAATTTCGACATGGTCGGCAACAACACTCCGGTCTTCTTCATGCGGGACCCGATGAAATTCCAGGATTTCATCCGTTCGCAGAAGCGGCGTGCCGACAACAATCTGCGCGATCATGATATGCAGTGGGATTTTTGGACGCTGTCTCCGGAGTCCGCGCATCAGGTGACGTGGTTGATGGGTGACCGCGGAATTCCGCGCACCTGGCGGCACATGAACGGCTATTCCAGCCATACGTACATGTGGATGAACGCCGCGGGCGAGAAGTTCTGGGTGAAGTACCACTTCATCACCGATCAGGGAATCGAGTTCTTCACGCAGGACGAGGGCGATCAGATGGCCTCGATCGACACCGACTACCACCTTCGTGACTTGTGGGAGCACATCGAACAAGGTGATTATCCCAGCTGGACACTCAAGATGCAGATCATGCCGTTCGAGGATGCAAAGACGTACCGGTTCAACCCGTTCGACCTCACCAAGGTCTGGCCGCATGCGGACTATCCACTCGTCGAAGTCGGCAAGATGACGCTGAACCGCAATCCGAGCAACTACCACACCGAGATCGAGCAGGGGGCATTCGAGCCCAGCAACGCCGTGCCCGGAACCGGGCCGAGTCCGGACAAGATGCTGCTCGGCCGGTGGTTCTCGTATCCCGATTCGCATCGGCACCGCATCGGCGCCAACTACAAGGAGCTGCCGGTCAACCGGCCACACGCGACCACCGTGCGGTCGTATTCGAAGGATGGCCACATGCGCCACGAGAATCCCGGAGACCCGGTGTATGTACCCAACTCCAAGGGCGGCCCGCATGCGGATCCAGCGGTGGCGGGCGAACCCATCGGCTGGTACAGCGACGGGGACATGGTGCGGCAGGCCTACACACTTCGCCAGGACGACGACGATTGGGGTCAGGCGGGCACGATGGTACGCGACGTTCTCGACGATGCGGCCCGCGGACGCTTGGTCGACAACATCGTCGGGCACCTACTCAACGGCGTGAGCGAACCTGTCCTGGCGAGAGTGTTCGAGTATTGGCGCAATGTGGACAAAGGCCTCGGCGACAAAGTCGCGCAGGGGGTGCGCGCCAAAAAGGATGAACTCGATCCCAAGGCCGCGGGACAAGACAACCCGTCGCGTCGATCCGCTCAAGAGAAGGCCTGAGGACTTCGTCAGATCGTGATCACCTACACCGAGACCCCTCACTCCGTCTGCACCGGGTCGATGCGCTTCTCGGGTGGTTCCACTGGTAGCTGATCCGCCAACCACACATGAATACGCCTGTCGCTCAGTATGGATTAAACGACAGGCATATTCGGATCTATCGCCACCCTCGGCCGACTGCTTAGGCGGGCCGCCCCCTCATGAAGAATCGCGCGAGAAGGACTGGTATTGAATCGAGCGTGGTTGCACACTGGATAGATCGGCCTACGAGCGAACGAGAAGAGCATGCCCGTGTTCGTCGTTGAATACACCTACAGCCCCGAAACATCCTCCGGTCGTGATGATCACCGAACCGACCACCATGCGTGGCTCGCCGAATTGGTCCGCCGCAAAGTGGTCCTGTCATCGGGTCCCCTCGCCGACCATACCGGCGCCCAGTTCATCGTCGACGCCGCCGACGAAGACACCGTCACACGTCTGTTCACACACGATCCATTTGCTCAAGCAAACCTCGTAGCAAAGGTTCTCATCGGCACATGGAACCCCGTGGGTGAAATCCGCGCCTAGATGCTGATCCACGCCAGTGTCAGGATCGGGCATCGTCAACGGAATTGACCGAACCGTGCACGGTATCTCTTGAAGGCTCGATGACCTCTGGTACTCGACGGTTCTCGTCGAACGGTCATAACCTCGACGCCGGGGATCCGTTGTGCGTAACTCGTCGTCTGAAATAGCCAGACCGCGGCACGGTCGCATTCGATAACAAGGCGCTCGTCTTGCCAGCGTGGCGGATGCACCACCGCCTGTGGTCACCCGCGGAATCGTTGCGCGATCAGCTCCCGCGGTAGCTGCTCGGGGCCCGGGTAGGCGACGATGACCCGGATGCCGTCCGGGTCGCAACCATCCACGAAGGTCACCCCACCGACCGTCTGCGTGTATGTGGCCGCGTCATATGTGCGTAGTCGCTCGGTGATCCGCGCCAACTCGTCCTCGGTGTCGGCGGCCCACATGACGTAGTGGACGCCGATAACGCTTACCCCGCGACGGGTCGATGCCCCCTTCTTCGCGTACATGTAGATCTGAAAGTTGTCCGGCGTCAGAAGGAGTGCTGCATCGGGCTCGCGCACAGCGACACGGCAGGCGAATACGTCGCAGTAGTACTTCACCGACCGATCCAACTCGGCCACTTGCATCACCGACGAGGCAACCTTGGCAGCGCACATTTTCATCTCCTACGCCCGGGCGGTCCATGATCTTCAACCGCTCACGGCGCGGGGTGGACCCGTCGCTCAGATCGGAACGCACGCATCCAATATTGTCCTCCGACACCATCGCGCCGCGCAATGCGGCAAGCGAATCGGGCCGATGACTAATCGTCCCACACTGTCCTGCAGATCGCCCCACTCCGTCTGCACCGTTGAGCCACCGGATCGGTCGTGGAGGTGGGGACATTCGGCCCTGGCAATTTGATGCGGACGGGCTATGGTGGCAGGCAAGGTCCGCGCTGCTGCTGCGGTGTCTGTGCTACGGCTGGCAACGCTGAAACAGGAGGACAGCTGTATGCCCGAGTCGCTGTATCAGCCCACCACGCCGGAGATTTCGGAGCGCCGCAAAACGCTCGCACCCGGGATTCACGAAGCCTTCGAGAATTTCAGTCGCTCCGTCTTCGCCGACGGTGCGCTGCCGGAGAAGACGAAACAGCTGATCGCGGTCGCGGTCGCCCATGTGACGCAGTGCCCCTACTGCATCACCGGGCACACCAAGCTCGCCCGCCGCACGGGCGCCGAACCGGAGGAAATCATGGAAGCCATCTGGGTCGCGGCGGAAATGCGGGCCGGTGGTGCGTTCGCACACTCCACGCTGGCCCTGAACGCGATGAACCATAGTGGCCACACCACTACCGGGGAGCCCGAACCGTGAGCGGCAACAGTTTCGGTGCGCGCTCCACACTGACGGTCGCAGACCAGACGTACGGTATCTACCGGCTGGATGCGATCGAGACCGACGTCCAGCTTCCCTACAGTATGAAGGTGCTGTTGGAGAATTTGCTCCGCAACGAGGACGGCCGCCTGGTCACCCCCGGTCAGGTCTCGGCCCTGGCCTCCTGGTCACCGCGCAATCCCGGCCACACCGAGATCCAATACACGCCCGCCCGGGTGCTGATGCAGGACTTCACCGGCGTGCCGTGTGTGGTCGACCTGGTGGCGATGCGGGACGCGATGACGGCGCTGGGCGGCGACCCGCGAAAGATCAACCCGCTCATTCCCACCGAATTGGTCATCGATCACTCGGTGATCGCGGACGTCTTCGGTCGGCCCGACGCCTACCGGGTCAACGCCGACCTCGAGTTCTCCCGCAACAAGGAGCGCTATCAACTGTTGCGGTGGGCGCAGCATGCCTTCGACGATTTTCTGGTCGTGCCACCCGATACCGGCATCTGCCATCAGGTCAACCTCGAATACCTGGCCCGCGTGGTGTTCACACGGGACACACCGGACGGCCCCCTCGCCTACCCGGACACTCTCGTGGGCACCGACTCGCACACCCCGATGATCAACGGCCTCGGCGTGCTCGGTTGGGGAGTCGGCGGAATCGAGGCGGAGGCGGCCATGCTCGGCCAGCCGATGAGCATGCTCCTGCCGCAGGTCCTCGGGCTCAAACTCACCGGCGCCCTACCCGAGGGCACCACCGCCACCGACCTCGTCCTCACCGTCGCCGAGTTGCTCCGCAAGACCGGTGTCGTCGGCAAATTCGTGGAGTTCTACGGCCCTGGCGTCGCCAACGTCCCGTTGGCCAACCGGGCGACCCTGGGAAACATGAGCCCCGAATACGGTTCGACCTGCGCCATCTTCCCCATCGACGACGAGACCCTCCACTATCTGCGTCTGACCGGGCGACCCGAGCAGCAGATCCGACTCGTCGAGGCCTATGCCAAAGAACAAGGAATGTGGCACGACCCCGATCAGGAACCGGCCTACAGCCACACCGTCGAGCTCGACCTCGCCACCGTCGAGCCCTCCATCGCGGGCCCGAAACGACCCCAGGACCGCATCCCGCTGGCCAGCGCGTCGCACGCCGTCGGGTCCTTGCTGGCTGGCCAACCACTGCCGACTGCGCTGGAAGCCGGCCTCGACGAGGCATCCGACGAGTCATTCCCCGCCAGCGATCCGATCGCGATCGACCACGACCGCGCCTCGGACGGACCGGCGGCACCGTGCCGGTGCGGGAAGAGCCATGAATGGCCCTCCGACCCGGTGGAGGTGGTCCTCGACGGCGAGGTGCACAGTGTCGATCACGGGCACGTGGTCATCGCCGCCATCACCTCGTGCACCAACACCTCGAACCCGTCGGTGATGATCGGCGCGGGCCTGCTGGCGAAGAAGGCCGTGCAGGCGGGCCTGACCCGCAAACCGTGGGTGAAGACGTCGCTGGCCCCGGGATCGCGTGTGGTCACCGACTACTACGAACGGGCCGGTCTGACCCCCTATCTGGAACGGCTCGGCTTCGGACTCGTTGGCTACGGCTGTACCACCTGCATCGGTAATTCCGGTCCGCTGATCCCCCAGGTCAGCGACGCGGTCACCGGACACGATCTGACCGCCTGCGCGGTGCTGTCCGGGAACCGCAACTTCGAGGGCCGCATCCACGCCGAGTGCAAGATGAACTTCCTCACCTCCCCGCCGCTGGTCATCACCTACGCACTCGCCGGGACCATGCTCGCCGATGTGCGCCGCGACCCGATCGGGACAGGGTCGGACGGGCAGCCGGTGTACTTGCGCGACATCTGGCCGAGCACCGAGGAGGTCAAGGCAGTCATCGACGAATGCCTGCAGTCGCAGATGTTCACCGACGGCTACTCGAATGTCTTCGCCGGCGACGACAACTGGCGCGGCCTCGATGTCGCCTCCGGCGAGATCTTCGAATGGCACGAGGACTCCACCTATGTGCGGCGGCCACCGTACTTCAACGGCATACAGCCCGAACCGCAACCGATCTCCGACATCACCGGCGCCCGGGTGTTGGTCATGTTGGGGGATTCGGTGACCACCGACCACATCTCACCCGCGGGCACGATCCGCCGCGACAGCCCGGCCGGTATCTACCTGCGCGAGCATGGTGTCGAACCGCCCGACTTCAATTCCTACGGATCCCGTCGCGGCAACCACGAGGTGATGATCCGCGGCACCTTCGCCAACATCCGCCTGCGGAATCTGCTGGCTCCGGGCACGGAGGGCGGCGTCACCCGCCACCTCCCCCGCGGGGAGGTGATGAGCATCTTCGACGCCTCGAACGCCTACGCCGCCGAGGGCACTGCGCTGATCATCCTCGCCGGCGCCGAATACGGATCTGGGTCCTCGCGCGACTGGGCGGCCAAGGGAACACTGCTCCTCGGGGTCAAAGCGGTCCTCGCGACGTCGTTCGAACGCATCCACCGCTCCAACCTGATCGGCATGGGGGTGCTGCCCCTGCAGTTCCCGCCCGGTCGCACCCGCGAAAGCCTCGGGTTGACCGGTGAAGAGGAATACTCGATCACCGGACTCGAAGGCGGCGACCCGCGCGCGGACTTCCCTACCGAGGTCACCGTCCGAGCCGACCACCATGGTCAAGTACAGGAATTTCCGGCCACGGTGCGGATCGATACCCCCGCGGAGGCGGGATACTTCCGGCACGGCGGGATACTGCAATATGTGCTGCGACAGCTCCTCGTGACCTGAGCGGCTCGCCATAGAGCACCCATGCGGAAACAGCGTCTCTCGCACAGCCCCCGCACCTCCGCCGCCGTCACCCGGCGTGGAGTGAACCGTGCCAGGCCGCCCACGTGCATCGGATGCTCGCGGGACTCACCCCACAGCAACAGTGAGTCGGTCGTGGAAGCAACAGGGTGACACCCTTTCGTTCCCCGACCAGGGCCGGAGACCCCTGTTCAAGGTCTGGCGGTGCAGAACTCGTGCGGCTACCGCACGACTGCCTTGCGGTTGAACAGCAACGCGCGTTTGACTTCGGTGATCGCTTGCGTCACCTTGATTCCGCGCGGACAAGCGTCGGTGCAATTGAACGTGGTGCGGCAACGCCAGACGCCGTCGACGCCGCCCCAGAATGTCCATCCGCTCCCCGGCGCCTTCGTCGCGGCTGTCGAAAATGAAGCGATGGGCGTTGACGATGGCGGCCGGCCCGAAATAGCTACCATCCGCCCAATACACCGGGCACGACTCGGTACAGCACGCGCACAGGATGCACTCGGTGGTGTCGTCGTACCGGGCACGATCGGCCTGGGACTGGATCCGCTCGCGGGTGGGCTCCTGACCCGATGTCATCAGGAACGGTTTGATCTGGCGGTACGCCGAGAAGAACGGCTCCATGTCGACGACGAGATCCTTCTCGACCGGGAGTCCCTTGAGGGGTGCGATCGTGACGGTGGTGTTCTTACCGTCTTTGTTCAGCATGTCGCGCATGAGCACCTTGCACGCGAGCCGGTTGACTCCGTTGATGACCATTGCATCCGATCCGCACACGCCGTGCGCGCACGAGCGGCGGAAGGTCAGGGTCCCGTCGAGATACCCCTTGACGTAGGTGAGCAGGTTGAGCAACCGATCGGTGGGCAGGCACGGAACCTCGAAGCTGACCCATCCGGCCTTGCCCGGGTCCTCGGGGTTGAAACGGCGAATCTTCAACGTGACCATCACGGCGCCTTCGGGGACTGGCGGTAGCGCGACGAAACCCGGGCCCTCGTTGTTCATGGTGACAGACATGGTTATCGACTCCAACCTCGTCAATTACGTTTTCGGGGAGCTCGTCTCGGATTGTCCACAGGTTAGCTCAGTGGTCGGTTGTCGGATCGGAAAACCGGTCCGGACCCTCTCTCGCGCCGGGGGCCGCGTGATGTGCGGACGCGACACCCCTCCTAATGAGGGCCACGAGCACCGACAGTCCGTGCACGAGCATCCCGAGGGACATCGTGGCGTGGCCGGCGAAGGCGCCTGCCGGCACCACGACACGGTTGCGGGCGCGACACCGATGTTCTGCCGCATCACGGCCACGGTGCGCTCGCCAGGTGGATCGACTCGGGCAGCTTCAGCAGGTTCTCACCCATCAGTGCGGTGTCCGCGGTCTTCACCCCCCCACCGCCACCGCCACAGTGCACCGCGGGTTTGTCATTCGTTGTGGGCACCGTCATTTCGTGTCATGATCGATCTATGGGCCCGATCGAGTTGGTGCGAGCCTATGACGCTCGCGGCACCAAGAAGACATCGCCAACCTTCTTGGTAGATCGACTGTGGCCACGGGGCATCGCGAAAGCGGACCTCGACTGCGACGCCTGGATCAAGGAGGTGGCACCCAGCACGCAGCTGCGGACCTGGTTCGGCCACCAGGCGGATCGCTTTCCGGAGTTCCGCACCCGCTACCTTCAGGAACTCGACACCAATCGCGCTGCCGCCCAACCGATCGTCGAGGCGGCGCGTAACGGGACTGTGGTGCTGCTGTATTCGGCGAAGGACCTCGAGCACAACCAAGCCGTGGTCTTGCGCGAGTGGATCTCGAATCAGTTCTGACATCACCGTAGGACGGCCTGAATACTCATCGCATCCATGAACCCTCGGCCTTGCACCTCGAGCCGTGCCGGTCGGCCGCGGTCAGAACGGGGCCGTGGTCCGCGGGGCGGTGGTGGGTCGGTCGCAGGTCAGTGCGGGCAGTCAGACCCCAAGGCCCGCAGGGCGACATCCTGGAAACCCGGAAGACACCGGGTGACGGTCCTGCCCCCTACCCGTAAGTCCCGCCGCAACAGAGGTCACCGTGGTGTCGGGGTGAACCACCGCTCCCGACACCGCCTGCTGCCCAGGACCCCCGAACGGAACCGGCGATCACCGCTCTGGAACTTGCAGGGTCTATTGGCCCTATCCGAATCGTGATTGCTCGAGGGCGAATCCGCGGGCGTCGACGGATCTGTGTTGTGTGTGCCGGGTCGACGGTTCGTTGTTTACGTTGGCAGGCGTGGTTGTGGTTGTAGGTTCGGCTGTTCGCGTCGGAACATGGGCGGTGTGCGGTGTCGCTCGTTCCAGAAAGCGGAGCAACTCGACCGGGAACGGCAGCACGAGGGTCGAGTTCTTCTCGGCCGCGACTTCCACGACGGTTTGCAGGAGCCGCAGTTGCAGGGCGGCGGGATGTTCGGTCATGGTCTCGGCGGCCTGGGCCAGTTTCGCCGAGGCTTGCAGTTCGCCGTCGGCGGTGATGATGCGGGCCCGCCGTTCACGTTCGGCCTCGGCCTGGCGCGACATCGACCGCTTCATCGAATCGGGGAGGACCACATCCTTGATCTCCACCCGGTCGATCTGCACACCCCACCCCAGCGCGGGGCTGTCGATCATCAGCTCCAAGCCCTGGTTGAGGCCCTCCCGGTTGGACAGCAGGTCGTCGAGTTCGCTCTTGCCGATGATCGACCGCAGCGACGTCTGTGCGACCTGACCGATCGCGGAGACGTAGTCCTGCACGTCCACTGCCACTCGCACCGGATCGGCGACGTTGAAATAGACGACCGCATCCACCCGGACGGTCACGTTGTCGCGGGTGATGCCGTCCTGGGCGGGCACCGGCATCGTGATGATCTGCATGTTCACCTTCTCGAGCCGGTCGGCGATCGGGATCAGCAACATCAGGCCCGGTGCGCGGACGGCGGGCTGGACGCATCCGAACCGAAACACGACGCCGCGTTCGAACTGTTTGACGACGCGAATGCTCGAGCTCAGGCCGAGCAGGCCGAGTCCGACCAAGACGGCCACCGCATAGAGAATCATGGTGTTCTCCCATCCGCCCGTGGCCTCTACCGATACCCGGTCACCACGGGCTTGCTGCCAATCGATGAATTAACCTCGCGTCCCCGCGTTGACGGCTCCTCGGAGCAGCGCCTCGATTCGTAGAGGCGCCCAAACCTGCGCGAGGCGTTGGATTTCCGAGTTCGCCACTCAGTTCGGTGCCGGCACCTCGCGGGGCGGCCACGGTATGAGCACAGCACCGGACGCGGTCGACGGATCGAGGATCCGGACGGTGTCGGTATCGACCGGAATCGCGCTCGCGGAATGGGAACCGCCGACGGCCAGACGGTTGCGTGCAGGCACCGCCCGTGTTGTACGTGGCGTCGGTGAACTCTTCCGGACGGTGATCTCGGCGTCGTTGAAAACGCGGGGCCCCCGCAGTGCAAACATGCCGAACGTCACCGCGAGCACCAGCACTCTCAGCCGGACCCGCACACTGCGATCGTATGGTGGGCGCGGTGTGACGCCGTGAAACACTCGGACCAGCGTCGGGCTGCTTGCGAGTAGCCGTTGTTCGATCTCGCACAGAGCATTTCGTTCATCGTCGCTGAGCACAGCGCACCTCCCGGACTCCCCCGGCGAGGTCTTGGTGCCGGGACGACCACTTTTTATATCGTATCACGATAAAAATGTTTCGCCAGTAGCACGGGAAGGCGCGGCGTCGGCCACCCGGTTGACTGCGCTCCTCGCCGGTGGTTCGGTAGTGGACCTTCTTCGTGCGCGAAGGCACTCGCGCCCAACCACATATCCGGTCCCATCGCTCGATCCGTATGCGACTTTCGCGAAAATCACGGTCGACATCCGGCACCGCGGTAAGCCCGGCCCCTGCCGGACACGAAGGTGATTGCGCGCCAGTAAAGGTGGGGATGCCGCCGCTACCCCCTTTTCTAGCAACGGTCGGGGATTGGTGCGGTCGGTGATGTCGCCGCATGGGCGCCGGTCCCGCACCGCGCGAATAGGGGTTGCGGTAGAACTCGCCGGGAATCGGGCGGATATGCCTGGGTGGGCTTTTCGAGCTGTACTTCTCGTTCAGTACCGGGAGTAGTGCTGTCCAGTCGCCGGTTCGCCAGCGCAGATGCACTTTCGGCCGAGGTTTCGGTCCGAGGTCGCGGCGCAAAACCGAATACCGAGCGCATCGTGGGAAGCCGGGCTGTGCGGACATGCCGTGCAGTACGGCGTTGATTCCAGTGCCCGTTCAAGGCTCGACACATTGGTCGCGTTCGACGCCATGGCGGCGCTCCAGTTCTCGGCCCTGCGATCGGGCCGGTTCGGGCGCCGAGGACGACATGGCTTGACCGCGCATGTTCGGGCCCTCGGCACCCTCAAGGCTACACGTGCCCGCCGGCTCCTTTGGCTCCGCGGGTGAACGACCCTCTCCCGGAACCTATTGCGATGACGCGTCGAGGGTTCACAACGTCCCGACGACCCTTCCTCGGCCCTCGGCGATCCTGTCGCAATTGCACCCGAACGAGTCCTCGATGCTTTCGTTGCGGAATCGTCCGCCCGTGCTCATCGCTCCGCTGCACGGGGCAGTGCGGGTGCTGATGCATGATGTGTTCCTGTGCGTCCTTCTTCTGAGGGAATCGGAAATCGTCTGCGCTGGAATCACGACCGCCAATCGGCGATACTTTGTCGACATTGCCGCGTCGGTGGCCGATCGCACGGCGGGGCGTTACGCACTCGTCGCCGTGGCATCGACGTCGGCGCTGTCTCCAAGGACTCGTCGCACGATGTCGGGCAATGCCCCGTTCAGGCGTGATGACCACGAGAACATCCCTGGTGTATCGTATGACGATATATAGTGCGGCGGTTCTGACGACTGAAGGGGCGAGGTGCCGTGACTGCAGAGGAGCACGTGGAGTCGGAGCCGTTGACGAAGCGGGATTTCGAGGCACTGGCACGTTTCCGCTTCGGTATCCGCCGCTATGTGCGCTTCAGTGAGGATACGGTCCGTGACCATGGCCTCACCCCGCAGCACTACCAGCTGCTGCTCGCACTCAAGGGATTTCCCGGCCGCGAATGGGCCACCATGCGAGAGTTGGCCGACCGCCTGCAGCTGCGTCATCACAGCGTGGTGGAGCTGGTCGACCGAGCGCAGAAGCAGGGTCTCGTGGAGCGCGCGCCGCACCCGTCCGACGCGCGAGCGGTACGGGTGGAGTTGACCGAGCACGGGCAGCTGATCCTGGCACGTCTGAGTGCGATGCACCGCGACGAACTGCTGCGCCTCGGACCCGCCCTCGAGTTACCCATCTGGGACGACCCTCCCCAGGATCGGTGACGTCGCGTCCGTTCGTCGACCGCCCGGGGCCGTGATCGGTCGCCCGCACATCAATCCCGGTTCCCATCAGCTGCCGGTCGGCGAAGATGCGATTGCCCGAGGGTCGGTAGGCACCGAGTGAGGAGCTGGCGCAGTCGGATCCCGGACATCGGGGACGTCGCGCTCGTGGGCGCAGGTTCTGCGGTAGGTGGTGCGACGTAGCCGGCCTCGGCGGGACTCGGGCGAACACCACAGACTCCGGCGATGCCGTCAAAACCTAGACGAGTCGGCGTTCGTCCAGTCGCGGAGCCAACTCGTCGGGGGGTCCTCTGTGAGCAGGTCGCCGGGCTGCAGCCACTCGTGTAGGTCCGCGTAGGTCATCGTGCGGTGCCCCTGAATGCGCCGGTTGAGCATCGACGGATCGAGGTCGCAGAAGTCGTCCAGCCCCATCGATGCCAGGATTTGTTGGGCGCTCGCGACGGTGGATCTCTGGAGGTTGTACACCCGGGTGGTCTTGTCCGGAACATTCAGTGCGCGGGCCCGGCGGGCGTCCTGGGTAGTGACACCGACGGGGCACCGGTTGGTGTGGCAGCGTTGGGCCTGGATGCAGCCGACCGCGAACATCATCGCGCGGGCAGCGAGGGTGAAGTCCGCTCCCTGGATCAGGCGTTTGATGATGTCGATTCCGTTGGCGACCTTGCCCGAGGCGCCGATCTTGATCCGGTCCCGCAGCCCGGTGCCCACCAACGCGTTGTGCACCAGCATCAGACCTTCGGTGAGCGGCATCCCGACGTGGTCCTCGAATTCGAGTGGGGCAGCCCCGGTTCCGCCCTCAGATCCGTCGACGATGATGAAGTCCGGGGTAATGCCGGTCTCGATCATGGCCTTGCAGATGGCGAGGAATTCCGTGCGGGAACCGACGCACAGTTTGAAGCCGATCGGCTTTCCGCCGGACAGTGCACGAAGTGTGGTGATGAAGTCGATGAGCTCGAGCGGTGTGCAGAACGCGCTGTGGGAGGGCGGCGAGATCACGCTCTGCCCGACCGGCACCCCCCGGGTTCGGGCGATCTCGGGGCTGACTTTCGCGGCGGGCAGTACGCCGCCGAGCCCTGGTTTCGCCCCCTGGGAGAGCTTGATGGAGATGCATTTGACCTGCGGAAGGGCGGCCTTGGCGGCGAACTCGCCGGGATCGAAGTGCCCGTCGGCGTCGCGGCAGCCGAAGTAGCCGGAACCGATCTCCCAGATCAGGTCGCCGACCTGCGCGAGGTGGTAAGGACTGATACCGCCCTCGCCGGTGTCGTGGGCGAACCCGCCGCGTGCCGCGCCCCCGTTGAGCGCCTCGATGGCGTTGCCCGACAGGGCGCCGAAGCTCATCGCCGAGACGTTGTACAAGGCGATGTCGTACCCCATGGTGCACTGTGGACCGCCGATCCGAACATGTGGTGTGTCATCGGAGGCCGGATGCGCGCGCAACGAGTGGGTGACGAACTCGTATCCGGTGGCGGTGACGTCCCGTTCGGTTCCGAACGGTTCCACGTCCTTGGTGCCCTTGGCGCGTTCGTACACCGTCGTGCGGGTGTCGCGGTCGAACGGTGTTCCGTCCGTGGATCGTTCGATGAAGTATTGTTGGATCTCGGGGCGTATCCTCTCGAGCATGAACCGGGCGTGGCCGATCACCGGATAGTTCCGCAGCACACTGTGCCTACGCTGCAGCAGATCCCAGGCGCCGACCATGGCGATCGCCGCCACGATCACCGTGCCGAGCAGCCACCACGCCGAGACGAAGAAGACCAGCAGCAGCGACGCCGACCCCAACACCCAGGCGCCCGCGATGACCAGCCACCGGATCATGGGAATTCCTCCCGGCGCGTGGTCGCGGACGCACCCACCCTCCGTTGCGACCCCCGCGCACCCGACCGAGCAGGTCCGGCCGAACCGGAAGCGCCGTCGGTAAATCCAGGAAGTCCCGACGAGTTCGAACAGACCTGTCGACACCACTGAGACGGGGGCGGTGTCTCGGGGGTTCGCGTCCGTTCCTGCTGGGGCATGAGCGTCACCGCGCACCTCCCGGCACCCGATCGGCCAGGTACCTCAAGAGCTCGTCCGGGTCGGCCAGTTTCGCCGGGTCGACCCGCTCACCGGAGCGCACCAGCGCCTCGATGGCATCGGTGACCCCCCAGGTGTTGACGTCCATGCCGGCCAGCACCCGCCCGTCCCGCATCCAGAAGGCGATGAACTCGCCGGCGGCGACGTCGCCGCGGAACACGACCGAGTCGTAACTGCCGTGCGGGACGTAGCCGGAATACTCCATCCCGCTGTCGTACTGATCGGAGAAGAAGTAGGGCACCTGGTCATAGGCGGTGACCCGGCCGATCATGTTCTCCGCCGCCACCGGTCCCTGGTTGAGGGCGGCCGACCAGTGCTCGAGGCGCAGATGAGTCCCCAACAGCGGGTAAAAGGTGTTGGCGACGTCCCCGGCGGCGAACACGTCGGGGTCGGTCGTGGCCAGGTGTTCGTCGACGACGATCCCGTTGTCGACCGCCAGCCCGGCCGTCTCGGCCAGTGCGGTGTTGGGCACGATGCCCACCCCCACGACGATCGCGTCCGCCTCGACCACCGTGCCATCGGTGAGGCGGATTCCGGTGGCCCGGTTGTCCTTACCGACGATCTCGCGCACCCCGGAGTTCAGGCGCAACTCCACACCGTGGTCGCGGTGCAGGGCGGCGTAGGTTTCGGCGACCTCGGCGCCGAGCACCGCCAGCAACGGCAACTTCGATCTCCCCACCACCGTGACTGCGCAGCCCGCCGCTCGGGCGGCGGCCGCGGTCTCCAAACCGATCCATCCCGCCCCGACGATCGCCACCCGGTCCGCCGCGGCGAACGCGGCCTTCATTGTCTCGCAGTCGGTGACCCGGCGCAGGTAGTGCACCCCGCCCAGATCGGCGCCGGGCACCTGCAGCCGGCGGGGCGACGAACCGGTGGTCAACAGCAACTTGTCGTATCCGAGCCGCTCGACGCCGTCAATGACCACCTCGTGTTCGGTCCGGTTGAGGGCGGTGACCGGGGTCCCCACCCGCAACTCGATGTCGTGGTCGGTGTACCACCCTGCCGGGTGAAGGTAGATCTTCTCCCGCTCGGTGGTGCCTTGGAGGTAGGCCTTCGACAGTGGGGGTCGGTCGTAGGGGCGGTCGGTCTCGTCGCCGATGAGAACGATCCGTCCGTCGAACCCGCCGGTGCGCAGCGCCTCAGCGGCCTTCGCACCGGCCAGTCCGGCGCCCACGATGACGAATGTCTGCTCTGCAGTGGCCATGTCATGTCCTTCTCTGGTGCGAGGTGTTTCAGGTGCGAGGACCGATTTCATGCGCGCTGTGGTTCCTGTTCACCGCACCGCGCCGATATCTTGTAGTGCCGGGTCGCCTCGGCGAGCCGCCCGGGGGTCATCGTTGCGCCAGCTGGTGGGCTTTGGCGTGGAGTTCGGTGAGCAGATCGGCGAACGACTGGTGAAAGGCGGCGACACCCTGGTCTTCGAGGGTGCGGCCGACGTCGTCCATGTCGACGCCCACCGCGGCGAGCTCGCCGAGGACGGCGGCCGCGCCGGCGGGGTCGGTGTCGATGGAGCGCGTGAGGGTGCCGTGATCCTCGAATGCCGTGATGGTGGCCTCGGGCAGCGTGTTGACGGTGTCCGGACCGATGAGACTGTCGACGTAGCGGGTGTCCGGGTAGTCGGGGTTCTTGGTCGAGGTCGATGCCCACAGTGGCCGTTGCACCCGGGCGCCGCGGGCGGCGAGGGCCTCCCACCGCGCTCCGGTGAAGCGGTCCCGGAAGATCCGATAGGCGAGGCGGGCCTGGGCGATCGCCGCCCGACCCCGCAACCCTGGGGCCCCGGGGTCGCCGCTGTGCTCGAGTCGTCGATCGACCTCCGTGTCGACGCGGCTGACGAAGAACGATGCGACGCTGCGCACCGCGGCCGGTTCCCCGCCCCGTGCCGCCAGCGTCTCCAGACCCTGCAGGTACGCCTCGATCACCTGTTCGTAGCGGGCGAGGGAGAAGATCAAGGTGATGTTGATGCTGACGCCCTTGCCGATCATGTCCGCGATCGCCGGTATTCCCTCCGCGGTCGCGGGGATCTTCACGAACACGTTCGGTCGGGCGATCCGTTCGTGCAGTCGCCCGGCCGCGGCGATCGTGGCGTCGGTGTCCCGGGCGAGTTCCGGGGCGACCTCGATCGAGACGAACCCATCGGTGCCGCCCGAGGTGTCGTAGACGGGCCGCAATATCGCGGCTGCGTCGACGACATCGGTGGCGGCGAGCTCCCAATACGCGTCCTCGACCGCGAGTCCCTCGGCGATGAGCGCCGCGAACTGTGCGTCGTAGGCATCGGAGCCGGCGATGGCCCGCGCGAAGATGGTGGGGTTGGCCGTCACCCCCCGGATCCCGGCGGCCACGAACCCGGCGAGGGTGCCATCGCGCAGGTAGGGGCGGGTGAGGTTGTCCAACCAGGGGCTTTGCCCCTGCTCGCGGTACAGGCGATGCAACCGGCTCACCGTTACCCCTACCGGTGGGGGTGGGAATCTGTTCATCGTCGTGCCTCTCGTCGTGCGGGCGTCTCATCCACGCCCACTTGGCTCCCCGCTCTGTCGGCGTGTGCACCGTGTCACTGCCGGTCGGTCGGTGGTTGTTCTCGTGTGGTGAGAAACTTCGATGGATCGCTGCCCGCCCGGGCCCCGGCGGTGAACCACGCCGCGAATCCCTGGGGATCGCGGCGCTCGATCTCGTCGAGGTACTGCTGGCGGATCCGGGCCAGTCGCAGTCGGTCGGTGACCGACCTGGCGTTCTGCAGCTCCGCGAAGCTGGTGCGCCAGCCGCGGCACAACGCATCGCCGGACAATTCCGCGCAGCTCGGCGGCGGCGCCGCCGGGGAACCCGGAGCGCTCGCCTCGTCCGGATCACACAGAGCAGAGGGCTGCGGGGAGAGTAACTGCGCCAACGGCGGCCAGCTTCGAAGCCGCCGCGCCACCGGCCGGGCGGTGACCGTCAGCACGAGCACCAGCGGCACGGCCGCAGCGCCGGACAGTGCGATCAGGCCGACAATGCCGATCAGGGCCGCGCCCGCGGTGGCGGCGTTGAGTGCGGCGGTCGGCAGCGATGAACGCGGCGTGGCGGTGGCGGACCTGTCGGCCGCCATTGCGGTCAGGCCGCCGCCGGTCAGTGCCGCGGCGAATGCCGCGGACACGAGGACGTCGGGGTGGACGGTGAAGATCGCGACCGCGAAGCCGACCAACCCCAGTGGCACTGTTACCACCCACCAGAGGATTCGATAGACACCCATGGGATGTGATCCCTTGCAGAGATATGGCTTTGAGCGATGCGGACCGCCCTGGACCCGCGGTGTCACCGAAAAGAAGATGACGAGCGGTGAGCGTCATGGGTCCCCGATTCGGGGTTTCCAGATGCGGTTCCGATGGTTCGCGGTGTGATGCGCGACGAGCGCGTCCTGGCACGCAACGCTTGCATGGAGCGCCGCGGTCGCGGTGCGCCGGAATGCCGGTGCTCGGATGGGCGGGTCCTTCGATCGACGCGCGAGCCGATCCGGCGCCTCGTGACCTGCCGGTTCGTGTCCGTCAGGGACGGGCGGCGGTGCCCGGGGGCGAGTGTGCGTGTGCGGACGCTGCGTGGTGGACCACGACACAGCACCGGTCCGGTCGCGGGTCCAGTTCTGCGTGCGCGTCGTGTTGGGTGCTCCCGGCGATCGCGCCCTCGACAAGGCGTAAGTTCAACCCGCACACCACGTCCAGGTGGTCACGGGCGACATGGTGAAAGGGGCAGTTGCGTAGGTCGATACGGCCGTCGTCGGCGACCTGGGGCAGGTATCCGCAGCCGCGGAGCGCCGCCAGGAGATCTCCCCCGGTGTCGGCGACGGCCCGCTTGCCGGCGTCGAGCGCGGCCTCGTTCACGGCCGCCCGCACGGTTCCGCTGGTGTCCTGTTCGACCGAGGAGACGAGCAACCGTGCGAGCAGTTCATAGTCCCGGGGCGGCACGCTGACGGTCATTTCCGTCGTGGCCCGGGTGTAGAGCTTCGCCGGGCGGCCGGCGCCGGGCCCGCCGCGGCCGGCCGGCCGCTGGTAACTGACCGTCACCAGGTCGGCATCGGCCAGCTTGTCGAGGTGGTAGGCCGCGAGGGTCCGGCCGACGTCGACGGCGGCGGCCGCCTGCTCCCGCGAGACCGGTGCGTCGCTTTCGGTCACGTAGTCATACAGCCTGCGCCGCAACGGATCATCGAGGTTGCTCAACGCCGCCAGCACCGCCGGCGCAGCGGATCGCGGAGTGGACATACCCCGACTGTAACACCAAAAAGTATTGACAAATAGGCGTGGAGGGAAGATTCTAAAAATGAGTCCTATTACTTTTACAAAGGGGTTTCTGATGACTACTCCCACGCCCGACTCGGCGGCGACCGCACCCACACCCGGCACGGCCCTGCAACGCGCTCGCAGTGACCCCGCCTACGGCGCGTTCCTGTTGCTGCGGATCGGATTCACCGTGCTCCCGATCGTGATGGGCATCGACAAGTTCACGAACGTGCTCACCACCTGGGAGGACTACCTGGCGCCGTGGATCGTCGACCTCAGCCCGTTCAGCGCGCACCAGACCATGCTGGTCGTCGGAGTGATCGAAATCGTCGCCGGCATCGCCGTCGCGATCAAACCACGCTATGCGGCCTACATCGTCGCCGCCTGGCTCGCCGGAATCGTGATCAACCTGCTGAGCTACCCCGGCTTCTACGACATCGCACTGCGTGACTTCGGACTGATGCTCGCCGCCCTCACCCTCGGCCGGTTGGCCTACGTGTACGACCCGGCCTGGCACCGGCGGACCGCACTCGCCCCGAAACTCAGTGCCGTCTAGCCGACACCGACGTGCGTCCCCTCGTTCCGGGGCGCGCGACGTCGACACCCTCATTCGTCCACCCGCCCGAGGCCGCTGCGCTTCGCCGGGTGGACGCCACACCACCACCACTGCGGAAGGAACCCGGCATGCCGTCGACCGCGACACTCCACGTTCTCCATCAGGCACCAGGACGAGACCTGGCTGCGGCCGAAGAGGCGGCAGCGGCGTTCCTGGAGGCACTCGGGATCGACCTGGACTCGGAAAGCCTGCGCCAGACGCCCCGCCGCATGGCCCACGGCTATGCCGAACTGTTCACCCCCCGCGCCTTCGATCTGACCACCTTCCCCAACGACGAGGACTACGACGAACTCGTCCTGGTCCGCAACGTCCCGCTGCGATCGGTGTGTGAGCATCATCTGCTGCCGTTCGCCGGTACCGTGCACATCGGGTATCTGCCCGGCGAGCGCATCATTGGATTGTCCAAGCTCGCCCGCGTGGCAGAGCATTTCGCCTGTCGCCCTCAAGTTCAGGAACGGCTCACCAAGCAGATCGCGGGCTGGCTCGACGAACACCTGCATCCTCGGGGTGTCGGGGTGGTCATCGAGGCCGAGCACAGTTGCATGACCCTGCGCGGGGTGCAATCGGTGGGATCGGCCACCGTCACCTCCGCTCTGTTGGGAGCGTTGCGCGATGATCCTCGTTCGCGCCAGGAATTCTTCGCCCTCGCCGGCGTCCGCGCCTGACCGGGTGGGTGGACGACCCGCGGTCCGTCATTGCTTCGGCCGGGCGGCACGCCGAGCGCTGCGCCGCTCCGCGTTGCGGTCTCGGCCCGGTGCCGGGCCGGAGCGGGCGTCGGGCACGAGTGCGGGCCACCGGGGCTGCCGATCAGGACCGCGCCCGGGGGCGGTCCCAGACCACCTGGCCGTCGGCCCGCACCCGAGCGCCGTCCGCCGGGAGGTGCGGGGTGCGCCGGCCGTCGTGCATGAGGTGCTCGACGCGCACCCCGCGCCGCAGGACTGCGACGTCGGCGACGAGCCGGCGGTGGCACCGCCACCACACGCTCTCACTGCACATCATCGCCGTTTTCTGCCGCGCCGCCCGATCCAACAGCTCGGTCAGTGCCGCGGCGAACTCGGTGGTGCGGGTGTGTGCGGCATAGGCGGCGAACTGATCGACCTGCCACCACGGGTCCTCACGCGGCTCGCCGGGCGGCAGGCGGCGGCGCCCGCCCAGTCGCGGCTCCCAGCGATAGCCGATCCCGGCGGCCGGCAACCAGTGCGTCATCATCTCGCTGCCGACATCGGGGTTGCGGCGACTGCCGGGATACCGGCGAATGTCGACCACCGCGTCGACGCCGGCCGCGGTCAGCAGCGTGGTCAGCTCCTTCCGACCGAGCCGGCCGTGCCCGACGGACAGCAACATCGCCTCACCACCTCCGCCTGCCGGAGACCACACCGCCCCCATGTGCGATCGAGGTCGGCGCCGGGCATACCGGGCCGGCTAGCGTCGCGCCAGGTGGGCGACGCAGGTCTGGGGTGTTTCCCACGGGATGAGCCGATTGTCGGTTTCCGGTGCGCCGAGCCGGTCGAGGACGCCGCGCATCAGTCCGAGATGCAGCGCGCACACGACGTTCGGGCTCTGCCGGGCGACCGACTCGAACGGGCAGGCATGCAACCGGATTCGCATTTCCTCGGGTGTGGACTCGAGTTCGGGGTCGAATCCCATCTCCGCGAACAGGGTGGTGAGGGTGCTCGCGGCGCCCTCGATCGATCGGGGTGCCCCGGAGGTGCCGGTGAGGTCGTCGAGTGCCCACGCCCGGCCGGCCGCCTCCGCCCGGCCCACGGGGTCGCCGCCGTCGGCACCGGCCCAGTGCGCCGCCAACACCCGAGCCAACCCCTGGTATCCGGAATCGGCGTGCCCCGGTTCGAGGGGGGCCAGCGCCCGGTAGAGCCGACGCGGGCGGCCGCGCGCCGGATTCCGCTCGGGTTCGGCCGAGACCAATCCGGCGCCGGTCAACGCGTCGAGGTGGAAGCGAACCGTGGTCACGTGCAGCTCGCACAGCGCCGCCAGTTCCCCGACGGTCATCGGCGTCGGACTGGCCCGCAAAGCATCCAGCAACTGGACCCGTCTGCGCGAGGCCAGCACCGCGTGCGTCCCGGCGCGCTCGGCACCGGTTCCTTTTCGTATCGCCATACTGTATGACTTTAGAGGAAGGGATTCCTCAAAAAAAGGGCAGCGTCCCGGAGGTGGCCATGACCTATGTGATCGCAGAACCGTGCATCGATGTGATGGACCGGGCCTGTGTCGAGGAATGCCCGGTGGACTGCATCTACGAGGGCGGCCGGTCGCTGTACATCCACCCCGACGAATGCATCGACTGCGGCGCGTGCGAGCCGGTCTGCCCGGTGGAGGCCATCTTCTACGAGGACGACCTGCCCGCCCGGTGGGGCGCGTTCACCGACGACAACGCCCGGTTCTTCCACAGCCCGCTCCCCGGCGCGAGTGCCGCATTGGGGATGCCGGGAGGGGCGGGCAAGCTCGGCCGGCTCGCCGCCGACACCGAATTGGTCAGTGGGCATCCACATTCGGGCCCCGCCGCTACCGGCGAGGGGTCCCCCTGCGGCGGCGGTGCATCGTGACTCCCCTCACCGTGGACGTCGTCCCCGTCCGGCCGTACCCACAACGGCGCGGGATCAAGGGATCGTTCCTCTACCAGGCCGCCACCACCACCGACCCGAAGATGCTGGGTCTGATGTACATGGTCACCTCGTTCGTGTTCTTCATGGTCGGCGGGTTGATGGCCCTGCTGATCCGCACCGAACTCGCGGTCCCCGGCCTGCAGTTCCTGTCCAACGAACAGTACAACCAGCTGTTCACGATGCACGGCACCATCATGCTGCTGCTGTACGCGACGCCGATCGTCTTCGGATTCGCGAACTACATTCTGCCGCTGCAGATCGGTGCCCCCGACGTGGCGTTCCCCCGGCTGAACGCGCTGAGCTACTGGTTGTACCTGTTCGGCGCGATCATCACCGTGTCCGGGTTCCTCACCCCGGGAGGGGCCGCGGACTTCGGCTGGACCGGGTATTCCCCCCTGACCAGCGCGGTGCATTCGCCGGGGGTGGGCGGCGACCTGTGGATCACGGGACTGGCGTTGGCCGGTGTGGGCACCATCCTCGGTGGCGTCAACATGATCACCACCGTCATCTGTTTGCGGGCGCCGGGGATGACGATGTTCCGGATGCCGATCTTCACCTGGAACATCTTCATCACCATGATCCTGGTCCTGATCGCCTTCCCGATTCTGGCCGCGGCACTGTTGGGCCTGCTCGTGGATCGGCACCTGGGGGCGCACCTGTTCGACCCGGCCACCGGGGGCGCCCTGCTTTGGCAGCACCTGTTCTGGTTCTTCGGTCACCCCGAGGTGTACATCGTCGCGATCCCATTCTTCGGCATCGTCTCGGAGATCTTCCCTGTCTTCAGCCGCAAGCCGCTCTTCGGCTACACCGGCCTCGTCTACGCGACCATCGCCATCGCCGCACTGTCCACCGCGGTGTGGGCGCACCACATGTTCGCCACCGGTGCCGTTCTGCTGCCGTTCTTCTCGCTGATGAGCTTCTTCATCGCGGTGCCCACCGGGGTGAAGTTCTTCAACTGGATCGGCACCATGTGGAAAGGGCAGCTCACCTTCGAAACCCCCATGCTGTTCTCGCTCGGTTTCGTGGTGACCTTCCTGTTCGGTGGCCTGTCCGGCGTGTTGCTCGCGAGCCCGCCGCTGGACTTCCACGTCACCGACTCCTACTTCCTCGTCGCGCATTTCCACTACGTGCTGTTCGGCACCATCGTGTTCGCCACCTACGCCGGCATCTACTTCTGGTTCCCGAAGATGACCGGACGGCTGATGGATGAACGCCTCGGCAGATGGCACTTCTGGACCACGTTCATCGGTTTCCACACCACCTTTTTGGTCCAACACTGGCTCGGCGCCGAGGGCATGCCCCGCCGCTACGCCGACTACCTCCCCACGGACGGGTTCACCACCCTCAACACGGTCTCGACGATCGGCTCGTTCGTCCTCGGCGGGTCGGTGTTGCCGTTCGTGTGGAATGTTTTCAAGTCCTACCGGTACGGCCAGGTGGTCACGGTCGATGACCCCTGGGGTTACGGGAACTCGCTCGAGTGGGCCACCAGTTGTCCCCCGCCGCGGCACAACTTCACCGAGCTGCCCCGAATCCGTTCCGAGCGCCCCGCGTTCGAATTGCACTACCCCCACATGGTGACGCGGATGCGAGCCGAAACGTACGTCGGCCGACGGCCCAAGTCGGTCACGGTCACCGCCGGCACAGCCCGGGTCCCGAGCGAGAAACGGGCCGGCGATGAGTGACACCGCCGATCGTTCTTACAGTTTCCTGCGGTGTCCCGAAGCCGATGCGATCGCGACGCCTGCACGGTCCTGGCCGGTGAGCGGCGGCGACCGGCCGACCCCGCGGGGCGACTACTGCTGCACCCGTCCACCGGAGACCGTCCGGCGGACCCGTGCCCGCCTGACAAGGGGGGGCACATGACTGAGGTGGCGCGCTACACGCAGTTGATCCTGCCGGTGTTCTGGCTCGGGATGGTGGTGGCGATTTCGTTTCTCGAGGCGCCGATCAAATTTCGGGCCCCGGGCGTGACCCTGGCCATCGGGCTCGGCATCGGCCGGAAGGTCTTCCTCGCCCTCAATGCGGTGGAATTGGTTCTGGCACTCGCGCTGTTGGCGTCGTGCGTCGCCGCGCCCCCGGACGCAACCGCGTTGACGGTGCTCGCGCTTGTCACGGTGGTGCTGGTGGTGCAGATCGCGGTGGTCCGCCCGCCTCTGAGTACACGATCGGACCGGATCCTCGCCGGAGAGCACCTGCCACGATCGAGGATGCACCTGGTGTACATCGGACTGGAAGTAGCGAAGGTCGCATTGCTGATCGCGTTGATCTTCCAGTTCTTTCGGGCGGTGGCCTCATGCCTTCACTGACACCAGACGAACCTACGCGCACGGATCTGGCCACTCGCACCGACATCGAGGACCTGCTCCGCCGCTTCTACGGGCGCGTGCTCGTCGACGACCTCCTCGCCGACCCGTTCGCCGAGATCCGCGAGAGCGGACTCGAATCACACCTGCCGATCATGTGCGACTTCTGGGAAACCGTCCTGTTCGGGGCCCGCCTCTACCAGGGCAGCGCCCTGCGGGCGCACCGGAGCGTCCACACCCGGCATCGACTCGAGACACGACACTTCCTACGATGGCTCACCCTCTGGTCCACCACGGTCGGGCAGATGTTTCAGGGTCCGATCGCCGAACACGCCACAGTCCACGCCACCAGGATCGCCCGGGCGATGCACCGCAACCTGACCGGCACCGACTCCGCCGAACTCGACGCCCTCACCTCCCGACTTCACCGTCGGGTCCGCGAGGACCACACACCTGATCGCTCCCCCGGCGGTCACCTCGATGACCGAACGGCATCGCATCGCCTGAAGCACGGTCAGGCCACGGATCTCCCGGAAACCCACCCTAATTCGCGCCGAGCAGGTTAGACAGCGGCCCCCCGGGGACACCACCGTCGACCCGGATGCGTCCGCGACGGCAGAACACGAAAGGAAGTGCATCAACCGTGAACCAGAAGACATGGTCGGTGAACATCGTCATCGACGAACACAAATCGGCGGAGACCGGCGCCCAGACACGAGCGAGCGCCCGCCTGCGCACCAGCGGCCGGGCCGCCTTCGTGGGAACGGGACTCGCCCGGCGCAATCCGCGCCATACCGACGTCCCGGAAGTCAGCGACGACATGGCCGCCGCCCGCGCCCTGGCAGACCTGTCGCATCAACTGTACGAAGCGGCCGCACAGCGCGAAGCGGTCACGCGCAGCGCCCTCACCTCCGCACGCGCCGCCGATTTCGGCCGTCGACGTTCCTCGGCCTGAACTCGGCACGCACGAATCCCCTGTCGACCCGTTGGCGCGGGGCGGCGCCCGACACCTGCATTCCCGCGGACATTCCTCCACAAGGACATCACGATGAGCGAACATCTCTTTCACATAGCCCTCGCCGACGACTGGGAAGGCGCCGCACGGTTCGGAGAATACGAGGCGTCCACCCGCGCCCACACACTCGATCAGGTGGGATTCATCCACGCCGCGACCGCGGAGCAACTCGAGCACGTCCTCGCCACCGTATATCGTGACGTCAATCTTCCCCTGGCGGTGATTGTGATCGACCAGGACGCACTCCGCGATGCCGGTGTCGACGTTCGATGGGACGAGATGGCAGGGCCGTCGGGTACGCCCGGTCGGTGGGTTCCGCGGATCATGGGAGCGGTGCCGCTGGATCCGGACATCGTTGTGGCGACCATCCCGCTCGAGAAACACGGTGAGAATTGGGCCGTCCCCGACCTTTCCGGGTACAGCGTCGGCGAGGCGGCGTCGTAGCAATCCCCCGCCCGTAAACCCGGTCCACCGCTGTCGGCACACGTCCGCCGACACGGAGGCCAACTGTGCAGATTCCCGGGCGGGCCGCACCGGTAGCGGTGGCGCACAGTGCAGCTCGGGCGTGCACGAGTGCCTAAATCACCAGAGGCCCGTCGACAGAAACCCGGAGCCCACAGCTTTTGTTGGTGTCGAAAATCATCTGCAGAGTCACTCTCGGAAACAACGTGTCACAGAGCGTTCCGGCGAACGATCGCCACAATCACCCCGACATCGCCGCCCTCACCCCGACCCCGACCCCGGCACAGCAACGCCGCGTTTCGGACAACCTGACTCACCCCGCCACCAGCCTGGCCACACACAGTTCGGGTTCGACGAACGGCTCGAGGTGAGCCGAGATGGCCGGTCGCTGCGGCTTTCGGTTTCCCTCGGTCGCTGACGTGTCCAGCAGACCCTGCAGCAACCCCCGATGCACTCCGCACACCACCTCGGGATGCGACCGGGCCAGATCCCGTACCGGGCAGGCGTGCAGGCGAATGACCCGTTCACGTTCGCCGGCGGGGCCGCCGCTGTCCGCCGACGACGGTGCCGACGGGCCCGGCGCCGAGACCAGCTCGGGGCCGAAACCCATCCGCGCGAAAGCATCAGTGGTGCGCGCCGCCGCGTGATCGAGCGCATCACCGGCATCCGGTTCCGGTGTGTGCCCGCCGTCACCGGTGCCTGCGCTGCGGGAAGCCGCCATCCGCGTGGCCCATTCGTGCCCGGCGTGCTCCGCGCGGCGAGCCCGCGTCTGCGCCGTCTGGCCCAGCTCCATCGCGAGGACGTTGGCGAGAGTGCGGTAGTCCACGCGTTCCTCGATCGCCAGATAACCGGTACGGGGCCGGCCGGCGCCCGGCCGGTTCATCCGGGTGCGCGTGATCGCGCCGTCGTCACACAGCGCATCCAGATGGAACCGCACCGTGGTCACGTGCACACCGATCTGTGATGCCAGTTCGACGGCGTCCACCGCACCCTCGTGCTCACGCACCATCCGAAGAACACGTTCCCGCTGCCGGTTGCGCGGCAGGAAATTTCGCCGCGGCCCCCGGGTATCGCTCGCCTCGTCCACCGCGTCACCTTTCATTTTACCAATTTAGAGGATACCCTTCCGTTAAATATTAACCGCTTCACAACAACAGAGGTAGGGCATGACGGTCGACAACATCTGCGATCCCGACTTACCGATGACGACGCAATTCGAGCTCTTCGGTCCCGAATTCACCCAGTTCGTGTTGCCCTACCAATGCGCAATCGCGACGTTGACCACCAAAGTACAAATCCTGCGAAAGGGTTTCACGCACCTGGATCGCCACTGCCCGATCGAGCATGTCTCGGCACGGGTGAAATCCCCCGACAGCATCATGGCCAAAGCGCAGCGCCTGCGCTGCCCGCTCACGGCCGCCGACCTTCGTCAGAACATCCGCGATATCGCCGGAGTCCGCATCACCTGCGGTCTCATCTCGGACACCTACCGCGTTGCGGACCTGATCGGCGGTCAGCCCGATGTCACCGTGCTCGAGGTCGAAGACTACATCGCGAAGCCGAAATCCAACGGCTACAAAAGTTTGCATGTGTCAGTCGAGATCCCGGTGTTCTTGAGCGACCGAGTTGTCCAGGTACCCGTCGAGCTGCAAATCCAGACAATCGCCATGGACTTCTGGGCCAGCCTCGAGCACAAGATCTACTACAAGTACCAGCGCTCCGTCCCCCGCCGATTGTTGCAGGAGCTGACCGAGGCCGCCGACGTCGCGCACCGACTCGACAGGAAGATGGAGCGGCTGCACAACGAAGTTGCCGGTCTGAAGTCGGCGCTGGACTCCGACGACGGTCCACTGAGCCTCAAGGCCATTGACCACGATCACGGCGATCGCTCACAGAACCGTGCGGAAACCACACAACGCGACCGCCGGGCCGCTCGTGCGATACCCGCCGGCGGGTGGTGTGGATGTCTGCCGAACCACCACACACGTCGCCTAACGGAGCGTTGCAGGGCAACACCCGAGAATGACCCAGCACTGCACTACAGCAGTGCCGACGAAACCCCAATCCGTAAATCCCACGACACCAGTTTCACCAATCATCAACAGGCGGGAGGCCACTCATGTCCACACCAACCTTGCATGTGGATGCCTCGAAGGCGACACCCTCACCCGGTCGAGGACTGCGATTGCGGCTCAAGCCCGCCCAGTCCCGTGGATTCGTACAGGGCGCCTGGTGGCCACGATCGACTCACCTCACCGATGAACTTCCGGCCCTAATCACGGCCCTCTCGCGGCGGCTGGGCCCCATCGACCGGATCATCTACGACGAGAACGGCTGGGCGCCAGCACCGTCGCGTATCGACCACGCAGGCAACACGGTGGCCCTGCGACACTCCAAGGACCAGTCGAGCAATACCCTGGCGATCACCGGCGAGAAGTTCGGACGGCTGGTCCTGCTGGTGGTCCCTCCCTACACCGACCCGGTCTTCGCCTACGCGACCATAATGACGGCGGCGAGTCCGCGCGACGTCTCCACCGCCGACGAACTGCTGGCGATCGGTGCACGCGAGGCCGAGGATCGCCGGCTGGCACTGCTCGCCCAACACCGCTGGGAGTCCGAAGGCGGAGCAATACGCCACCGTGGAGACAGGTCTGTGCGGCCGCGCCGCACCGGCGACCGCGACGGGGTGCGACGCGGCTGAGTGAGACCCGGGGGACACACATCTTTTCCGTCCACCCTGGCACCGCCACAGTGATCCTCGACAATGGGCGGTCAGGGTGAGAGCACGCAGTGCCCTCGTGGACAACGCGTGCGACAGCAGCCCGTCGAGCCACGCGCGAAACGTTGTCCAACGGACGCGAAATTCCGCATGCGCTCAGAAGTCGTGCGCGTCGCGGCGCGGTCATCGTGTTCCACCATTCACCTGGTGATACACGACTCCACGGCGCAGAAGCGTCCATACCGCTGAGTGAATGGGACACGTGCTTCCAGGATCGCAAGACGGTGGGGTCAGTGCCTTTTCATGTCCGCGGGTAGTTCGGCGGATTACCGACGGCCTCACCGAAGAGGGCGGAACTGCGACCCACACACGCCTCGATGCCCAAAGTTCGACATCCACAGGATGTCCCCCCGTCTGGTGCTGGTGCTGCCTCCTCCAGTGCCACTCCCCCTGCCACCACCAGTCGCATAGCCGAGAGGCACTGTCGTTCCGGCCTACTCGCACTACCGCGCACACAGGTGAGACAGACCGCCGGAGCAGGTGTTGCTTGATACAATTGTCGTGCACACCACGGCACGGATACCAATGTCGTTTGCGTGCCGTGGGATGCGAAAAGTCCTCCTCCGATGGAATTCTCACATCGAGGTGCTGTCTCAGTGGAAGTATGACGAGTATGCGAAGACGCTGGCCGGCCGCACCCCCACCCGCGTGGCGCGGGGTGGGTATTGTTCACGGGCGTTCCGTTCTCGCAGCCGACCTCGGGATCACCGTCGAACTCATCGACCTTCTTCGCTACCCGGCCGGGGTGGAACTGCGTCTTGCCCTCACCGCCTACGGCCACGCGGCCCAGCAGGCACGCTATGAAACACGACCGCTGACCGACCCCGGGGACCCGTCGCCGCGGTGGTCGTTCCTCCGGACACACGTGCGCGCCGGGAATCTCACGGGCGAGGCCGACCCGTACCAGGCCCCGATCCTGTCGACCGGAACGACGCGCTTGATCGACTTCCGCACCACGCCGCGGTACTGGATAGGCGGAATCCACACGCCGGTGTCGCTCACGGTGACCGTGGAATGGGCCCGGATCGGCCTGGCGGCAACGTCGTCGACCATCGAGATCGGATCCGTACCCCACGCGCTCCCCTAATAGGACTGCGTCAGGAGGTTGGTGGCACCGTGGGCAGGTATGATCGAACGAACAAGTGCGCGTTGAAGTTCTCGGACAGTGGCGCGGAGGGCCAGTCCTGCCCAACCGATTCTGGATGAGTCAGTCGCAGGGTGCTGGGGAAGAGATGGGCGGCGGTGACCTTCGGTGGCGTGGTGGTGCCCGCCGAGCCAGGAGGGCTCGTCGTAATGTCCAGCTCGAGCCGGGTTTTCAGTTTCCGGTAGTCGTGCTCGATGCGCCAGCGGATCACACGTGGTGGCGTATCGCACCAGCCGGTCACCCCGGGAGCGGGCAGTTCACCGCAAGAGTGAACTGAGCACGGGTGGTGTCGACGTTCCGTCGAGGCACTCGTGGATGCGACGCAGGGTGGCCGCGCAGTCGGACCGCTCGGTGGGGTCGAGTTGGTCGAGGATGCGACGCAACTCGTCT
The DNA here is from genome assembly GCF_048381435.1 of Rhodococcus mengyinensis. Classification (NCBI taxonomy): domain Bacteria; kingdom Bacillati; phylum Actinomycetota; class Actinomycetes; order Mycobacteriales; family Nocardiaceae; genus Rhodococcus; species Rhodococcus mengyinensis. The sequence continues at coordinate 6,147 of NZ_JBLWIT010000064.1, read as the reverse complement.
TGCCGTCGAGCATTGACCTGCTCGACGACGGCGCGCCCCCGCGCCGTCGATTCCAGGGTGACGACGCTGCGATTCGATCGGTCCGCGCCTCGTCTGAGGTGCCCGGAGGCGAGCAGACGATCGGCGAGGCGGGTGACCGTCGATGCGGCCACACCCAATGCTCGCGCCGCCTGACTCGAACTCACTGTGCCCTCCTCGTTCAATACCATCAGCAGCCTCAGCTGCGGCAACGTGACCTCGACGTCGCCTCCCTCGATGCTGCGCAGCGCCACACCCACGAGATCTCGGATGGCGACTTCGAATGCTCGCAGATCCTCGGGACTCGTGCTCACCGACTCGTCGCCACCGTCGCGTTTGCGCATAGCTCAAGTATTGCAGAAGCTAAGCCTTGCATGCTGCAAGAAGTTGCGTAGGTTGGTGGATACTGGACCACCGCGCCGGCTGAGCCTCGTCAGTGATGTTCGAGCTTCGGCCCGAGCCGGGCCCGGCGCAGCGACACGAGTACCCAGCCCGCTCGAGACGAAATGAGGCCTCAGTGCACACAGATTCCCCGCACCCTATGACCCCCGCGTCCGCATGGAAGATTCTGCGGCAGGGAAACGAGCGATTCGTCGACGGGACCCCACTGCATCCCAACCAGGGGATCGCGGACCGCGCAGCGCTCTCCGACGGGCAGCACCCCAACGCCGTGTTGTTCGGATGCGGAGACTCGCGAGTCGCCGCCGAGATCATCTTCGATCAGGGTCTCGGTGACGTGTTCGTCGTGCGCACCGCAGGCCACGTCCTCGACGACGCCGTTCTCGGCTCGATCGAGTACGCCGTCGAAATCGTGAACGTTCCGCTCATCGTCGTGCTCGGCCACGACGGCTGTGGCGCCGTGAAGGCGACGCTCGACGCGCTCGACAACGGCGCGGTGCCGGACGGGTTCATTCGCACTGTCGTCGAACGCGTGGCACCGTCGGTCATGACGGGACGTCGTGAAGGGCTCTGCACCGCAGACGAACTCGAGGCCCGTCACGTAGTGGAGACCGGCGAACTTCTTGCGCAGCGTTCACGCCTCATCGCCGGACGCATCGAGGCCGGTACTTGCGCCATCGCGGGCGTCACCTACAAGCTGTCCGACGGCCGAATACATCTTCAGGGGACGGTGGGAGACATCGGTGAGCCCGGCAACTGACTCCCCAGAACCACGACTTACGTCGGATCCAACACCACCACATCACTCACCACCGGCGGATAGCGCGGGCGGGGCACCGGCGCGGCCGCGGATCGACCAGATCGACCCCGCAATCAACGCCATAGTCACTGTCCAACCCGAGCACGCACTCGAACTCGCCCGAAAATCCTATGCCCGCACCATGTCTGGTGAACCACTCGGCCCCCTCCATGGGTTGCCGATCGCCCACAAGGACACCCTCGATACCGCGGGGCTGCGCACCACCCATGGGTCCCCGATCTTCGCCGACCACATCCCTCCCGCAGCCAACTCGTGGTCGAACGCACCCACGCCGCCGGCGCAATCCCGCACCAACACGGCATCGTCGACGGGGACGTGCTCGCGATCTCCACCCCGCGAGGAACCCTGCACGCCCAGGCGCGGATCACTGGCATCCGACCCGGCGTGCTGTTCGTCCCGTTCCACTACGGCTACATGAACACTCGCCGCATACAAGACCTCGTGTCGACTATAGGTCGAATGTTGCATATTGCCAGTAGCCGCTGAGCCGGTAGTACCCGACGGTGTCCAACCACTGCTCCGCGGCCGCGGGGTCGACGATCGTCATGCCCCGCGATTCCAGCAGCTGCCGCTGCTGGGGAATGGTCTTGAACGGTTTGCAGTAGGCGGGCTGGCTCATGAGGATAAAGAAAACCAGCCTCCCCCTCGAATGAGTGGAAGGCTGGCCGTGTTGGCGTCAACTGTACCGGAACCGGTCTGGTCGTTCCTTCCTCGGTTCGGCGCCAGGTGTCGGCGCCACTTGTCTTCCATCCAACGCGCAATGGTTGCGATTGCGCAATGGTTAGGTGCAGGATTGGGTATGAGGCGTGTGTGCGCCGGCAGCTGCAGACCGGCAACGGGGCAGGTGAGGCGGTGGTGTGACGTCGCGTGCTGGTCGGGCATCGCGACGGCGTCGGGTGTCGGGGTCGAGGACGTCGTCCCGACGCCGCACTGTAGGTGCGGTTGCCGAGGGCACGAGGTGAATTCGTCAGACGGTGACCTCGCGTCTAGGCAATGTGCCTGCGCCACCGACCGCCGTGCCGGAAGCGCGCACGCAACCATGGGAGTGGGTTGACAAGTGGCAGTGGTGGTCGTTCGCGACTGCGCACCATCCCGAGAGGTCGCCCCGGGAAGAAATCGAGAACAGTATGCCTACGTTCGTCGTCGAGTACACCTACAGTCCCGAATCGTCGTCCGGTCGTGACGATCACCGCACCGATCATCATGCATGGCTCGCGGAATTGGTTCGCCGCAAGGTGGTGCTGTCGTCGAGTCCCGTCGCCGACCACAGCGGCTTCCAGTTCATCGTCGACGCCGCCGATGCCGACACCGTGGCCCGCCTGTTCGGGCACGACCCGTTTGCGCAGGCACACCTCGTATCCCATGTATCCATCAGCCCCTGGAACCGGTGACAGGACGATCTCACGAGTTATGGGAGCCGGTTGTGGGCAAAGGTTGAGATGTCCGGTGACGAGGTAGCTGAGAGCGACTCGTACCCGCAACGGTGCAGCCTCCGGTCACGATCCGGGACCGGAGGAGCCCCGCGGGTGCCCGGAGGCGATCGACGTGGCTTCTCCCGCTGCCACGTGTCGAAGCGTCGCGCCCGCGCGATGTGGGGGTACCCCAACCGCGCGGTGGGGCACGGAACCTTCCGTAGCCGTCCGGCTGGGATGTGACGGTGAAAAGGGACAGCGACAGATTGCGCGGCAGAAGACCCGCACTGCGAGGGTTCGTACATTTCGGGTGGCGTCCTGACCCGTGACGCCGGCCGCTTTCCCGGCGAGGGTCTTGCGCTGCCCGCCAACACGCGTCCGAGTATCACTCGTTTCCGGGGTTTGGTGCGCTTTAGGGTCGGTGTCCCGGCTCGGCGCCGGGGTGGAAGGTGTCCGCGCTGGCTTCGGCCCAGTCGGCGGCCCAGGCGCGCGGTGTGTGATGGAGGAGTTCACCGGGCGTCAACCATTCGTAGATTTCGGCGTAGGAACTCACCCGGGTCGGGGTGATCTTCTTTCGCAGCAGATGCGGGCCGAGCCCGGACGGGTCGGTGACGCCCATCGAGGCCATGATCTGCACGGCCTGGCGGACGGTGGCCTCGTGGTACCGATACGCGCGAAGGCTCTTGTCCGCCACGTCGAGGGCCCGGGTGCGCTTCGGGTCCTGGGTCGCGACACCGACCGGGCAGGTGTTGGTGTGACAGCGTTGCGCCTGGATGCAGCCGATGGCCATCATCATCGCCCGGGCGGCGTTGGTGTAGTCCGCGCCCTGGATCAGCCGCTTGACGATGTCATTGCCGACCGCGACCTTGCCGCTGGCCCCAAGCCGGATCTGCTCCCGCAGTCCGGTGCCGACCAAGGCGTTGTGGACGGTCATCAACCCATCGGTCAGCGGCAGGCCCACATGGTCTTCGTATTCGAGTGGGGCGGCGGCGGTGCCGCCCTCGGCGCCGTCGACGACGATGAAGTCCGGTCCCGTGCCCACCTCCAGGATCGCCTTGCAGATCGCGAGGATCTCCACCCGCGAGCCCACACACAGCTTCAGTCCCACCGGTTTGCCGTCTGCGAGATCGCGCATCCGGGCGACGAATTCGATCATCTCCCGCGGGGTGTGGAACGCGGAATGCGCCGCGGGGCTGACGCATTTCTCCCCGACCGGCACGCCCCGGTATTCGGCGATCTCGGCGCTCACCTTCGCCGCCGGCAGCACACCCCCGACGCCGGGTTTCGCGCCCTGGCTCAGTTTCAGCGAGATCGCCTTGACCTGCTCGTGTGCGGCCTTGTCGGCGAACCGGTGCGGGTCGAAATGCCCGCCTGTGGTGCGGGTGCCGAAGTATCCGGACCCGATCTCCCAGATGATGTCGCCGCCGCCGGACAGGTGGTACGGGGTCAGGCCGCCCTCGCCGGTATCGTGGGCGAACCCGCCCCGGGCGGCGGCACTGTTCAGCGCGCGCAGCGCGTTCGCGGACAGGGCACCGAAGCTCATCGACGAAATGTTCAGCAGGGACATCGAATACGGCCTGGGGCAGTCCGGGCCGCCGACGAGCACCCGCGGCGCTCGCTCGGGTTCGGCGGCCGGCATCACCGAGTGCACCAGATATTCGTAGCCGACCTCTTCGATGTCGCGTTCGGTCCCGAACGACAGTTCACCGTGGATCCCCTTGGCGCGTTCGTAGATGACGGTGCGCACATCCCGGTCGAAGGGGCGGCCGTCGAAGTTGCGTTCGATAAAGTACTGCTGCAGTTCCGGGCGCAGGCTTTCCAGGAGATACCGCAGATGCCCGAGGATCGGGTAGTTGCGCAGCACCGAATGCTTGCGCTGCAGCAGATCGTAGAGGCCGACGATCAGCAACACCGCCAGCAGCGCAGCGACCACCCACCACGCCCACGAGCCGACCGCGGCCGCGGCGGTGACGACACCGAGCCCGAGGACGGTGAACCCGACGATCAGGAACCGGAACATCGACACCCTTCCCCGCCGAGGGACACCGGCGGCGGGCCTCCCCCGGCCCGGCCGGCAGGCCCGGTCCCCCACGGCCCGGCGTAGCGGCCCTGCAGCCGTCTCATCGGCAGTTCACTTCCTTGCAGGCCGTCTGAGGTTCCCCCCGGAAAGTGGACACCGACTTGGCGGGACACCGGTCCCGCTGGAAGGATGTCCGTATGCCCCCTCGCAAGCGTCGGTCGTTCACGACCGAGTACAAGGTCGAGGCTGCCCACCGGGTGATCGACTCCGGTCGCACCATCGCAGAGGTCGCCCGAGAACTCGGCCTCAACGAGAGTCTGTTGGGTGAATGGGTCAAACTCGAGCGGCGCAGAATCGCCGCCGCAGAGTCCCACGGAGAGAAGCCTTTGGACGCGGCCGAACACGCCGAGCTACGCCGATTGCGAAGGCAGGTAAGCGAACTCGAGAAGGACAACGCTTTCCTGGTAAAAGCTTCGGCGTACTTTGCCGCGATGCAGAAGAACCGACCCGGTTCGATCTGATGGCCAAGTACGCCGGCCCCGACAACATCGAAGAGACCGCCGGCACCGCCGCGCCGGAAGGTGAACGGTTCTCGATCCTGCGGATGGCGAGACTGCTGGAGGTGTCCACATCGGGCTACTACCAGTACGTCAAGCGCAGAGTTGCCACGGTGTTGACGCCGAGGCAACAGCGTCGCGCCGACCTCGAAGTCAAGATCGTCGAGGTCCACCGGGAATCGAAGGGTACCTACGGGTCGCCGCGGGTCACGGCCGAGTTGCGGGCGCGTGGTGAGGTGGTGAACGCCAAGACCGTGGCCAAGATCATGGCCTCGCTCGGTGTGGAGGGCATCAGCCCGCGCACGTTCAAGGTCAAGACCACGGCGGTCGATCCGCAGGCGTCGTTCCCGCCGGATCTGATCGAGCGGCACTTCGATCGGGGCCGGCTCGATGCGGTCTGGTTTACCGACATCACCTACCTCACGTGCGGTGAAGGGGACATGTTCTTGTGTGCGATCCGGGACGGTCATTCACGGAAGGTGTTGGGATACAGCATTGCTAATCACATCAGCGCCGAGATGGTCACCACCGCCATCGATCGAGCCGTGGCCACGCGCGGTGGGCGGTGTCGCGAGACGATCCTGCATTCGGACCGGGGTGGGGAATACACTGCCCACCTGACCGCGGCGTCGTGTGTGCAGCACGGGTTGCGTCGGTCGATGGGTGCGACCGGGATTTGTTGGGACAACAGTCCATCCGAATCGTTTTGGTCGATCTTCAAGCATGAAGAATACTATCGGCACGTCTATGCAACGAAGGCTGATCTCGTTGCTGGCGTTGACAACTGGATTGTCTTCTACAACACTGTTCGACGGAACTCTACGGTGGGGATGCACAGTCCCGACAGCTACGAGAAGTTGCTTCAGGTGGAAGTCGCCTGAGGCACGCAACCCCCTTGTCCACCGTTCGGGGGGAACCTCA
>NZ_JBLWIT010000063.1:0-3980 GCF_048381435.1 Rhodococcus mengyinensis | reverse complement strand
TGAGGTTCCCCCCGGAAAGTGGACACCGACTTGGCGGGACACCGGTCCCGCTGGAAGGATGTCCGTATGCCCCCTCGCAAGCGTCGGTCGTTCACGACCGAGTACAAGGTCGAGGCTGCCCACCGGGTGATCGACTCCGGTCGCACCATCGCAGAGGTCGCCCGAGAACTCGGCCTCAACGAGAGTCTGTTGGGTGAATGGGTCAAACTCGAGCGGCGCAGAATCGCCGCCGCAGAGTCCCACGGAGAGAAGCCTTTGGACGCGGCCGAACACGCCGAGCTACGCCGATTGCGAAGGCAGGTAAGCGAACTCGAGAAGGACAACGCTTTCCTGGTAAAAGCTTCGGCGTACTTTGCCGCGATGCAGAAGAACCGACCCGGTTCGATCTGATGGCCAAGTACGCCGGCCCCGACAACATCGAAGAGACCGCCGGCACCGCCGCGCCGGAAGGTGAACGGTTCTCGATCCTGCGGATGGCGAGACTGCTGGAGGTGTCCACATCGGGCTACTACCAGTACGTCAAGCGCAGAGTTGCCACGGTGTTGACGCCGAGGCAACAGCGTCGCGCCGACCTCGAAGTCAAGATCGTCGAGGTCCACCGGGAATCGAAGGGTACCTACGGGTCGCCGCGGGTCACGGCCGAGTTGCGGGCGCGTGGTGAGGTGGTGAACGCCAAGACCGTGGCCAAGATCATGGCCTCGCTCGGTGTGGAGGGCATCAGCCCGCGCACGTTCAAGGTCAAGACCACGGCGGTCGATCCGCAGGCGTCGTTCCCGCCGGATCTGATCGAGCGGCACTTCGATCGGGGCCGGCTCGATGCGGTCTGGTTTACCGACATCACCTACCTCACGTGCGGTGAAGGGGACATGTTCTTGTGTGCGATCCGGGACGGTCATTCACGGAAGGTGTTGGGATACAGCATTGCTAATCACATCAGCGCCGAGATGGTCACCACCGCCATCGATCGAGCCGTGGCCACGCGCGGTGGGCGGTGTCGCGAGACGATCCTGCATTCGGACCGGGGTGGGGAATACACTGCCCACCTGACCGCGGCGTCGTGTGTGCAGCACGGGTTGCGTCGGTCGATGGGTGCGACCGGGATTTGTTGGGACAACAGTCCATCCGAATCGTTTTGGTCGATCTTCAAGCATGAAGAATACTATCGGCACGTCTATGCAACGAAGGCTGATCTCGTTGCTGGCGTTGACAACTGGATTGTCTTCTACAACACTGTTCGACGGAACTCTACGGTGGGGATGCACAGTCCCGACAGCTACGAGAAGTTGCTTCAGGTGGAAGTCGCCTGAGGCACGCAACCCCCTTGTCCACCGTTCGGGGGGAACCTCACACGACGGTGCGCTCGGTCAACTCACCCCGGCCTGTGCGCGCCAGTTGGCCGAGGTGTTGACTGCGGCGGCCGACGCCGCCGAGTCGGGCGATGCCGCACAGTCGTTCGACGAGGGCGCGCGTCCGGGTGGGTGAACCGTGATTCGCGCGCCCCAGGCGGTGGAGATGACCCACGCAGATCGACCGGTGGCCTTACGGCTCGGCGCCGAATCTGCACAACCCCCGCCGGCAACAATCAGTCGCGGCTTCGTGGAGGTCCCTCCGCGGTGTCCGCCCGGCGCCGCCGCGCCACGCGGCGCCCCGGTCGCCGGTGTGTACATGGTTCCGATCCCCGGTCGGGCTTGGGCGGAGTGTCTGTGTCCACCACTACACTTCGTCGCAACCACAGGCAGCGAGGAGGGAGATCTCATGGCGATCGAACCAGGCATCGACGAGCTCCGCGAACTGAACATCGAGAACGAAGGCGTGATCCGCGCACTTCGGCGGCAACGTGACGCCGCCGAGACGAAGCTCGCCAAGATCGAGAACCTGGTGAACTCCTCACATGAGCGGGTGATCGGGCAGGACGGCACAAGCGGTGTCCCCCTGGAGAAACTGCTCGCGCTGCTCGACGAGCGCGAGTAGCCGCCTCCTCATCACCACACCTCAGCGACGCGAAAGGTCGCGCTGCCGGAATACATACCGCTTGCCCGTCGCCGTCTGCGTCGGGCCGATGCGGGATGTCGGCGGTGACGGCATTTTCACACCGCGAAACGGCTGGGGAACCAACCGCTCCAACAGCAACGAGTGCGACCCGCGGCACCGCACATCAGCCAGCCCGCCGTCGGATTCCGCGGTGCGGCCGGGCGCACCGCGGAATCGCCGCAGCCGTCCGCACCGGCCTGGCCAACCGGGAAGACCCGGAACGCATCGAAGGCCGGATCCGAGACGCCGAGGCCGGATCCCGCGGACGCTACGGTAGTGACCGGCGGCTTTTCCCGAATCCGGATAGCGCGTAGTGGGGTCAGCAGGAGTGCAGGACCTGGCTCATCACGTCCTTCTCCGCCTGGGTCACCCACAACCGGTAGAGGGCTTTGACGTCGATCTGCCGGGAGATGTAGGTGCATCGGTAGGCGTTGTTCGGCGGAAACCAGGATGCGGCGTCGGAATCAGGTGACCGGTATGTCCACGAACACCATTGAGCGGCGGGGAGATGAAGGTGGTTGCTATAGAGCGGGTAGCGGCCGCATGCCTCTCCGGTCTGCTTCGGGAAGCGCTGCAGGACTTTATCGTTGATCAGCGAACGTTGAGGTTCCCCCCGGAAAGTGGACACCGACTTGGCGGGACACCGGTCCCGCTGGAAGGATGTCCGTATGCCCCCTCGCAAGCGTCGGTCGTTCACGACCGAGTACAAGGTCGAGGCTGCCCACCGGGTGATCGACTCCGGTCGCACCATCGCAGAGGTCGCCCGAGAACTCGGCCTCAACGAGAGTCTGTTGGGTGAATGGGTCAAACTCGAGCGGCGCAGAATCGCCGCCGCAGAGTCCCACGGAGAGAAGCCTTTGGACGCGGCCGAACACGCCGAGCTACGCCGATTGCGAAGGCAGGTAAGCGAACTCGAGAAGGACAACGCTTTCCTGGTAAAAGCTTCGGCGTACTTTGCCGCGATGCAGAAGAACCGACCCGGTTCGATCTGATGGCCAAGTACGCCGGCCCCGACAACATCGAAGAGACCGCCGGCACCGCCGCGCCGGAAGGTGAACGGTTCTCGATCCTGCGGATGGCGAGACTGCTGGAGGTGTCCACATCGGGCTACTACCAGTACGTCAAGCGCAGAGTTGCCACGGTGTTGACGCCGAGGCAACAGCGTCGCGCCGACCTCGAAGTCAAGATCGTCGAGGTCCACCGGGAATCGAAGGGTACCTACGGGTCGCCGCGGGTCACGGCCGAGTTGCGGGCGCGTGGTGAGGTGGTGAACGCCAAGACCGTGGCCAAGATCATGGCCTCGCTCGGTGTGGAGGGCATCAGCCCGCGCACGTTCAAGGTCAAGACCACGGCGGTCGATCCGCAGGCGTCGTTCCCGCCGGATCTGATCGAGCGGCACTTCGATCGGGGCCGGCTCGATGCGGTCTGGTTTACCGACATCACCTACCTCACGTGCGGTGAAGGGGACATGTTCTTGTGTGCGATCCGGGACGGTCATTCACGGAAGGTGTTGGGATACAGCATTGCTAATCACATCAGCGCCGAGATGGTCACCACCGCCATCGATCGAGCCGTGGCCACGCGCGGTGGGCGGTGTCGCGAGACGATCCTGCATTCGGACCGGGGTGGGGAATACACTGCCCACCTGACCGCGGCGTCGTGTGTGCAGCACGGGTTGCGTCGGTCGATGGGTGCGACCGGGATTTGTTGGGACAACAGTCCATCCGAATCGTTTTGGTCGATCTTCAAGCATGAAGAATACTATCGGCACGTCTATGCAACGAAGGCTGATCTCGTTGCTGGCGTTGACAACTGGATTGTCTTCTACAACACTGTTCGACGGAACTCTACGGTGGGGATGCACAGTCCCGACAGCTACGAGAAGTTGCTTCAGGTGGAAGTCGCCTGAGGCACGCAACCCCCTTGTCCACCGTTCGGGGGGAACCTCA
>NZ_JBLWIT010000062.1:0-53713 GCF_048381435.1 Rhodococcus mengyinensis | reverse complement strand
GGCGTTTTCAAGCGGCCGTCGCAACAACGAGTTTCCCGAGACGCTCGGCTGGACTGTCCCAGTCGAGCGTCATACGGGGACGACGATTGAGTTTATCGGCCACCACGTCGAGGTAGACCTCTTCGAACCCGTCCAACGCGATCCCCTTGGGGAAGTACTGGCGCAGCAAGCCGTTTGTGTTCTCGTTCGTCCCGCGCTGCCACGGCGAACGCGGATCACAGAAATACACCGGCACCCCCGTCTCGACAGTGAACCGGGCGTGCTGACTCATCTCCGCACCCTGATCCCAGGTGATCGACTTGGCAAGGTGCTGGGGAAGCTCGGTGATCTTGCGGGTCATCGCCGACCGCACCTGCTCGGCGGAATGCCCATCCGGCAGGTGCAACAGCATCACGAACCGGGTCGACCGCTCCACCAACGTCCCGATCGCCGACTTGTTGTTCGCCCCGATGATCAGATCGCCCTCCCAGTGCCCGGGCACCGCCCGGTCCTCGACCTCGGCGGGACGCTCGGAAATCATCACCATGTCCGGGAACTTCCCCCGCCGCTCACCGACCGTGCTTCGGTGTTTACGCAGGTAGCGGCCGGTCCGCAGATGGGCGGTCAGCTCCCGCGTCAACGCTCCCCGGGACTGGACGAACAACGCCTGATAGATCGATTCGTGTGACACCCACATCTCCGGCCGGCTCGGATACTCCCGCCTGAGCTTGTGCGAGATCTGCTGCGGTGACAAGTCCTCACCCAGCCACCCCTGCACCTGCTCCCGCAACTCGGCGTGGGCGGCGAGCTTGGCGGTCTTGGGGCGCCGGGCGCGGGCCTCGGCGTCCCGTTGGGCCCGTGAGGCCAGATACTTCCCGCGAGAGGACAACGCCCGCCGCAGTTCCCGGCTGATCGTGGACGGGCTGCGGCCCAGTGCGTGGGCGATCGCCCGGATCGTCCACCCGTCCCGGCGGAATTCGTCGATCTGCTCCCGCTCGGACAGCGACAGATACCGCCCCGACGGGGGAACAGGTCGGCGGGGACGCACTCCACCGACCTGCACCAGCCACCGCCGCATCTGGGTCAGCGAGACCTGCACCTCACACGCCGCGCTGACCGTGTCCTGCCCCGCCCGCAAACACTCCCAGAACTGCTCCCGCACTCGCCGCTCGATCGGCGGCCGCCCCTTGAACACCATCCACAACACCCTTCCTTACCAGGGATGTTGCGTCGACCGACTGAATACGCCGTAGCCAGAACAACCACAAAGGCGCACGGGTGCGAAGCGCCTAGGCCAGGCCCGACAGCGGCGGCGGGGTGTTCTCGTCGCGCCAGGCGATGGCCTCCTTCAGCGTGCCGAGGTCGTAGTCGGGTCCGCCCACACCGACGGTGAACAGGGTGACGCCGGCGTCGACGTGGGCTGCCGCGTCGTCGACACCCGGCCACGACGTGGAGTGCTGGATGCTGTCGGGGCTGCGTCCGGCATCCCGTGCGTACCCGGCGAGGATCCCCGACTTACGTTTGTACGTATCCATGTCGCTGAAGCTGTGCCAGATGTCGCCGTACTGCCCGACCAGCGGCAGTGTCTTCTTCTCGCCGCCACCGCCGATGAGGATCGGAATGTGCCGGGTGGGTGCGGGTTCCAGCTTGCCGAACCGGGCGGTGATCCGCGGAAGGTACTCGGCGAGCAGGTTCAGCCGCGACCCCGCGGTACCGAATTCGTAGCCGTACTCGTCGTAGTCGCGCTCGAACCAACCCGAGCCGATGCCCAGGATCAGCCGTCCACCGCTGATGTGGTCGACGGTGCGGGCCATGTCGGCGAGCAGATCCGGGTTCCGGTAGCCGGCACACGTGACGAGTGCGCCGATCTCCACCCGCTCCGTCTGCTCGGCGAACGCCCCGAGCATCGTCCAGCACTCGAAGTGGGCGCCGGCCGGGTCGCCGTACAGCGGATAGAAATGATCCCAGTTGAAGACGATGTCGACGCCGGCGTCCTCGGCGCGCAGTACCGCGTCGCGGATCAGCCCGTAGTCGGGCGCGTGCTGCGGCTGAAGTTGGACACCGATGCGAACTGGACGAGTCATTCGTGGCTCCTCGGAGTAGACGTTGGGCCTTCTCGATCCATAGTGCTCGCGCGACGGTCGGGCGCACAACGAACCCGCCGAGCGGGCGATTTGAGCGGGCGAATGTACCGTCCGGCGCCCCAGATACGCCAAGCGGTACATTCACCCGGTTGTCGGCGCACCTTCCGCCCATCGTCTCCGAAATGGACGAGGACGCATCACCGCCCGACCACACGGCGGACGTGGAAGACTGGGTGTGTGAAGGTCACGCAGAGGCCTGACCCGCCCACCGGCATCCGGCGGGCGTTCTTCCGCGCGCCGATCTACCTCTACCGCGTCCACCTCGGTTTTCTCCTCGGGGGCCGATTCCTGCTCCTCGAACACGTCGGGCGCAAGACCGGCGCCCGGCGGCAGGTCGTGCTCGAGGTGGTCAACCACGACGCCGTCGGCGACAGCTACGTGCTGGCCGCCGGGTTCGGTCCCAAATCCGATTGGTACCGGAACCTGCGGGCGCAGCCGAACGCGAGGATCCAGCTGGGCCGCCGGCGACTGTCCGTCACAGCCGAATTCCTCGACCCCGAGACCGGTGCGGACTTCATGGCGCACTACGGGTCGGAGCATCCGAAACTCGGAATGCGGATCGCCCGAGGCATGGGCTTCGACGTCGACGGCAGCGCGGCCGACTTCCGGGCGGCCGGCCGTGAGATCCGTTTCGTCCGGCTGCGCCCCCGCGCCTGAGGCACCTCAGTTCAGCCGCACCCCGCCCGCGAGGAGCATGGTCCGCAGGACGAAAGCCGCCTCGGGGCCGATGATCTCCCCGACCAGGGTGAGGTAGCGGTCCACGTACTCCGGTCCGTGCGGTGCGACCGTCGGATACTCGGGGTCGGACGGATCCAGGTGATGGGCCACCTCGTGGAGCACCACCAGTTCGCGGAACGCCCAGGCATTTCCGTTCCGATGCTCGGGGACCGCGATTGTGGCGCAATCGCTTTCGTAGTGGGCGGCCTTGTTGCCCGACCGCGCGCGGACGTGAACCGGGGTGGCCGCCCGCGTCCACGTCGACCGCACCCAGTTCAGGGCGAGCACCCGGTCTACGTAGTCCTGCACAGAGTCGATCGACGCGAATTTGCGTTCCACCGGCAGCGTCACCTGCGACCCCATCACGTCCACGACGCGCAGCCCGCGCTCGTCGGCGCGGTCGAACATGGTGCGCACGAGGGCTTCCGCGTCGTACACGGCGGTCCGCTGAGTGTCGCGGGGTCGCTTCACGACGGGATCTGCTTGCGGGCGGTCGACAGTTCGGGTGAGTTGCTCAGGCGGGCGGTGCGGGCGGCGCGGTCGCCTGCCCGGCGGGCGCTCGACGAATGTCCTGCGGACGCCCGCCCTCCGCGCCACGTGCCGCGGGCCTGCGAGTTCTCCGAGTAGTAGTCCTTCAGCTCGAGCTGTTTGTCGCGCAGGACCAGCGCCGTCTCCGCCGACGACTCCGGCACGGACACCGCCTGCTCCTCGGCCTCCTTCTTGGCGTCGGCGAGGCGCTGCCCGATCCGCGCGGCGTAGGCGAGCTGGAAGTTCAACCGGGCGGTGACACCGGCGACGGGGCGCCGCACCCGTGTCGCGACGCGGCGGCGTCCGCGCTTCTCGACCTGCGTCCGCACCGTCGTCTCGCCGCGGTACTCCCCCGACTTGATGTAGGCGTCGGACGCCCGGACCATCTGGATCAGCAGGCTCGCGTACAGGGCTTCGCAGACGTCGATGTCGCCGGCGAACCCGTACGCGTAGATGACGGCCGACGTCTGGGCGATGTCGCACTGGACGTCGTTGGCGGCGGCGATCACCAGGAACAGTTGCGCGTACGTGCGCAGCCCCTTCTTCCCCGGTTCACCGATGGTGATCAGGCGCTGCGTGGGAGTGGCCCGCTTCTCGCGGCCTGCCGCGTGTGCGCGCGCCACCGCGAGGTCGATCGAGGAGGCGGTGGCGAGCCGCTGGGCGGCGGCCATGAAGGCCTCGCCCTCGTGCGGGTTGTCGGTGGATTCCGCCTGCCGGAGGAGCCCACCGATGCGGGTCAGCATCTTGTCGGAACTCACCCAGGCAGGCTAGCCCCCGTGCGCCTTTCTGGTCGTCGGCGCTACCAAAAAGGCGCACGGGCGGCGGAGCCGCCTACAGCCGCTCGAGGTCGTCGAGGATCAGGTTTGCGCCGGTGAGGCCGATGCCGGTTATCCACACCCGGTAGTCGGTCTGGCGGACACCGTCGCGTCGTGACGGCCCCATCTGCCCGATGAGTACGGGGTCGATCCCCAGTTCTCCCGGTGCGGACGTGTTGGCGACGAACGCGATGTCGGAGTCGATCTGGGCGACGTTCTCGAGCGAGATCTCGGACATGTCGTTCTTCGCGTCCCACGGCTGCCCGGTGATGGTGTAGCCGGCCGCGGTCAGCACGGAACCGGAGAACGTGCCGGGCCCGTGCAGGCGCAGACCGTCGTCCATCACGCGGATGACGTGCGCGGTGCGTCCCCGGTTGGTTTCGGTCAAAGCCGCGGCGCGAGCGTGGAACGCCGACAGCTTCTGCTCGGCTGCTTCCGTCTCACCCATGGCCTCGGCGAACAGCCGCAGCGTCCCCTGCCAGTCGACCGCAGGCGACACCGAGAAGACGGTGGGCGCGATCGCGGACAGCGCGTCGTACAGGTCGCCGTGCCGCTGCTTGCTGCTGAGGATGAGGTCGGGCTGCAGCGCGGCGATCGCCTCGAGGTTCGGTTCGGCGATCGACCCGACGACGGTGGTGCTGTCCAGTCCGCCGCCCAGGTAGGCGGGCAGCGCGTCGGCGGAACCGGCCTGAGCAGCCCCGACCGGTGTCTTCCCGAGCGTGACGACGGTGTCGATAGGCAGGCTGTCGAGGGCGACGATGCGACTGGGCCGGTTGCTCACCGTCGTCGTGCCCATGGCGTGGGTGACGGTGCGCTGGGCGCCGCTGTCACTGCCGGTTGCCGCGTCGGGTCGCGCGCAGGCGGCGGTGAGGGCGGCCAGTGCGGCTGCTCCCAGCCCGGCCCCGAATTCGCGTCGCGTCAGGGCGTCGACGATCTCCTGCCATTGGACGTCGGTGACATTCGGAGAGCACGTGGCTGAACGCATCCTGGACCTCGATCTCGAAGGGGGTAGAAGATAGGCGAACCTAACCTTATACAGTCTGCTGCGTGAGCGTGCAGACGACGATGTCGCCCGAGGGGTGGAGGCCACCGGCCTGCGCGGCGCTCTCCCGGTCACTCCAGGAGCCGTTGTGCGGCACCGCGCCCCGGGTGCGCGGCTGGCTGCTGATCGAGCAACCCGGACCGTGGGGCCGCGACCGGCTCCGGCAGAGCCGCCTCGACCCGGTCCTGGGCGACGCGCTCGCCGCCCGGTGCGCCGACGCGGGAGTGCGTCCGGTGCTGATCCGCACCCGGCAGCGCCGCGACGTCGCCGCCGGACGTCACGTCTACCTCGTGCGTCCCGGACGAGCCGACGGCTGGGCGGAGCGTCTGCTGGTGCGTGAGGACCGGGAGCTGCTCGACCTCGATCTCGACCTGCCACCCGGAGTGGGGGAACGCCTCGACCCCACCGAGTCACTGTTCCTCGTCTGCACCCACGGCAAGAAGGACGCCTGCTGCGCGTCGTTCGGACGCCCCGTCGTCACCGGCCTCGGCCACCGCGACGGACGGGTCTGGGAGTCGACGCACGTCGGCGGCGACCGGTTCGCCGCGACCGTGGTGTGCCTGCCGTCGGGCATCTACTACGGCCGGGTCACCGCGGAGTCCGCGGAACACATTGTCGCCGAACACGATCGCGGACGCGTGGTGCTCGAGCACTATCGCGGCCGGTGCACCGTCGACCCGGTGATGCAGTTCGCCGAGCACACCGTGCGGGCCGAGCGGTCGCTGCTCGGACTCGACGACGTGATCCCGCTGTCGGCGGTCCCACGCCCGGACGGCGACACCGACGTCCTGGTCCGGCATCCGGACGGCACCGACCTGGTCCGGGTTCGCACGACCCGCGCCGAACCCCGCCTGACCGCCTGCAGCGCGGGTGTCGTGGACAGCCCGGACCGGTTCGAGGCGGCTCCGCCGCCCGTGCGCCGTTCTGGTAGCTAGGGCAACCAAAAAGGCGCACGGGTGCGAAGCGCCCCTTGCGGCAGGAGGTCTCGTTGCGGTTGTGCCGGCGACTCGTGGTGTTCACGCGGAATTCACCGCGCCGATTCATCGGCTCATTCATCCCCAGCTGTGGAGAAACCTGTAGATGAATGCCACCAACATGATTCGGACCGAGGCTAATTCGGCCGAATCGTCATCGGTGGCTTCGCGACGAGGCCTGACGGCGGTTGCGCGAGCCGATCATCCACCGACCCGTAGGTGAGTGAGAAAGTGCGTCAACAGGTACATTCTCACGCACCTGTGCGCGGCGCCGGGTAGAAGGGACTTCGACGTTCATGGCCACAGTGACCTATGACGGTGCCACCTGCCTGTTCCCCGGCTCGGACAAACCGGCCGTCGATACGCTCGACCTGAAGATCGAGGACGGTGAGTTCCTGGTCCTCGTCGGCCCGTCCGGCTGCGGCAAGTCGACGTCGCTGCGGATGCTGGCCGGGCTCGAGGACGTCCACAGCGGACGGATCCTCATCGGTGACCGCGACGTCACCACCCAGGAACCCAAGGAACGCGACATCGCGATGGTGTTCCAGAACTATGCGCTGTACCCGCACATGTCGGTGGCCGAGAACATGGGTTTCGCGCTCAAGCTCGCCGGTGCCGCGAAGGACGACATCCGCACGCGTGTGGAGGAGACGGCGAAACTCCTCGACCTCGAGCCGTACCTGGACCGCAAGCCGAAAGCTCTGTCCGGCGGTCAGCGGCAGCGTGTCGCGATGGGACGTGCCATCGTCCGGCAGCCGCAGGTGTTCCTGATGGACGAGCCGCTGTCCAACCTCGACGCGAAGCTCCGCGTGCAGACGCGCACCCAGATCGCGCAGCTGCAGCGCCGGCTCGAGACGACGATGGTGTACGTGACGCACGACCAGGTCGAGGCCATGACGATGGGCGACCGGGTGGCGGTGCTGAAGGACGGGGTTTTGCAGCAGTGCGCGTCGCCCCGCGACCTCTACAACCGGCCCGCCAACGTGTTCGTCGCCGGCTTCATGGGGTCGCCGTCGATGAACCTCTTCACGCTGCCGATCACCCCCGACGGGGTCGTGCTCGGCGACGCGACCATTCCGCTGCCCCGGCAGCTGCGCGCGGATACCGACGAACGTGAGGTCGTCGTCGGGATCCGCCCCGAACACCTGGAACTGTCGACCACCGGAATCCCGATGGAGGTCGCGGTGGTGGAGGAACTCGGATCCGACGCCTACATCTACGGCCGCAGCACCGTCAACGGGGTGACGCAGCAGTTGGTGGCCCGCGCCGACTGGCGGAACCCGCCCCGCAAGGGTGACCTGGTGAAACTGCACGTCGACCCGTCCCAGGTGCACCTGTTCTCGGCGTCCGAGGGCTACCGGCTGAGCTGAACCGGCGGTGACCGGAACGGCTCGTGACCGATTCAGGTCGGGGGTAATGCGGCACTTCGACGGTGTTCCATGCCACAGTATGTTCCGACACCGCGCCGGTGCCGCGAGTTCTGTCGTGCCGGTAACGGGTTCATCCACATCTACCTACGGGGAGACTCCATGGTTCAGATTTCGAGAGCGGTCCGGCGCGCCGCGGTGTTTGCCACCGCTGCCTCGCTGGTCACGCTCACCGCTTGCTCGAGCGACAGCGGCAGCGACTCCACGTCGGAGAACCTCGACGGTCGCGGACCCATCACGTACGTCGAGGGCAAGGACACCACCGAGACCGGTGTCGTCCGCCAGATCATCGACGCGTGGAACGCCGAGCACCCGGACGAGCAGGTGACGTTCAAGGAGCAGTCGAATGACGCCGATCAGGCGCACGACGACCTGGTCCAGCACCTGCAGGCCAAGCAGTCCGACTACGACGTCGTCGCGCTCGACGTCCCCTGGACCGCGGAGTTCGCGGCCAAGGGCTGGCTGCAGCCGCTGACCGGCGAGTTCGCGGTGGACAACACCGGAATTCTCCCCGCCACGGTCGACAGCGCCACCTACAACGGCACCCAATACGCCGCGCCGAAGAACACCAACGGCGGCCTGCTGTACTACCGCAGCGACCTGCTGCCCGCCGCACCGAAGACGTGGGCCGAGCTGGCCGCCGCGTGTGAGGTCGCGAAGACCAACAACATCGACTGCTACGCCGGTCAGTTCGCACCGTACGAGGGCCTGACGGTGAACACCGCCGAGGTCATCAACGCGTACGGCGGCTCGTTCGTCGGCGAGGACGGCAAGACGCCGACCGTCGACAGCCCCGAGGCCCGCGCCGGCCTGCAGGTGCTGGTCGACAACTTCAAGAACGGTGACATCCCGGCCCAGGACACCACGTTCAAGGAGCCCGAGAGTCAGAAGGCGTTCGAGGACGGCAAGGCGTTGTTCCTGCGCAACTGGCCGTACGTGTACGGCACCGCCGACAAGGATTCGTCCGCGGTCAAGGGCAAGTTCGCGGTCGCCCCGCTGCCCGGCAAGGACGGCATCGGCGCCTCGACCCTCGGTGGCTACAACGCGGCCATCAGCGCGTACTCCGAGAACAAGGCCACGGCCCGCGACTTCCTCACCTTCCTGCAGGGTGAGCAGGCGCAGCGGATCATCGCCATGGGCTCGCTGCCGCCGGTCCGCGCCGCACTGTACGACGACCCGGAGATCATCGCGGCCTACCCGTTCATGCCGACGCTGAAGGTGTCGATCGAGAACGCCGTCCCCCGTCCGGTCACGCCGTTCTACCCCGCCGTGTCGAAGGCCGTGCAGGACAACGCCTACGCTGCCATCAAGGGTGAGAAGTCGGTGGATCAGGCGATCACGGACATGCAGTCCGGCATCCAGTCCGCAGGCTCGTAGAGCACAGGAGTGAACATGGCCGTTCCGACTGGGACCACCAGTGGAGCGCCGGCCCGTCCCGCGGCCGGGGATAACGACCCCGGCCGCGGTTCGCGTGAGAAGAGCGAGAACAGGCGACGCTTTGGGCTGAGCAGTCGCCGCGCGTGGCTGTTCGTCGTGCCGACGCTGGCCGTGCTGGCCGTCGTCATCGGCTACCCGGTGATCCGGGCAGTGGTGATGTCGTTCCAGAAGGACGCGGGACTCGATCCGTCGACCGGCATGTTCGTCGAGGGCGGCTGGGCCGGATTCACCAACTACACGCACTGGATTCTGCAGCAGTGCACCTCCCCGAGCGGCGTGGCCGTGGCGTGCCCGCCCGGCACGCTCGGCTCGCAGTTCTGGTCGGCCGTCGGGAACACCGCGTTCTTCACGGTCGTCACGGTGGGCCTCGAGGTCGCGATCGGCCTGTGGATGGCGATCATCATGGGCAAGACGTTCAAGGGCCGCGCCCTGCTGCGTGCGGCGGTCCTGATCCCGTGGGCCATCCCGACCGCGGTCACCGCCAAGCTCTGGTACTTCATCTTCGCCTACGACGGCATCGCCAACCGACTCCTCGGCACCGAGATCCTGTGGACGTCGGACGCCTGGCCCGCGCGATTCGCGGTGATCATCTCGGACGTCTGGAAGACCACCCCCTTCATGGCCCTGCTGATCCTCGCCGGCCTGCAGATGATCCCGCAGGACGTGTACGAGGCGGCGCGGGTCGACGGCGCCTCCGCGTGGCAGCGGTTCCGGCAGATCACGCTCCCGCTGGTGAAGCCGGCGCTGATGGTCGCGATCCTGTTCCGCACGATGGACGCCCTGCGCATGTACGACCTCCCCGCCATCCTGACCGGCGGCAACCCTGCCACCACGACGGTGTCGATCCTCGTGGTCGACCAGGTGCGGCAAGGGTTCAACAGCGCGTCCGCGCTCTCCACCATCACGTTCCTCCTGATCTTCGCGGTGGCGTTCGTCCTCGTGAAGTTCCTCGGTGCCAACGCCGTCGAGACTCAGGAAGCCCAGCGAAAGGGGCCGAAGTCGTGACCCATCGCGCCCCGGAGCTCGAACTCCCGACCAGAACGGTCCGCCGCAACCGCCCGAAGCGGTTCGCTTTCAAGAACTCCCGCATCTACATCGGTGTCGCGATCATCCTCGTCTGGGGGCTCGCCCCGTTCTACTGGATGATGGTGACGGCGTTCCGCGACCCCGACTACACGTTCGACACCACACCCTGGCCCACGCACGTCACGCTCGAGAACTTCCAGAACGCGCTGTCGACGAGCAGCGGCAACAACTTCACCCGGGCCGTCGTCAACAGCATGATCATCGGCGGTATCACCACCGTCGTCGCCCTCGCCGTCGGCATCTTCACCGCCTACGCGCTGGCCCGCATCGAGTTCCGGTTCAAGTACGTGGTGGTCGGGATCGTGCTCGGCGCGTCGATGTTCCCCGTCGTCGCCCTCGTCACTCCGCTGTTCCAGCTGTTCACGAACATCGGCTGGATCGGCACCTACCAGGCGATGATCATCCCGAACATCTCGTTCGTCCTGCCGCTCACCATCTACACGCTGACGTCGTTCTTCAAGGAACTCCCCTGGGAGCTCGAGGAGGCGGCCCGGATCGACGGCGCCAGCCGCGGTCAGGCGTTCCGTCTGGTGATGTTGCCGCTCGCCGCGCCCGCCCTGTTCACCACCGCCATCCTCGCGTTCATCGCGACCGTCAACGAATACCTGCTCGCCAGCCAGCTCTCCAGCGATGCCACCGAACCGGTCACGGTCGCGATCGCCCGGTTCTCCGGCAACGACCCGCACGTCGTGCCGTACGCGGCGATCATGGCGGCGGGCACGATCGTCACCATTCCGCTGGTGATCATGGTGCTGCTGTTCCAGCGTCGCATCGTGTCGGGTTTGACGGCCGGCGGCGTGAAGAGTTAACGGTCGAGCGGAGCGAGGGGAAAGGTGTCGGCCGTGCATCCGGTGGCGAAGCGGCAGCGGCTCGAGGTTCTGATCGGCGTCCTCGGGTTCTTCACGGTGATGGCGTTCATCGCCGCGGTCGTCGAGGTCGTCCGCGGCGACCCCGGCGTCACCCCCGCGCTGGTGTTGCTCGGATGCCTGGTGCTGTCGGGGCTGGCGGTCGTCGCCCGGAATCGGATGCGCTGAAACAGTACGGTCGGTATGGACATTTGCTGAGCGTTAGCGCGGCGCGCGTCACACTCGAGGCCATTCACATAACATACGTACGGGTGGGTGCGATGATCCTCCGTGACCGGATAACTGACCGGGAGTGTGGAAGTGAGTTCTGGCAACGACGCGACGGGCAACCATGCCTCCGATGCGGGGGGCACACCGCCCGCGGACGACGGTGCGGCTGACACGACCACTCCATCACCGGACGGGCAGAAGAAGCGCAACCGGTGGCGCGCGGTCCGCCGGGTGAGCCTGGTCGTGATCGCGTTGCTGCTGGTCATCCCGCTCGTCGGGTTCCTGGTCAGTTACGTCCGCGCCGAGGTCCCGCGCCCGTCGGACATGAAGACCAATCAGGTGGCCACCGTCTTCGCCGCCGACGGCACCACCGAGCTGACCAAGGTGATCCCGCCGGAGGGCAACCGCACCGAGATCGCGCTCGACGCCATTCCTCAGCACGTCCGCGACGCCGTCCTGTCGGCGGAGGACCGCAACTTCTACTCCAACCCCGGCTTCTCCGTCACCGGGTTCATGCGTGCCGCCCGCGACAACGTCCTCGGCAAGGAAAGCGCGGGCGGCGGGTCGACGATCACGCAGCAGTACGTGAAGAACGTGCTGGTCGGCGCGGACCGCAACGTGTACCGCAAGATGCGCGAACTCGTGATCTCCACCAAGATGGCCCGCGAGTGGTCCAAGGACGAGATCCTCGCCGCCTACCTGAACACCATCTACTTCGGCCGCGGCGCGTACGGCATCGAGGCGGCCTCGCGCGCCTACTTCGACAAGCCGGTCGGCGACCTGTCGGTGGCCGAGGGCGCGGTGCTCGCCTCCGTGATTCAGAGCCCGTCCTACCTCGACCCCGAGGCCAACCTCGACCAGCTGCAGGCCCGCTGGAGCTACGTCCTCGACGGCATGGTCGCGATGGGTGTGCTCGCTCAGCAGGACCGCAGCGCGACCGAATTCCCGGTCACTGCGCCGTCCAACCGGCCCACCGACGCCAACTCCGCGCCGGGGCCCGACGGCCTGATCCGCAACCAGGTGCTGCGCGAATTGTCGGACGCGGGGATTTCCGAGCAGACCCTCAACACCGAGGGTCTGCAGATCACCACCACGATCGATCCGAGGGCGCAGCAGTCCGCGATCGAGGCCGTCCACGACAACCTCGAAGGGGAGGACCCGGGGCTGCGGACCGCAGTCGTGTCGATCGATCCCCGCACCGGCGGGGTGCGCGCGTACTACGGCGGCGAGGACGGCGCCGGCTTCGACTACGCCCAGGCGCCGTTGCAGACCGGGTCGTCGTTCAAGGTGTTCGGCCTGGCCGCGGCGCTGGAGCAGGGCATCCCCCTGTCCGCCCGCTTCAGCAGTGCTCCGCTGACGGTCGGCAGCGTGCAGATCGGCAACGTCGAGGGCGAGTCCTGCGGCACGTGCACCATCGCCGAGGCGACGAAGCGGTCGCTGAACACGAGCTTCTACCGGTTGATGATGTCGCTGGACAATGGTCCGCAAGCCATCGCCGACGCCGCCCACAAGTCGGGGATCCCGGAGTTCATCCCCGGGGTGCAGGGCAAGACGCTCAGCGAGAACGGCGGCGAACCCGAGGGCGGCATCGTCCTCGGCCAGTACCTGTCGCGGCCGATCGACATGGCGTCCGCGTACGCGACTCTCGCGGCGTCGGGCATCTACCACCAGCCGTACTTCGTGCAGCGGGTCGTGACCGCCGACGGCGTCGTGCTCCTGGACCGTGCGCCGAGCCCGGGTGAGCGCCGGCTCGATGCCGCGGTGGCCGACAACATCAGCCAAGCTCTGATGCCGATCGCCTCCTACTCGCGTGGCCACGCCCTGGCGGGGGGACGCCCGTCCGCGGCGAAGACCGGCACGGCGCAGCTCGGGGACACCGGCGAGAACAAGGACGCCTGGATGGTCGGTTACACGCCGTCGCTGGCGACGGCGGTGTGGATCGGCAAGGCCGACGCCACCGCTATCAACAACAGCTGGGGCGGCCTGATCTACGGTTCGGGTCTGCCGTCCGACATCTGGAAAGACACGATGGACGGCGCCCTCGAAGACACCGATTGGGAAGACTTCCCGTGGCCCGACCCGATCGGCGGCCAGGCCGGTGTGCCCACATGGTCCGGTCAAACCAGCGGCGACGGAACGGGAACCGGCACCAGCGGGGTTGTCCCGCCGCCCGGTGCCCCCACCCCGGCGCCCGTCGAGGTTCCGCCACCGGCCGTCCCGGTCCCGCCCGTCCCGCCGGTGCCCGCACCCGTCCCGGCGCCGACCCAGATCGAAATCCTCCCGGGCGTCATCATCCCGCTACCGGGTTAGCCGAGGTTCTGAATCCCGCCGCGCGGCGGAGTCCTGTTCGGCAGCACCACAACCCGCAGCGCGGCGCGGAGGCTTTCCTTCGTCTTCGCCCAGGCGCTCGCCTCGTCCTCGCACATGTCGGCCTCTTCGGGCTCCTCGTCGCGGGCGAGTTCCGCGTTGTGACGCCACTCGAACTCCTGCTCGGTGCAGAGCCGGAGGAACTCGAGGATGGTGTCGCGGTCGCGTCCGCAGATCTCCGCCACGTCGTCCGGGTCGAGCCCGCTCTCCGAGTCGAGGTGGATCAGGGTCACGAGGGCGGCGGGGAACTCGTCCTCGCATTCGTGGTCGGCGTACGAGGACGTGGCGCCGGGCGTGGAATTGAGTTTGCCACCGAGCTTTTCGGCGAACGCGTCGTCGACGGTGTCCACGAAATGCTCGAACATCCGGAACACCGACACCAGATGATCCGCGACGAACGGTGATCCGTCGACGCGCATGACGGCGACCACGTTGTCGACGATGAGCAGGAACTTGATGTCGGGCCACTGGCGATTGAGGTCGGCGAGCGCCTCCGCGGTGCGCGTGCGATCGCTGATCGTGTGGACCACGCGGGCGAACACCTCGACGCGGGCGTCCTCCTCGATCACCCGCACATACGTGGGGAGGTCGCCGACCCACACGAGGATGTCGCCGTCCGCGTCCTTGCCCGGTGCCTGATCGAGCATCGATTCGACCGCGGCATCGACACGGTCGCGCAACCCGGCGCCGTCACGCAGCTGGGCCGGGACGTCAGCAGAGCCGAACTCCGGAGTCTCGTCCCGGCCACCGGTGATCGCCTTCAGGAACGAGGGATGCAGAAGGTCCCAGATCTCCCGGAACACGGTGACCGTCATCGACGCCAGCAGGTGGGCGTCCTCCCGGTCGGCGTCGAGGTAGTACGACGCGGAACCGTTGCCCTCGTCGACGTGCTCGCACAGGTCGGGGCGGTTCCAGCCGAGCTCGATCAGCCGATCGTGCTCCTCCTCGGTGAGCGCCCGCGCCGGGTGCAGGAAGCGGTTGGACGGCACCTCGCACCGCACCTTGTCGCCGGCCCACGCGAAGAACCGCACGCACGCGGCGGTCTCGACGAGGCCGTCGTCGACGCTGTCGTACTGCGACTGCAGCACCAGTTCGTCGTCGTCCTCCATAGCGTGCACGTACCCGGTCAGACGGTCCTGGAGCTCGGTCCAAGCGTCGTCGATCTCTCGATCGAAAGTGTTGTCGGACATCACGCCTCCCTCGATGAATCCTGGGTGTCACCGTAGAGGGAGGGTCTGACAAGAAATCGAACACAAAGGCGAATGCACCTTTCATCGCCGTGAAGACGACGAAAGGTGCATTCGCCCGATATTGCTGCGTGGTGAACTACGCGTCGATGATGAACGCCTCGAGCTCGGTGCGAGCCTTGTCGTCCGCCATCTGGACCGGCGGGGACTTCATCAGGTACGCGGACGCCGGGTAGACGGGTCCACCGATGCCGCGGTCCTTGGCGATCTTGGCTGCGCGGACGGCGTCGATGATGATGCCGGCCGAGTTCGGGGAGTCCCAGACCTCGAGCTTGTACTCCAGGTTCAGCGGAACGTCACCGAAGGCGCGACCCTCGAGGCGGACGTACGCCCACTTGCGGTCGTCGAGCCAGCCGACGTGATCCGACGGGCCGATGTGCACGTTGCCCGGACCGAGGTCGCGCGTCAGGTTCGACGTCACGGCCTGCGTCTTGGAGATCTTCTTCGACTCCAGGCGGTCACGCTCGAGCATGTTCTTGAAGTCCATGTTGCCGCCGACGTTCAGCTGCATCGTGCGGTCGAGCTGCACGCCACGGTCTTCGAAGAGCTTCGCCATCACGCGGTGGGTGATGGTGGCGCCGACCTGCGACTTGATGTCGTCACCGACGATGGGGACGCCGGCGTCCTTGAACTTCGCAGCCCACTCGGGGTCGGAAGCGATGAACACGGGCAGGGCGTTGACGAACGCGACATTCGCGTCGATGGCGCACTGGGCGTAGAACTTGTCGGCGTCCTCGGAACCCACGGGCAGGTACGAGACCAGCACGTCGACCTTGGCGTCCTTGAGAGCCTTGACGACGTCGACGGGCTCGGCCTCGGAGATCTCGATGGTCTCGGCGTAGTACTTGCCGATGCCGTCGAGGGTGGGGCCGCGCAACACCGGAACGTCGGCCGGCGGGACGTCGGCGATCTTGATGGTGTTGTTCTCGCTGGCGAAGATGGCCTCGGACAGGTCGAATCCGACCTTCTTGGCGTCGACGTCGAACGCGGCGACGAACTGGACGTCGCGCACGTGGTACTTGCCGAACTTGACGTGCATGAGGCCGGGAACGGTCGCCGTCTCGTCGGCGTCCTTGTAGTACTGCACGCCCTGAACCAAGGACGAGGCACAGTTCCCCACGCCCACAATGGCCACGCGCACCGCGGTGCTGTTCTCACCCATGGTCGGGTTCTCCTTTTTTCTTAGGTGTTGCTGTCGATTGCTCGGCGGCGATCAGCTCGTTGAGCCAGCGCACTTCACGCTCACTGGATTCGAGACCGAGCTGGTGGAGCTGCTTGGTGTAGCGATCCAGCGTGCCGCTCGCTTTTCCGATCGCGTCGCGAAGCGCCTCGCGGCGCTCCTCGACCTGGCGTCGTCTGCCTTCGAGAATCCGCATCCGCGCCTCTGCGGGAGTGCGGCTGAAGAAGGCGAGATGAACGCCGAATCCGTCATCGGTGTAGTTCTGCGGACCCGTGTCGGCGACCAGTTCCTTGAACCGCTCCTTGCCGATCGGCGTGAGCTGGTAGACGCGGCGGGCGCGACGCTTGACGGTCCCCGGAGGGCCTGCGTCCTCGGCGATCAAACCGTCTGCCTGCATGCGTCGGAGCGTCGGGTAGAGGGAACCGTACGAAAAGGCGCGAAATGCACCCAGCAGTCCCGTCAACCGTTTGCGCAGCTCGTATCCGTGCATGGGTGACTCGTGGAGCAGCCCGAGAATTGCCAATTCGAGCACGTCCACCCCCTGAGTCGCCCGACCTAACCGCGTGATGCGATTCAAAACTATATCGCACCGATATATAGGAGGATACGCGCGCTCGATACATGGGACAAGCCGTCACAGGTTGTTAACACAGGTCCGGGTGTCCGGCCGGGTCGCCGAATGTCACACCGGTGCCGTCTGACTGAACGAATGTCACATCGGGCGACGGGGAAGCCCGGTGGCCGGCGGCCGGGTGGCCACCGCCGGGCACGACCCCGGACGCTCAGTCCTCGTAGGGGTAGATGTCGAACGGTTCGCCGTCGAATCCGACGACCATGTGTCCGGTGTGGCCGGCGGCGTTCTTCACGTGGATGGAGATGGTCGGCGGTCCGTCGTCGGACCCGGGTTCGTACCGGAAGGAGACGATCTCCACCGCGCCGTCGGGGACGCGCAGGGTTTCGGGTGCCCCGGCGAGCAGGCGGGCGATCGCGACCTGGTCGACGGTGCCGAGGTCGAAGGACTTCTCGTCGTCGGATCGGGTGGAGGAGCTGCCCCAGTCGTCGAATTCGCCGTCGTAGAGGTAGGAGTCGGATTGCCGGGCGTTGCCGGCGGACGGCCGGTCGAAGACGGCGTGGGCCGGGTAGAGGCCGAGTTCGTCGGCGACGGTGTCGCGGTATTCGGCGCGGTACTCGTCGAGGAAGAAGTGCAGCCCGGCGCCGGTGGTGAGGTTCGGTACCGATTTCGACGGGCCGAGGTCGCTGTTCGTGACGGCTCCGGCGATGCCGCCCACGGCAGCTGCGGCGACGACGAGGACCGCGGCATACACCCACCGCCGCGACGATCGGCGGCGTCGCGGCGACACGACGGGGCTGGCCGCGAGCCGGCTGGGGATCTGGAGGTCCCCGATGAGGCGGTCCAGTTCGTCGAACGTCTTCGCCCGCATCGCCGTGGAGGTGCGGGAGGCGTGTTCCTCCGCGGGCAGTTGCCCGTCGGCGAGCGCGGCGTCGAGCATCCCGCAGGCGTCGGCGCGGTCGGAGTCGCGGGCGCGGATTCCCGCGAGTGTGGTCCTGGGCATCTGCGTCCTATCGGCCGAAGGGGTAGACGCTCAAAGGCTCACCGGACGGGGCGAGTTCCATGTGTCCGCTCTCGCTGAATTCGTTGGTCACGTAGATCGACACGCTGGGGCCGTCCTCGTCGGCTTCGAACGAGATGTGGCTGACTTCTCCGTCGGGGACGTTGAGGCTCACCGGGGCACCCACGACCGTTCCGCCGATCCGATCGAGGTTCAGCGTCGACAGGTCGAACACGGGTGTGTCGACCTTCCGGGTGGTCGGGGTACCCGACGGCGTGAACCCGCCGCGGTAGTCGTAGCGGACCATCCGGTTCGGTTCGAGGGGAAGCGCGCGTTCGAGGCTGGCGTGGCCGCCCTCGTAGAGGGTGAGGTCGTCGACGATCAGGTCGCCGAACTTGGCGCGGTACCGGTCGAGGAACACCTTCATGCCCTCGGGGGTGACGGGATTCGGCGTCGCGACGACCAGCGGTTCGACGGAATCGAAATCGACCTGCTGCGCGACGGGGGTCACGGTGGCCTGCGCGTCGTCGCTGTCGACGAGCGTGAAGGCGCCGACGGCCGCCACGACTGCGGCGACGGCGACGGCGGCCGGGAACCAGTGCTTGGCGGTGTCGCGTGGGGGACGTGCGTCCGGTGGTGCGTCGGCGGGCCTTTGCAGGTCACTGACCAGGACCTCGAGGTCGGCGAGGGTGCGCGCCTCCGCGGCGAGTTCGGACATCGCGCGGTGTTCCGCCTCGTTGATCTGGCCGTCGCCGAACGCGGCGTCGAGCAGTGCGGACGTGTTGGCTCGATCGACGTCGCGTGCCCGCGTGTTCGGTGGGTATCGGCTGGCCACGGGTGGATCTTAGAACTAGTTCGCGGGGTTCACCTGCCATACGTCTCCGCCGAGCGTCGCCCGCAGGTAGCCCCCGCCGGTCTGTTGCTTGTCGTAGACGTACACGTTGATCGTCGGTCCCTTGCCGCCGTCGGCGAGGAGAACGTGCCCGATGGTGCCGTCCGGGACTCCGACCAGCCGGGGTGCGTCGGCGATGAGCGCGACGAGGGCCGGCACGTTTACCTGCGCGAGGTCGACCTCGCCGGTTCCGGGGAGGCGCTGCGTGCGGATGCCCGACGTCTTGAACCCGCCGCGGAAGTCGTACCGGTCGACCTTGTCGGGCGCGTCCGGGGCTGTCCGCGACAGGATCGCGTACTCGTCGTACAACCCCAGTTCGTGGACGGTGAGGTCGCCGAACTTCTGCCGGTACTGCTCGGAGAGGGCGTGGATCCCGTCCTGGGTGAGGGGCTGCGCCTGGCCCACGATGATCGGTTCCACCGCGGGCACCTCGACCTCCGGCTGGGCGAGTGGCTTGTCGACCTGCACCGGGACCGGTGGCGTGGCGGGGTCCGGGCCGTCCTGCTCGGTGAGCGCGAGACCGACCGCGCCGACCGTGATCACCGCACCGCACGCGAGCGCGATCCGCAATGCCCGGTGGGGCGATCCCGGTGTCCGGACAGGTGCCTGTGCGGTGATCGACGACGGCAGCTGCAGGTCGCTGATCAGCAGGTTCAGTTCGGTGAGGGTCTTCGCCGACATGGCCTGGGCGGTGCGGTCGTGGTACTCGCCGGCGCCGAGCTGCCCGTCGGCGTAGGCGGCGTCGAGCTGGCTGCATGCGTTGACCCGATCGAGGTCACGTGCGCGAGTCTGCGAGGACGGTCCTGAGGCCACACCGGCATCGTAGTGCGGCAACCGTGTTTGACCAGCGTCACTCGACCGACCCCTTCTCTCCGGACGCGACGCACGTACTCTGGTCTCCGTGCGGATACAGCGGCAGGTGGTGGACTATGCGCTTCAGCGCCGGTCACTCCTGGCCGAGGTCTACTCGGGCAGGACAGGTGTCACGGAAGTGTGTGACGCCAGCCCCTACCTGCTTCGTGCCGCAAAGTTCCACGGCAAGGGCAGTGATGTGGTGTGCCCGATCTGCCGTAAGGAGCAGTTGACTCTGGTCTCCTGGGTCTTCGGTGACAAGTTGGGCCCGGTGTCGGGTTCGGCTCGTACGGCCGAGGAGCTGGTGCGTCTCGCGTCCACTCAGGAGGAGTTCTCGGTTCACGTGGTCGAGGTGTGCCGGACATGCAGCTGGAACCATTTGGTCCAGTCCTATGTTCTCGGTACCGTGCCCGAACCGAAACGGCCCAGGCGTTCGTCGCCACGGCCGCGGCCTCCGAGCCGTCGAACCGCGAGCGAGTAGACACGCCCGAACACGGACGCGGGCAGAAGAGTGCCCACAGACGTAACGCAGGACTGAAGCCGGTCCACAACCACTGGAGATTTGTACGTGAGTTCCCCCCGCAGCAACGCCCCGGGTGATCGACCGAACGGACCGAGACGACCGAGTGGCCCCCCGCCACAGGGACGCCCCGGAGGTCCACCACCCCGCGGCGGACAGCCTGCGGGTGGGCCCCCGCCGGGCCGATCGGGCGGCCCGCCGCCGCGTCGGATGCCGCCTCCGCCCCCGCAGGGTGGTGGCCGTCCCCCCGGCCCGCCGCCTCGTCGTCCCGGTCCGCCGCCGCAGGGTGGTGGGCGTCCGCCGGGTCCCCCGCCGCGTCGTCCGGGCCCGCCGCCCGGACGCCCCGCAGGCGCGCCCCCGGTGGCGCGTAACCAGTCGGGCCCCGGTGGGCGCCCGCCGGGACCTCCGCCGTCGAACGGTCGCAAGACCGGCGGCGGCCGCGGTGGCGAACCGCCCAAGGGTGGAAAGAAGACGGCTGTGAAGAAGTCGCGGTGGAAGATCGTGCGCCGGACGGCGTACGCGTGCGTCGCGATGGGTCTGATCATTCCGATCCTGCTGTTCATGGCGGCGTACGTCGTCCAGGACGTCCCGCGGCCCGGCGACCTCAAGACCAACCAGGTGGCGACGATCTACGCATCCGACGGAACGTCGGTGCTCAGCAAGGTCGTGCCGCCGGAGGGCAACCGCACCGAGGTGACGCTCGACCAGATCCCGAAGCACACTCGTGACGCGGTGCTCGCTGCCGAGGACCGGGACTTCTACTCGAACCCCGGCTTCTCGATCGGTGGGTTCGCGCGTGCCGCCCGCGACAACGTCCTGGGCAAGGACAGCGCTGGCGGTGGCTCGACCATCACGCAGCAGTACGTCAAGAAGACGATGGTCGGTTCCGAGCGTTCGCTGACGCGAAAGATGAAGGAACTCGTCATCTCGTCGAAGATGGCCCGCGAGTGGTCCAAGGACGACATCCTCGCCGCGTACCTGAACACCATCTACTTCGGGCGTGGTGCGTACGGCATCGCGGCCGCGTCGAAGGCGTATTTCAACAAGCCCGTCGACCAGTTGACGGTCGAGGAGAGCGCGGTGCTGGCGTCCTCGATCCAGCTGCCGTCGCTGCTCGATCCGGAGAACAACCCGGAGGGTGCGCAGGCGCGCTGGAACTACGTGCTCGACGGCATGGTGTCGGCGGGAACTCTGGAGCAGTCGGCCCGGTCGGTGATGCAGTACCCGCCGTACGTGCCGATCGCGCAGGTCGACAACGGCAACCAGGACTCCGGGCCGGAGGGCCTGATCAAGAACCAGGTTCTGCGGGAGCTGGGTGAGGCGGGGATCAGCGAGCAGCTGCTCAACACCGAGGGCCTCGAGATCACCACGACGATCGACCCCGTCGCCCAGGCGGCGGCGGTGGATTCGGCGCGCTCCAACATGGAGGGTGAGCCGGAGAACCTGCGTACCGGTGTCGTGTCGGTCGATCCGAAGACCGGCGCGGTGCGCGCGTACTACGGCGGCGAGGACGGCGGCGGCTACGACTTCGCGAACGCGGGACTGCAGACCGGTTCGTCGTTCAAGGTGTTCGGTCTCGCCGCGGCCCTGGATCAGGGCATCCCGCTGTCGCAGATGTACGACAGCTCGGAGCTCACGGTCAACGGCATCACCATCAGCAACGTCGAAGGCGAGGGCTGCGGCACCTGCACCATCGCCGAGGCGCTGAAGCGTTCGCTGAACACCAGCTTCTACCGTCAGGAACTCGAACTCGACGGTGGACCGCAGGCGATCGCCGAGATGGCCCACAAGGCGGGCATCCCGAAGGAGATCCCCGGCGTCGGGCCGTCGCTGACCGAGCCCGACGGCAGCGGTCCGAACAACGGCATCGTGCTCGGCCAGTACCAGTCGCGGGTCCTCGACATGGCGTCGTCGTACGCCACGTTGGCCGCCTCGGGTACGTACCACGCGCCGCACTTCGTGCAGAAGGTCGTCAGCGCCGACGGAACGGTCCTGCTCGACCGCGGCGGTGACACCGGTGAGGACCGCATCGACAAGGACGTCGCCGACAACGTGACCTCGGCGATGGAACCCATCGCCGGGTACTCGCGCGGCCACAACCTGGCGGGCGGACGCCCGTCGGCGGCAAAGACGGGTACCGCGCAGCTCGGTGACACCGGCAAGAACAAGGACGCCTGGATGGTCGGGTACACCCCGTCGCTGTCCACGGCGGTCTGGGTGGGCACCACGGACGGTCAGGCGCTGGAGAACAGCAGCGGCGCCATGATCTACGGTTCCGGTCTGCCCTCCGACATCTGGAAGGACACGATGGACGGCGCCCTCGAGGGCACGGACGTCGAGAAGTTCCCGAAGCCGGGTGCGATCGGTGGCCAGTCGGGTATCCCCGCCTATTCGGCACCGGCACCGACCAAGACGTCGGCGCCGCCGACGAGCACGTTCCAGCTGCCGACGGAGCTCGTGCCGCCGGTGGTCGTGACGCCGTCGCCGGTCGAGATCCTTCCCGGGATCACCATTCCGATTCCGGGTCTGGCACCGAGGCCGACCACCGCGGCCCCGGCGGTTCCGGAGGAACCGGAGACGACGACGCCGCCGAACGCCGGTAACGGCAACGGCCAACAGCAGGTTCCGGCCCGTTAACGGCGACCGGTAGCCTCGCGGAGTGGCCGACAACCCTGACGCGCACGACGTCCGCGACGCGGGTGAGACGGGATTCGTCTCGCCCGCGCCGCTGGCGAAGGATCGGCGTTCCGCGGATTGGCGGGACCTTCCCGGGCGCACCGACCCGCTGACCGCCGACCTCTCCGGGGTGATCGGTGGTCCGGTCGGACGGCATGCGGTCGTCGGGCGCAGCCGGTTCTTCACGCCGATGCGCGCCATTCTGTTGCTGGCGATCGTGTTTCTCGCGCTCGGCTGGTTCGCGAAGGCGCCGTGCATTCAGCAGGCGTCGGTCGGCGAGAACGGCGCGCTCGGGCTCGACTGGAGTGGCAGCCGGCAGTACGTCGCCATGTGCTACTCGGACACGGTCCCGCTGTACGGGGCGGAACGGCTGAACGAGGGCGCCTTCCCTTACAAGAAGTGGTGGGAGGAAGACGCCGGCAACGGCCAGACCCAGCGCCGCTACATGGAGTACCCGGTGATCTCCGGGCTCTACCAGTACGGCGCGATGACGATCGCGAAGTCGTGGGATGCGGTGCACTGGCTGCCCGGTGCGCTGCAGGTAGCGATCTATTTCAACGTCGTCGCGTTCGGTCTGGCGCTGGCGTGGCTGGTCACCGTCTGGGCGAGTGCGCTGCTGGCCGGACGGCGCATCTGGGACGCCGCGCTGATCGCAGTGTCCCCGCTGGTGATCGTGCACGTGTTCACGAATTTCGATCCCCTCGCAACGGCTTTCGCTACGGGTGGGCTGCTGGCGTGGTCGCGGAAACGGCCGGTTCTCGCCGGAATCCTGCTCGGGCTCGGTGGTGCCGCCAAGCTGTATCCGCTGCTGCTCCTCGGACCTCTGCTGGTGCTGTGCCTGCGCACGGGCAGGGTCCGTGAGTGGTCGGTGACGGCGCTGACCGGTATCGGCGCGTGGCTGGCGGTCAATCTGCCGATCGCCCTGCTGTTCCCACGCGGATGGGCCGAATTCTTCCGGCTCAACTCCGAACGCGGCGCCGACCCGGACTCCGTCTACAACGTCATCTCGTCGTTCACGGGCTGGACCGGATTCGACGGGATCCTGTCGGCCGGTCAGGCGCCCACCGTGCTCAACGCGGTGTCGTTCCTGCTGTTCGCTCTCGTGTGTGTCGGGATCGGGTACATCGCGCTGACGGCGCCGCGACGGCCGCGGCTGACCCAATTGTGTTTCCTGCTGGTCGCGGGGTTCCTCCTCACCAACAAGGTGTGGAGCCCGCAGTATTCGCTGTGGCTCGTCCCGCTGGCCGTCCTCGCGTTCCCGCACCGGCGGATCCTGCTGGCCTGGATGACGATCGACGCGCTGGTGTGGGTGCCGCGGATGTTCTACTACCTCGGCGTGTCCAACAAGGGACTCCCCGAGCAGTGGTTCACCGCCGCGGTGGTGGTCCGCGACATTGCGGTCGTGGTCATCTGCGCGCTGATCATCCGCCAGATCTACCGGCCCGGCGAGGACCTCGTGCGATACGGCTTCATCGACGATCCGGCGGGCGGCGTGCTCGACCAGGCGCCCGATGCGCAGCCGCGGTGGCTGCCCGCCTGGCTACGGCCGCGGCCGCCGGTAGAATCGGCTCCCGCTCACAGCGTTTAGGGCTTCGACAGCACCAGCGCCGCCCCGACCGCGAACACCGCGATCGACAGGCCGAGGGCGATGGCGCGGATCGACCACTGTCGGGCGTCGGCGGCGGCGCGCACCGAAAGGTCGTATTCGCCCCGCTCCCACAGTCGGTGGACGGTGAGCGAGCGCAGCAGTGCGACGATGCCGAACGGCACGAACGCGATGATCGCAACAATGGCGAGCGGCAGACTGCTGGCGGGCGGCGGTGCCAGCGGCCCGCTGTGGTCCGCCGAGGTGTCCTGCTGCTGCGACGTCATGCGTTGCCTCCCCGTGGTGGAGCCCACGACCGTGGGCGACGAGGTGGAGTATAGACCGTCGAGATTCCCGACTGTGCAGTGCCTTTCGCGCGGCGGGCGGTTGCGGTCCGGTTATCGGCCGGTCTCCACGGCGGGCGGATGTGCCCGGGCAGCGACCCACGCCGCCACCTGCGTGCGGGAGCTGACGGCCAGCTTGTCGAAGATGTGCTCGACGTGTCCGTCGACGGTGCGCCGCGAGATCACCAACGACTCGGCTATCTGCCGATTGCTGAGGCCCTGGGCGAGCAGGCCGGCGATTTCCTGTTCCCGTTTGGTGAGCGGTGACGCCTCGGCGCGAGGTGTCCTGTGCTCGGTGGGGGTTCCCAGTGCGAGGTCGACGGCCTCCTCGATCGTGAGCCGGACCGCAGGCGTTGCGAGCTGGGCGAACTCGTCCGGTCCCACGATGCGGGCCGCGGTGCGCTCCGACGAGAGGGAGTCGTCGGTGATGTGCGGGCCGAACGCCGCGACGGACGTGCCCAGCCGATGCCACACACCCTTCGCGGCGCCGCACAGCCTCGCCGCCGCGTTCGCGTCACCGCTCGACGTGGCCACCCACGACAGCACCTCGATCGACAGGGCCGTGCAGATCTTGTCCTTGAAGTCGCGTTGGATCCGCAATGCTTGCTGGGCGGCATCGACGGCATCGTCGCACCGGCCCAGGTGAAAGTACGCAACGCTCGAAACCCACAGGGCGTAGGCCTTGTTCCACTTCTCGCCGTGCACGTCCGCCACCGCGATCACGTCGCGGCACGTCTCGAGGGCGTCGTCGAGTCGGCCGTCGTAGGTCTGCGCCATGCCCATCTCGAACGATGCGGTCAGCACCGAGGCCGTGTCGCCGACGGCGCGGTGAACGGCGATGGCATCACGGAACAGTCCGATGGCGTCGTCGGGGCGGCCGGAGAACACTGCGTGGATCCCCGCCCAGTGGTCGGCGTGCGCGCGCAGTCGTTCGTCACCGAGCGCGGTCGCGATCGCCGTGCACTCGTCGAGGTGCTCGCGCGCGGCGTCGCGGTCGCCCTGGATCAGCGCGGTCCACGCGGTCACCCACAGCACGTCGCCCCGTTCCCGGGTGGGTTCGGTGAGCCGTAGCAGTATCCGCTCGAGCCGGGTCCTCCCGTCGGACAGGTTGCCGCCCGCGATCCAGTGGTACCGCAGCGAGACGGCCAGTTCCGCGGCCGCCGCCCGCTGCGAGTCGTCGTGCAGGGCCCAGTCCAGGGCGGCCACGAGGTTGGGGTGGTCGATCCGCAGTTCCGCGAGGATCTCGGATTGTCCTGGCCCGCACCAGTCGAGCGACGACCGGCGGGCACGCTCCGAATAATGCTCGAGATGTCGCCGGTACAGCTCGTCGCGCTCCCCGCTCAGCTCGAGGAGCTCGTGCCCGTACTCCCGCACCGTCATCAGCTGCGAGTAGCGGAGACGCTCGGTCGAACGGTCCACGGTGACAAGACATTTTCCGACGAGGCGGTCGAGGACGTCGATGACCGGCGAGTCCGACAACGCACCGAACCCGCTGATGGCTTCCGCAGCTTCGAGATCGAAGCTTCCGGGGAACACGGCGAGCCGCGACCACAGCAGCCGCTCGGTGTCCGAGCACAGTTCGTAACTCCAGTCGATGAGGGCGCGCAACGTCTGCTGGCGGGGCATCGCCGCCCGGTCACCGCCGGTGAGGAGTGCGAAACGCTGGTCGAGTCGTTCGACGAGCTGCGACGCGGACAGCGACCGCAGCCGGGCCGCGGCGAGTTCGATGGCGAGCGGGATCCCGTCGAGCTGATTGCACAGCTGCGCGATGGCGGGGGCGTTCGCGTCGGTGAGGCGGAAGTCGGCGACGACGCCCTGCGCGCGCTCGACGAGCAACGACACCGATTCGAACGGGGCGATGTCCGCGGCGCGGCAGTCCTCGATGTCACCCGGAGTGCTCAGTGGCGGAAGGAGGTACGTGAATTCGCCGGCGATCCCGAGCGGTTCGCGACTCGTGGTGAGGATCCGGACCTCCGGCGCCGAGGCGAGGACGGCACCGACGAATTCGCTTGCCGCGGACAGTAGGTGCTCGCAGTTGTCGAGGACGACCAGCATGTGCCGGGACTGCAGTTGGTCGATCACCTTGTCCATCACCGCACGGCTCGACTGGTCGGTGACGCCGAGGGCGGCCGCGGCCGCGGAGGGCAGCGCGGCGGGATCGCGGACGGGCGCGAGGTCGATCCACCGGACGGAATCGCGGAAGGCACGCGCGGAGCGGACCGCGAGTTCCTCGGCCAGCCGCGTCTTGCCCACGCCGCCGGCACCGAGCAGCGACACGAGCCGGGATTGCTGCAGTCGTGCGCGGGCTTCCTCGATCTCGCGGCGCCGGCCGACGAAGCTGGTCATCGACCTCGTGAGTTCTCTCGAGCGAGTCAGTGGATTTCTCCCGTGTCCGGTTGGCCAGGTGTGGAACGAAACCTACCCCCATCGAATGTGACGGACAACACAGGTAGCCGAGGGGGTGTTTTACCCGGTGTGGGGGTGATGTGACGTGGGTCATTGTCGTTGGCATACCCCGGTTGCCCGCTCGACTCCGGCCGGAACCCATCGCCTCGAGGAGCTCAACACCATGTCAAAGCCCATTTCTTCTGCCGACGTCGATGTCGTCGTCGTGGGTGCCGGATTCGCCGGCCTCTACGCGCTGCGCAAGCTGCGCGACACGATGAAGCTGTCGACGCGGGTGTTCGAAGCCGGCTCGGACGTCGGCGGCACCTGGTTCTGGAACCGGTACCCCGGTGCCCGCTGCGACATCGAGAGCGTCCACTACTCGTACTCGTTCGACGAGGACCTGCAGCAGGAATGGCAGTGGAGTGAGAAGTTCGCCGGACAGCCGGAGATCCTCCGCTACCTCGAACACGTCGCCGACCGCTTCGACCTGCGCAAAGACATCACGTTCGACACCCGCGTGGTCGGCGTGCACTGGGACGACGAGAACTCCGTGTGGACGGTCCGCACCGACGACGGCGCCGTCGTTCGCAGCCGGTACTTCATCTCGGGGGCAGGCAACCTGTCCGTGCCGAAGACACCGGAGTTCGGCGGTATCGACAACTTCCGCGGCGAGGTGCTGCTCACTGGAAACTGGCCGCGTGAAGGCGCCGACTTCACCGGCAAGCGGGTGGCCGTGATCGGCACCGGGGCCAGCGGCATTCAGGTCATCCCGTTCATTGCCGAGGACGCGGCCGAACTGGTGGTCTTCCAGCGCACCCCCAACTTCGCGACCCCCCTCGGCAACGGTCCGATCGACCCGAACGAGGTGGCGAATATCAAGAGCAACTACGCGGACGTGCGGACCGCGGCCCGCAACCACTTCCTCGGCGTCCCGTTCACTCGAGTGCAGCCGTCCGCGCTCGCCGTCGACGCCGAGGAGCGCCGCCGCACGTTCGACGAGCGCTGGAACGCCGGCGGGTTCCGGTTGTTCATCGACTCCTACCAGGACATCCTGTTCGACAAGAAGGCCAACGACACGATCGCCGACTACATCCGCGACCGGATCCACGAGCGCGTGCAGGACCCGGCGAAGGCCGCGACGCTGGCGCCGACGGGCTACGCGTACGGCACCAAGCGTCCCCCGCTCGAGACCAACTACTACGAGGCGTTCAACCGCGACTCGGTCAGCGTCGTCGACGTGAAGTCCACGCCGATCGACGAGATCACCGAAACCGGAGTCCGGGTCGGTGACCGCACCTACGAGGTCGACACCATCGTCCTCGCAACCGGATTCGACGCGATGACCGGTCCGCTGATGGCCATGGACATTCGCGGTCGCGGCGGTCTGCCGCTGGCCGAGAAGTGGGAGCACGGACCCAAGACCTACCTCGGCATCATGGTTAACGAGTTCCCGAACCTGTTCCTCATCACCGGACCGCAGTCGCCGTCGGTGCTCTACAACATGCCCCTCGCAATCGAGGACCACGTCGAC
Organism: Rhodococcus mengyinensis; assembly: GCF_048381435.1. Lineage (NCBI taxonomy): Bacteria > Bacillati > Actinomycetota > Actinomycetes > Mycobacteriales > Nocardiaceae > Rhodococcus > Rhodococcus mengyinensis. Next base: position 25,335 of record NZ_JBLWIT010000062.1, on the reverse strand, counting down.
TTCGCGACCGACGCGATCGATTACCTGGACCGCCGCGACCTCGACGTCATCGAGCCCACCGCGCAGGCCGAAAGCGATTGGGGTGCCTTGACCAACGACATCGCCAACCAGACCCTGCTGCCGGAGACGAACTCGTGGTACATGGGCGCGAACATTCCCGGCAAGCCTCGTGCCTGCATGGTCTACCTCGGCGGCGCCCCCACCTACCGGGCGACGTGTGACGAGGTGGTGGCAGGCGGCTACTCCGGTTTTGCACTCACCCGGGCGGAGGCCCACGTGGCCTCCACCGTGTCCTGACCCCGAACCCCCTACGAAGGAGACCGACATGGCACTCGACGCACACGCAGCAGAATTGATCGCCGGACTACAGGCGCAGGGGCTGAAGGCTTTCGAGCACAGCACCGTGGAGGAGGCGCGGGCGGTGGTGGCGACGTTCACCGGACTGCAGGCGCCGCCCGAACCCGTCGCCCGGGTGGAAGAAGCGCACTACGAGAGCGGCGGAGCGCAGATCGCGCTGCGGGTCTACGTGCCGGAGGGCCGGGCGCCGCACCCGGTCGTTCTGTACTTCCACGGCGGCGGGTTCGTCGCCGGCGACATCGACGTCGTCGACGAACCGGCGCGGGCGGTCGCGAACGGCGCGGGCGTGATCGTCGTCGCCGCGACGTACCGCCGCGCCCCGGAACACCGGTTCCCGGCCGCCGCCGACGACGCGGCCGCCGCCCTGCAGTGGGTGGCCGACAACGTCGAAAGTTACGGCGGTGACCCCGGCAACGTCGTCGTCATGGGTGACAGCGCGGGCGGCAACCTGGCCGCCGTCACCGCGCTGCGGGCCCGGGACGAGGGCGGACCGCGCCTGCGGGGGCAGGTGCTGATCTACCCGGTGATCGATCCGAACGCGGACCTCCCGTCCAAGACGGAGTTCGCCGAGGGGTACGTGATCGGCGCCGGGGACCTCGACTGGTTCTGGAGCAACTACCTGTCCTCCCCCGAGGATGCGAAGCACCCGTATGCGGTTCCGAGTCGCGCCGGCGGTCTCGAGGGGTTGCCGCCGGCCCTCGTGCTCACCACCGAGAACGAGGTGGCCCGCGACGAGGCGGAGGCGTACGCCGAGTCGTTGCGGCAGGCGGGGGTCGACACCGAGGCGATCCGCTTCGACGGGCTGATGCACGGCGCGTTCTGGATGTCCGGGGCGGTTCCGCGCAGTGCCGAAATGCGCTCGGCGGTAGTCGAGTTCGTGAAGAGGGTGACAGCCACCGCACCCGTCGCGTGACGTGACGTGACGTGACCCGACCGTGTCAGCCCTCGACTCGTGCCTCGAGTCGGGGGCAGATGCGCGGCCACTCCTCGTCGATCATCGAGAACAGTGCGGTGTTGCGCCACGTTCCGTCGCGGCGACGTCGGTGCTTGCGAAGGATTCCCTCGAACTCGGCCCCCAGCTTCGCGATGGCGCCGCGGGAGTGGGCGTTGCGTTCGTCGGTGTGCCATTCGACGCGGACCGCGCCGAGGTCTTCGAACGCCCGCCGAAGCAACAGCAGTTTCGCCTCCGGATTGATGAGCGTGCTTCGGGTCGATCAGATACAGCGACGTCGAGCCGACGATCCGCTCGGTGGTGATGTCGATCTGCGCGTACGCGAGGCGGGTCGGATCCTCGTCGGCGGTGCGGACGAACGCCACCGCGTCGTCGCGATCGGCGATGGCGGCGGACGTCCAGTGGAAGATGCGGGGGTCGTCGGCGGCGTCCAGCAGGCCGTCGACGTGGTCCTCGCCCAGCGGTTCGAGTCGGACGTGCCGTCCGGTCAGTGTGGGGTGCGCGAACCAGGATTCGCTCATCGCACCGGCTCGGGAGATTTCAGCACCGGCCGCCGGCCGGATTCGGGACCGGTGCGCCCGCGGACGGGCGGATGTCGTTGGGCGGCGCGCAGGAACACGAAGAACAGCACCACCAGCAGTCCCGCGCGGCCCCAGACCCCGAACTTCACGAGAACCTCGAACGTCGACGCGTCGGTCTGGGCGGCGAGCGCGCCGAAGTATTTGAAGACGCCGATCCCCATCGACAGGTCGGCCACCAGATACGCCGCGACGAGCCCCCACGGGACGCGCAGCAGGACGAAGAACGGGATGAGCCACAACGTGTACTGCGGCGAATGCACCTTGTGCAGCAGCAGGAATCCGCAGAGCATGGCGGCGCTGACGGCGATCCACGGGTAAGCGCCGTCGCGTTGGAACCGCAGCCAGCCGAGACGCAGGGCGATCGCGAACGCCGCGCACACGAGGAGCGGCGACAGCAGGCTCACCGTCTGGTCGTACGCGGGGAGCGGGACGTCGTCGGCGACCGGACCGAACAGCGGCCGCAGGCCCCAGTACCAGATGGAGTTGGTGGTGAGGTCGGCCTGACGGTTCTCCTGGAACGTGAACGACGCCCGCCACCCGCTGTAGGAGATGAGGGCGAACGGCAGGTTCACCGCCACGACGGTGGTGATCGCGGCCACCGCGACCATCACCGCGCCGCGCACGTCGTAACGCCGCCCGGCGGTGCCGTTCCGAGTGAGGACGTAGGCGATCAGCGGAAGCACGAACGCACCCGGATACACCTTCAGGCAGAAGCCGACGGCGAGGAGCACCGCCGCGAGGACAGCACGGGCGCGGAGGGGGATCCGTTCGAGTGTCATGACGAAGATCGCGGCCACCGACGTCGCGACCACGGGCAGTTCCCAGTTGTGGAAGGCATACAGCACCAGCGGCGGAGTGGCCGACCACAGCAGCGCCCACCAGCCGGCCAGCCGTCCCAGCATCCACGCCGTGAGCAGGCCGAACGGGGCGAGGATCAGCGCCGAGTGCAGCAGGAAGTCGGCGTCGGTGTGTGAACCGATGCCGCCGAGCCACATCAGCACACCGCTCAGCACCGGGTACTCCACGGTGCCGCCGGTGAGGATGCCGTCGGCGTTGATTCCCCCGGTGACGTACGGAAAAACGTGCAGGTTGACGTCGCGTCCGAGCCACAGGAACTGGATATCGGAGTAGCAGACCTGTGTGTCCTTGATGCGGTCGAAGATCAGGCTTCGCCCGACGCCGTCGAACGGAGCCCCGGCGCACCGCGCCTTCTGCAGGTAGCCGGCGAGCATGGAGAGGCCCGCCAACCCGACGACGAGCGCCGTGATCGGCGACCGCTGCCGAGCTCCGATATGCATGAATCCACATTAGGGTGCGCGGGCCTCCACGTGCGAAGCGGAAACGCCGCGGGTGCGGAGGTCAGTCGCTCGGCCGGCGCAGGGCGTCGGGTCTGTGGACGGCGTCCCGCCCGCTCTTGTCGCTGACGACGCGGTACTGCGGGTCGTCCTCGGACGCCCGCACCGTGCGGCCCGCCGCCTCGGTGTCCTCGGTGATCTTCTCCTCGACCGTCCCCGACGTGGTGGTGCCGTGGGTGTTCCACTCCACCTCGTCGCCCTGTCGGAATTTCTTGTCCTCTGCCATCGTGTCGGCGTACCCCGCGGTTCCCGGTGTCACACCGGCTTGCCTGATTTCGCTGGTCAGGGGCTCGTCGTGTAACCTGCAAAGGTTGCTGACGCAACGACCCTCCTGCCACGGACAGTCCGTGGCCGTTTTCACTAGTCCATAGGAGGTGATGAGGTCTTATGCGTCATTACGAATTGATGGTCATCCTTGACCCCAGCCTGGACGAGCGCACTGTTGCTCCTTCGCTGGATACGTTCCTCAATGTTGTTCGCCAGGACGGCGGCAAGATCGACAAGGTCGATGTCTGGGGTAAGCGTCGTCTCGCCTACGAGATCCTGAAGCACAGCGAAGGTATCTACGCGGTGATCGACATCAGCGCTACTCCCGCCACCGTCGCAGAGCTCGACCGTCAGCTCGGTCTGAACGAGTCGGTGCTGCGTACGAAGGTTCTGCGCCACAACAAGTGATTTCTGTCGGTCACCAGCCCTAGGCTCGTGCCCAACCGAACTCCACATTCTGCAGGAGGAACCATATGGCAGGCGACACCGTCATCACCGTCATCGGAAACTTGACGGCTGATCCGGAGCTTCGATTCACCCCCGCGGGTGCCGCGGTCGCGAACTTCACTGTCGCGTCCACGCCCCGCACCTTCGACCGTCAGACCAATGAATGGAAAGACGGCGAAGCACTGTTTCTGCGTTGCAACATCTGGCGCGAGGCAGCCGAGAACGTCGCGGAGAGCTTGACCCGTGGCTCGCGAGTGATCGTGAGCGGCCGGCTCAAGCAGCGTTCGTACGAAACTCGTGAAGGTGAAAAGCGCACTGTCGTCGAGCTCGAGGTCGACGAGATCGGCCCCTCGCTGAGGTACGCCACGGCCAAGGTCAACAAGGCCAACCGTGGTGGCGGCAGCGGCGGTGGCTTCGGTTCCTCCGGCGGATCGGGCGGCGGACGTCCGCAATCCAACACCGGCGGAGATGATCCGTGGGGCAGCGCGCCGCAGGCGTCCGGCTCCTTCGGAGGCTCTGGTGGCGGGAGCGACGAACCCCCGTTCTGATCCGTACCTGATCGGAACATCCAGAAAAGAGCAAACTAATGCCGAAGCCGCCCTTGCGCGACAAGGTAATGAAGAAGAAGATCTGCATCTTCTGCAAAGAGAAGAACACGCAGATCAACTACAAGGACACGACGCTTCTGCGTAAGTACGTCAGCGACCGCGGCAAGATCCGCGCGCGCCGTGTCACCGGCAACTGCGTCCAGCACCAGCGCGACGTTGCCATTGCCGTCAAGAACTCACGTGAGGTGGCGCTGCTGCCTTACGCCACCGTGGCTCGCTAAGGAAAGGGAGGAAAGACATGAAGCTCATCCTCACCGCTGACGTGGACAACCTCGGTGCGCCTGGCGACACCGTCGAGGTCAAGGACGGCTACGGCCGCAACTACCTGCTGCCCCGCGGCCTGGCCATCGTCGCCACCCGTGGCGCCGAGAAGCAGGTCGAGGGCATCCGTCGCGCGCAGGAAGCTCGCGCCGTGCGCGGACTCGACCACGCCAAGGAGCTCAAGGACGCCATCGAGGGCCTCGAGAACATCTCGCTGTCGGTCAAGACCGCGGGTGACTCGGGCAAGCTCTTCGGTTCGGTTACCGCCGCCGATGTCGCCGGTGCCATCAAGGCCGCCGGTGGACCCGTCGTCGACAAGCGCAACCTGGAGCTGCCGAAGGCTCACATCAAGGCGACCGGCAAGCACGCCATCGTCGTGAACCTGCACCCCGACGTGGTTGCGAAGTTCCACCTGAACGTCGTCGGCGCCTAGTCGACTCGTTTATTCACAGACCCCCCGGACGCCTCGGCGTGTGGGGGGTCTGTGCTTGTCGATTCCGGCTCGCAGCCGCCCTCTCGAGCCCGTTTTCACTGGTGTGAAGCACGCAGAGGAGCGGCTTCCAGCTGTGTCTGGAAGTTAGCCGCCCCGCCGACGATCTGTGAGGTGAATCATATTGCCACGCAGGGGCGACCAACTCAACACGCCCGAGTCGTCAACGCGAAAGACACGCCGAACGGGTTTTCATCCACAGTGGTGAGAAACCAAAAAACGGCTCTGATCTGGGTTTTTGGGATTGTGATGTGCACTTATCCTCAGGTTATCCCCATGGGGTTAACAAACGTACCCAGCAGTTTCCACAATTTGTCCCCAGCTGTGTACACAGGCTGGTTTGAACACCGGGTAGCTAATCCCTAACGTCGTCCCGGCGTGTCTCGCGATCACGACGGCGACTGCCGCGAAGAGCCTGCGAAGGTTGTCGGTAGGGGCGAGTAGAAAGAGTTCGGGGCACCAACACCGGGAAGCATTTCCCGGGGTGGCGCAACAGTGATGGGGAAGGTCGGTCGAGTGGCTGTAGTAGACGATCGGGGCCGTTCCGAATACCCGGGTCCGCCTGACGCGGAGCCCGGCGAAGAGTTCGGCCGGCAGCCACCTCAGGACATGGCGGCGGAGCAGTCGGTGCTCGGCGGCATGCTCCTCAGCAAGGACGCCATCGCGGACGTGCTCGAGGTGCTCCGTCCCGGCGACTTCTACCGTCCCGCGCATCAGTCGGTGTACGACGTGATCCTGGACCTCTACAGCCGCGGTGAGCCCGCCGACCCGGTCACGGTGTCCGCGGAGCTGGATCGCCGTGGCGAGCTCCGTCGGATCGGTGGAGCGCCCTACCTGGTGACGCTCACCCAGACCGTCCCCACCGCCGCCAACGCCGGCTACTACGCCGAGATCGTGGCGGAGAAGGCCATCCTGCGTCGCCTCGTCGACGCCGGCACCCGCATCGTCCAGTACGGCTACACCGGCGCCGACGGTCAGGACGTCGCCGAGGTCGTCGACCGCGCGCAGGCCGAGATCTTCGAGGTCACCGAACGCCGCACCACCGAGGACTTCGTCCCCCTCGAGGAGCTCCTGCAGCCCACGATGGACGAGATCGACTCCATCGCCAGCCGCGGCGGCATCTCCCTCGGTGTGCCCACCGGCTTCGTCGAACTCGACGAGATCACCAACGGCCTCCACCCCGGCCAGATGATCATCGTCGCGGCCCGACCCGGTGTGGGTAAGTCCACACTCGGAATGGATTTTTTGCGCTCGTGCTCCGTGAAGCACGGCATGGCCAGCGTCATGTTCTCGCTCGAGATGAGCAAGACCGAGATCGTCATGCGTCTGCTGTCGGCGGAGGCGAAGATCAAGCTCGGTGACATGCGCTCCGGCAAGATGACCGACGACGACTGGACGAAGCTCGCTCGACGTATGAGTGAGATCAGTGAAGCGCCGCTGTTCATCGACGACTCTCCCAACCTCACGATGATGGAGATCCGCGCAAAAGCCCGGCGGCTCAAGCAGAAACACGACATCAAGCTCATCGTGATCGACTACCTGCAGCTGATGAGCTCGGGTAAGAAGGTCGAGTCACGTCAGCAGGAAGTCTCCGAGTTCTCCCGTAGCCTCAAGCTTTTGGCGAAGGAACTCGAGGTTCCCGTGGTCGCGATCTGCCAGCTGAATCGTGGTCCCGAACAGCGACAGGACAAGCGCCCCCAGGTCGCCGACCTTCGTGAGTCGGGATCGCTCGAGCAGGACGCCGACATGGTGATCCTGCTCTATCGCCCCGACGCCACCGAACGCGACGACCCCCGCGGCGGCGAGGCCGACCTCATCCTCGGCAAGCACCGTAACGGCCCGACAGCGACAATCACCGTGGCGCACCAGCTTCACCTGTCCAAGTTCGTCGACATGGCGCGGGGCTAGTACCGCCGCCGTCGACGAAACAGCAGCAGCTTGCCTGATTGCTGCCGCCGCCGCTCCCTCCTCCTACACTCGGCCTGTTGCCTGACGGCTACCGCTCGGGCAACTCGTCGGTCGTCAGACCTGCGAGATGGCCGGCTTCTCGTCCCACCGGACGTTTCGGCGACCGGCTTGTCGGCCCGACGAAACGCTTCCATATGATGAGTGCGTCGGGCGCGCCGGTGTCCGCGAGTCGCGAAACCGGGTCCGGTGATCCAGGTCACCGCTGGTGGAACGGTGTGCGCTCGCCGGCATCCCACCTAAGGACACGCCACATGAGCCGGGAAGGCAGACAAGCGCAGTGAGCACAGTGGAACTGGCCCAGTGGAACTCAGAGGAAGCTCTCGCGGAGGCGATGATCCCGATCATCGGCGGCCTGCACCGCCGACGCTCGGTGACCATTCTGCTTCACAGTCGCTCCCTGGTGAACAAGTCGGTCATCAGTATCCTGCGGACCCATCGTTTCGCCCGGCAGATCAGCGGCGATGAACTGTCGGTCGAGGAGACGTTCCCCTTCCTCGAAGCGCTGACTCACCTCAATCTTCGGCCCTCGAAGATCGACCTCGGACTGCTGGTGATGGCCTATCGCGCCAACGGTGACGGAGCATCGGTCCCAGAGTTCGTTGCACGGAGCCTCGCCGACCTGGTCGGCGGCGCCGAGACGAGTCCCGCGCAGCCGCAGGACGTGATCCTGTACGGATTCGGGCGTATCGGTCGCCTCGTCACTCGACTGCTTATCGAGAAGGCCGGCTCGGGCAATGGGCTGAACCTGCGTGCCGTGGTGGTCCGCAAGGGTGGCAGCGACGATCTGACCAAGCGCGCATCGTTGCTGCGCCGTGACTCCGTCCACGGGCAGTTCAACGGCACGATCAAGGTCGACACCGACAACAACACGCTGATCGCCAACGGCAACGTCATCAAGTTCATTTACAGCAACGACCCGGAGAGCCTCGACTACACCGAGCATGGCATCGACAACGCCATCCTGATCGACAACACCGGAATCTGGCGCGACCGCGACGGACTGTCGAAGCACCTCCGCCCCGGAGTCGCGAAGGTGGTGCTCACCGCGCCCGGCAAGGGAGACGTCCCGAACATCGTCCACGGCGTCAATCACCGCGACCTCGACCCGAACGAGCAGATCGTGTCGTGCGCGTCCTGCACCACCAATGCCATCGTCCCGCCGCTGAAGACCATGGACGACGAATTCGGTGTGTCTCGAGGCCACGTCGAGACCGTGCACTCGTTCACCAACGACCAGAACCTCTTGGACAACTACCACAAGGCCGACCGTCGTGGTCGTTCGGCGCCGTTCAACCTCGTGCTCACCGAGACGGGCGCCGCGTCGGCGGTCGCCAAGGCGCTCCCCGAGCTGAAGGCCAAGATCACTGGCAACTCGATCCGCGTTCCCACTCCGGACGTATCCGTCGCCATCCTCCACCTTCAGCTGGGTCGTGAGACCACCAGGGAGGAGGTGCTCGAGCATCTCAGCCAGGAGTCGCTCACCGGAGCGCTGAGCCGGAACCTCGACTACACCGCTGCAACCGATGCCGTGTCCAGTGACTTCATCGGTTCGCGCGCCGCGTGCATCGTCGACGCGAACGCGACGATCGTCGACGGCGACACCGCCATCCTCTACGTCTGGTATGACAACGAGTTCGGATACTCGTGCCAGGTGGTGCGCACTGTCCAGTACCTGTCCGGTGTGGAGTACCCCATCTACCCCGCGGTCGACGCCGCTGATGCGATGTCCGTGGGCTGACCGGCGGCACCGTAGGTTCGCGACGCCCGGGCCGAGCAGTGGCTGCTCTCCCGGGCGTCGTCGCGTATTCGGTGGGCCTCGCCGCTGAAAGCTCATCGTTCGTATGGTTCCCGACGTTGAAATTTTCCGGCACCGATGGCCCGTCGATGGATCGTAGCGGGGGAATCAACCCCTCCGGATCGTTCGGGTCCGGAATTTACGAGCTGACGTTCGTCGATCTGCCGGGTGAGAGCTGCGCAAGTTCGACCGGCTCCGCCCTGTCGTCTTGCTGGGTGCCGCTTTAGGTCACGGCTCGATAGAAGCTGCGCGAGACGTAGCTTGGTGCGTCTTTGGCCAGAAGCGCACTCAGTTCGGATTTAAGTGTGCGGGCGTGGTGGGCCTCCGGGAAGTCTGCGGTCGCGAGTGCCAGCAGATCGACGACGTGCAGCGCTTCCTGAACCTGTCCGGCGTCACGCAGTCGGTGTGCCTGGTCGAGCACGGCCTGCTTGTCGGTGATCGCTGCCGCGCGTGCGTTGGCGGCGATGTCGGGCCGGGCGGGGTGTAGGTGGGTCGGGTTGCCGTCCCACCACCCGGTTTCCGAGCGGACGATGTCCCGCACGATGAAGTCCCGATGTCCGTAGGCTTGTTTCATCCACGGGACGTCGAACCGTTCGGTCGGGTAGTCGATATCGTGCACGATGTCGTCGACGCCCATTCCCTTGTTGAGGCGTTCCACGACGGCTCTGCGCAGCCAGCGAAGTGCCGCCGCGGTGGCGGCCAGCTGCTCTGCGCCGACGTCGTGGATGACTGATCCGAACTCGGGGATCAGGACGGCAGGATTGAGGGCGGCAAGACTGTCGAGGGTGTTCGCCCACCGCACGGCGTCCCGCATGGTGCGCATGGGCGTGCCGATGTTCGGGATGCTGTCGATGACTGCGGCGCTCCCGTAGAGGATCCGTTCATGGGGCAACCACACGGCGGTGACATCGTCCGTCTCCGAAGGCGCCCACAATAGCCGCACCTGACGGCTCGGGCCGCCGAGTGTCATTGCATCCCGGTAGGTTTGGTCGGGGAACGTCAGGGTCGGCACTGGCGCGAACTCTTCGATGGGCCGACGGAACTGGCGGGAGTTGATGTGGTTCTGGAGTCCGGCGGTCTCGATGTAGCGCTGGTAGCGGCGAACGACATTCTCGTGGGCGATGATCGTCGGGCGGGGTTCTCCGCGCCTCTCGGCTTCGGCCAGGAACCCTGGCACACCGTAGTTGTAGCCGAGGTGGCCGTGGCTGTAGACGATCCAGCGGACTGTCTGGTCGGTGTGTTCGCGGAGTTGTGCGAGTGCCTGAGGAACCACGGATGGACTCGGTCCGGAGTCGACGACGAGCAATCCCTCATCGGTTTCTACGGCCAAGCTATTTCCCTGTAGGCCCATCGTAAAGATTCCTGGGGCCACAACGGTGATTTCGGTGCCGCCGAACAGCGGGTTGTTGTCGACTTCCGCTACGGGCATCGGTGTCTCCTTCCAGTGTGTGCTTCGAATTGTGTTTCGAGACTGCGGCTATCGGGCAAAGGCTGCGGTCGCGGCAGCGGCGACTGTGGCCGTGACGAGTAGCGCTATCAGACCGGCATGGTGTCCGGTCATTCCCTGAGTCCCCCGCCGCAGCGAACGGCCTCGCCGGTGGCTGACGTACGTGATCGAGAGCAGCAGCACCGCCATTGGTACCAAGCTGAGCGAAGCAGCGCGGTCACCGTGGACGGTGGGAATGTGGAGGAGCGCCACCGTCGCCGCCGCGGCGGAGAGTGTGGTTCTCCGCCAGGCCAATGCCGTGCGATCTGGTTGTAGTCCCGGATCCCGGTCGGCGGACCCGATCACGACCACAATGCCGCTCCGGCGGCGAGGAGCGTGAGGATCCCCAGACCGAGAGCGAGAGCGGGCACGAGGACGGAGCCCGGAAGTGGCAGGTTCCGCCTGATGGCCGACTGCGCGGCCCTCCAGCGCAGATACGCGCCGGAGGCGAGGACGGCAGCTAGCCCGAAACACACCATCGTGATCGTCATCTGCAGTGCCCCGGAGGGCAAAGCAAGTAACTGATGGGCAGCCACACCCGCAGCCAGGAGCGCCATAGCAGTGCGGATCCAGGCAAGGTAGGTGCGTTCGTTCGCCAGTGTGTACCGGTAGTCCGGTTCCTCATCCACCGAACCTGAGTCCGCTGATGGACGGGGATTGTCTGAGGTCAGAATGCCCATCGCGCGCGGCCGGCTGTTTTGGCTTTCAGTTCGGTCGCGTGGTCGCTGCCGTCGAGGAAGGCCCGCGATTCCGCCACCGCCCATCCGTAGACCCCTTTCGCCATGGTGGAGGTGGCGCCTTGTTCCAGCTGGCCGAAGATGTCGACGCGGGCCTGATGTGAGTCGCGGCTCTGCGGATCGGCGTCGGTGGCCATCTGGGCGAAGTGCCCCGCCAGCCGGTGTTCGCCTCGTGCCAGTAGGGCGCGGGCCCGCTCGGCCAGTTGGGCGGCGCCGCCGCCGAGGTCCGCGACCTCGCGGGCGAGGTCGGTGCGGGGGGCGGACTTGAGGTTGGCGGGGTTGCCGTCGTACCAGCCGCCGTAGAGGCGCCAGACGTTGCGAATGACGAACTCCGGTTCGTCGTAGGAGGGTGCGAGGTAGGGCTTGCGGAGCAGTTCCGCGGGGGCGGTAACAGTGTGCACGACCTCGTCGAGGGTCGCTCCGGCGTTCATCATCTCGAGGGTGCGGCCGTGCAGGATTTCCAGGAGTTCGGCGGCGTCGGTGAGGGTGGTGCGGATTCGGTCGGCGCCGAGGATCGGGAGCCCGTGTCCGGGGAGCAGGATTTCGGCGCCCAGGTCGGCCATCCACCGCAGGGTTTGGGCCCATTCATGTGCGAAGCGCTGCACCTTCTGCGGATTTCCGGCGTTGGGGCTGGCCCAGATGAAGAAATCCCCACAGCACAGGATCTTGCGGTCGGGGATCCAGGCGATCGCGGCGTCATCGGTCTCGCCGCGGGCGTGGTGGAGGTGCACCTGCAGGTCGTCGATGGCGAGGGTGGTCTGGTCGGTGAAGGTGGCGTCGGGGTATCGGTATTCGTCCGGCCACATCAGGTTCGGTGCCTGGAATTGGCGTTGGTTGATGATGCCGTTGTAGCCGCGGGTTTCCTTGTAGCGGTCGAACCTGCTGATGACGTTTTCGTGTGCGAGGACCGTGGGGCGGGTCCAGCCGCGCTCGCGCGCTTCGGTGTCGAAGGGGTCCATGCCGAAGACGTGGTCGACGTGTCCGTGCGAGTAGACGGCCGTGTGCACCGGTTGCTCGGAGATTCGCCGGGTGGCTGCGAACAGGTCTTCGGCGGTGCGGCGGTCGCCGGTGTCGTACACGAAAAGACCCGCCTTGGTGGGAAATACGTAGACGTTGCCGAACGCCGGCCACATGTATGCGCCCTCCGCGATGTAGTGCATTCCCTCCTTCCGGAGGTCTCCGTGGTGGTAGGCGTTCTGGTTGGCTTCGCCCTTCCAGACCTTGTCGGCGTAGTCGATGATGTCCGTCATGTGGCGCTCTCCTCGGCGTGGGTATCGGACCGCGACGCTGCGATCCGTGCGCCTCATTCTGTGCACCGGACATCAGCCGAACAATCGTCTGCGCGCACACCCCTGGCGGCCCCAGCCTGTGACCGATCACAGATTCACAGCGGGTGGTCGGCCCCCGCGTCGGGGTGAACGGTGGCGGCGCTGACCGCGACCGCGAGAGTGAGCAGCTCCGTGGTGACGTGTACGTCGAGGCCGGTCAGCTCGCGGACGCGGATGAGCCGGTTGTCGACGGTGTTGGGATGGACCACCAGGGTGTCCGCAGTGGCCCGTCGATCCAGGTTGCTGGCCAGATAGACCCGGAGGGTGTGCATCAGGTCCGGTCGCGATTGCAACGGGGCGCAGCGCTCCAGCAGCACCGGCAGCGACGCACTGGTGTGGGCGAAATGGTGCGCAAGTGCGACATCGCCCATTCGGCTGACCGTGCCGGTGCGGCCGGACCGGATCGCGATGTCGAGTACCTCGGCGGCCGTGGTGCCGGCCCGCGGAAGATCCTCGATCGAAGTGGCGTCCTCGATCGCGATCGTCACTGGTGCGCCGCTGACCCGCGCAAGGTCCACGGCCAGCGGGTCGAGAGCCCCGATCGGTGGATGCATCAGAATCCGAGCGTGCCGAGGCCGGACATCGATGAGCCACAGGCCGGGGACCGCCCTGGCGAGGTGGGCGCGAACGGCGCGGACCTTCCGTGTGGCCGCCAGTGATCGGGCGTTCCGGTCGCCGGATCCTTCGGCGGGGGTGTCACCGATGTGCAGCAGCATGATGCTCGGTTCGGCAGGGACGGAGTCGGGGTCGTCGAACACCCACCCGTCGCCGCGCAGGAGGGCATCGATGATGGGGGCATGGTTTCGGTCTTGCGCCGAAATGAGGTCGTGCGCGTGGATCTCGTACGCGGAGACGACCTCTCGTAGCATGCAGTCAAACGTGATATGGGCTCGGCGGTATGCGAACCAGAACAGTCCGTGGTCGGTGCCGAGTTCGCGTTCGAGTTCTTCGGAGAGTACGTCGAATCCGATCTGCCAGCAGCGCATGTACTCCCGTAGCGGCAACCCTTCCGCGACTCGTTCGGTGCCGCGTTCGATGTTCTCGCGCATCGTGTCGGCGACGTCGATGGACTCGTCGGTGATCGACTGCAGGCACACCTCGAGCAACGATCGAACGGTGTGGGCGCTTTCCCGGTGCAAATGTTCGGGCACCGCGGTCTGCGTGTAGAGCGGCGAGGTGGCGATGTAGCGGTCGATGATGGTCCGTGCCATCCGCGGCACCGACCGGCGAATACGGGCGATGGTGCCCTTCAGATCGTCTTTGGTTGCCTCGGGCGCGGTGCGCATCGAACGCCTCCTAGGTGTGACGGGTCACACACTACAGACGTGAAGAGTGTGACAGCCGCCGATGGTACGACAGCAACCCATTCGGCCAGGCTGAGGACCCAGAACGGCTCCACCAGCCCCGAGGTCCACACCGGCACAGAATGAGGAACCATGCCAGACTCTGCGTACGCTCCTGATGACCTGCCCCTGACCGGGATCATGGTCGTCGATTTCGGTCAGTACATCGCGGCGCCAGGCGCCGCGCAGACCCTGGCCGACCTCGGCGCCGACGTCCTCAAGATCGAAGGCCCCGGCGGGGACCAGGCGCGCGGTATCGGCGTCTACGGCGAGGCCATCATGCGCGCCTACAACCGGCGCAAGAAGTCGATCGTCCTCGACCTCAAAGCCGAGGACGATCTCCGCCACGCGCGGGCCCTCATCGCCCGAGCCGACGTCGTGATCCACAACCTGCGACCAGGGGTGATGGAAAAGCTAGGCCTGTCGGCCGACGAAATACGCGAACTGAATCCCACCGTCGTCCTCGCCGCGGTGTCCGGCTTCGGCACCGAGGGACCCTCCCGCCGCCGGCCGGGCCTCGACATCGCCGCCCAGGCGGAAACCGGCATGATGTCCGTGACCGGAGAGGCGGACGGAGACCCGCAACGGGTCGGTTTCCCGCTCGTCGACCACGCCACCTCCTACGTGGTCACGCAGGCGGTGCTGGCGGCCCTGTTCCGACGAGAACGTACCGGCCTCGGGGACGACATCGACGTCTCACTGCTCGACGTGGCGATCGATCTGCAGTGCGTGAACTGGGGCGAATACTCCCTCACCGGCGTCGCGCCCCACCGGCGCGGTAACGGGCAACCGACCGCGGCACCGGCCGCCGACATCTTCCCCACCGCCGACGGCTCGATCGTCGTCTCCGCCTACACCGAGCAGCGATTCACCCAGCTCTGCGACCTCGCGGGCCGACCCGACCTGCCGAAGGATCCCCGCTTCGCCGACAACCCGGCGAGGGTCGCCCACCGCGGCGAACTCCTCGCCGCGCTCACACCCTTCTTCGCCGGCCTCGACACCGAAGCCGCCCTCACGGCGCTGACTTCCGTGGGCATCGTCGCCGGCGCCGTTCGCACCTACGACCAGGTTCCCAGTGCGCCCGATGTGATTGCCAGCGGCATCTTCACCACCGGCAGCACCGCCGACGGACACACCTATTCCATCCCAGGACTCCCCTACCGCTCCCGCAGCACCCCCCGCACCACAGACGCCGGGCGGGTCCCCGAACTCGGCGAACACAGCCACGAGATCGTCGCGCGCTACCGGCTGGGCGAGTACTCCCTGACGTGACCTGACACGCCACCGCGCCACCCACCCCTCACCGTCACGGCCCCAGGAGCACTCGTGTCCCTACAGAATCGACAAACCCGCACCGAGGGCGGCCTCGCCGCCGACCGTGAACTCGACAGCCCCCGCGTTCGCCGGCGCGGCTGGATCATCACCCTGATGCTGATGGCGTTCATGCTGATCAACTTCGCCGACAAGGTCGTCGTCAGCCTCGCCGGCGTCGAGATCAAGGCCGACCTCGGACTCACCAGCGAACAGTTCGGCACCGCCCAAAGCGCATTCTTCTGGCTGTTCGCCCTGGGCGCGATCGTTCTCGGATCCCTAGGCGGCCGTATCTCCGCGCGATGGCTCCTCGCCGGTCTGGTCGGACTGTGGGTGCTCAGCCTTGCCCCGATGACCACGACGGTCGGATTCGGGGTCTTCCTCGCCTGCCGGATGCTGCTCGGATTCGCCGAAGGCCCCGCCGGGGCGTTGTCCCAGCAGATCGCCCACACCTGGTTCTCCCCGACCCGCCGTTCACTACCGGCGTCAGTAGTCATCATGGGAGCCTCCCTCGGCCCGCTGATCGCCGCCCCGGTCCTGACCTGGATCATCCAGAGCTACAGCTGGCACGCAGCGTTTCTCGTGCTCATGGCCGCCGGAGTGATTTGGCTGGTGGCCTGGCTGTTCATCGGCGGTGAAGGACCCGCCGGCAATGCCGGGGCGGGCACCGGGAAACAGGCGGTGACGCTTCCCGACACCGTGCCCGTCCGGCTCCTGTGGACTCGCCCCACAGTGATCGGTGTCGCGATCTTCTCGTTCTGCTCCTATTGGGCGACCGCGTTGAAGGTGAGTTGGTTACCGCTGTACCTGCGCGAAGGCCTGCACTACAGCGCCAACGCCACCGGACTGCTGATCACATTGCCCTTCGCCGCGGCCGTCATCCTGACCTTCCTCGCCGGCCTGATCTCCACCCGCCTCTCGCTGGCCGGACGATCGTCCCGCACCGCCCGCGCCCTGTTCGCGGCCGGCCTACTCGCCGCCGGCGGTGTGTGCATGATCGGATTCACAACATTGCCCGTCGGACCCACTCAAATGGTGCTGATCGCGCTCGCGTTCTCCCTCAACACCGCAGCCTGGGGATTGGCGTTCTCCCTGCTCTCCGACGTAGTACCCGCCAAACAACGCGGATCCGTCATGTCCATCACCGTCGCGATCTACAGCCTCGGCGGTGTCGCGGCACCACTTCTCATCGGCTCCCTCGTCTCCGGCGCCGCCGATACCGCCGCTGGATACGGCCGAGGCTTCGTCATCGTGGGAGTCATCATGCTGGTCGGCGCACTCGCCGCCACCATCCTGGTCAACCCCGAACGCGACGCAACCACGATCGCCGCGCACCACCCGAACACGTAGGCAGAACCAGAACGTTCGACGGCACCGCCGTCCATAAACCTGGCCTGAAGGCACCAGCCCGTCGTCAGCGATCCTGGAAGGAAGCGATGAGCACACCAATGTGGTTGAGAGGCAACGTGTCCCTGATAGGCGGCGAACGCGCCACCGGGCGGCAGGCTGCTCCCGTCGGGCAGTTCGACGGCCGCGCGAGGAGCCTGTTGTGAGTTCTACGGAGAGCGATGTCGTGGTCGTTCGGCACCATCAGAGTGGGCGGCTGGACATAGAACTCAATCGTCCCGAGCGCAAAAATGCCCTGACGGTCCCGATGGTCACCCAGCTCGCCAGAACGTTCGCCGACGCTCAGGACGACGACACAGTCACAGCGGTGTTGCTGTACGGCGCGGGCGGATGCTTCAGTTCCGGTTTGGATCTGGCCGAGGTACGCCCGGGTGAGCCGGCGATTACCGCGGCGATCACCGACCTGCACACCACCCTGTCCGAGTTCGAGAAGCCGCTGATCGGGGCGCTGGAGCGGGCCGCTGTCAACGGTGCTGCGGCGATCGCGCTGTCCTGCGACCTCCTCGTGGTGGGAGAGACGTCGTTCCTCATGGTCGGCGAGGCGGAGATGGGGGTGGCTGCGCCGAACAATCTGCGGTGGTTGCTCGCGAAATTCGACGTGAACCAGGCACTGCAGCTCACGCTGGCCTGTGAACGTCAGTACGGTCCCGACCTGTTGCGCCGCAGCTTCGCCTACGAGATGGTGCCGGACGAGCAGGTTTTGGTCCGGGCCACCGAACTCGCCGACAAGATTGCGGCCTACCCCAACGGCGGGGGAATCGCCATGAAGCAAGCGATTCTGACGCGCCGAACACTGCTCGTGTGAGTGCGTGCGCACGGCCACACCTGCTGTCGAAAAGCCATATAAGACAACATAATGCACAGCCGGGCGGACAGGTCGCAGGCCGCCCGGTCATCCCAGGTCTGGGGATCCCGACCGAGGTGGTGCTACACGGGACACTCGAAGGAGACAATCGAATGGGTATGACTACAACCGCTGAACACCGCGCGCTTCGCGACGCGGTTCGCGAGTTTCTCACCGCAACCAGTGCACCGGCCGAAGTATTGGCCGTCCAGGACACGGAACTCGGATACCGACCCGAGATGTGGGCGACGATGGCCGAACAACTCGAACTGCAAGGACTGCTCGTCGACGAGAAATACGGAGGATCAGGCGCGAGTATCGGTGACCTCGTGGTGGTCGCCGAGGAATGCGGGCGCTCCGCAGCGTGCAGCCCCTTCTTCGCGAGTTCCGTGTTGACCACGCTCGCCATCGCGGATTGCGCCCGGGAGCGGTGGCTCAGTGAGCTGCTGCCAGGTCTCGCCGCCGGCACTCGTCTCGGGTGTCTGGCATTTGCCGACGCCGACGGGTGGTGGCAGGCCGGCTCGGAGACCGTGCGTGCACAGCCGGACGGCGACGGCTGGCGGATCGATGGACGGGCCGATCACGTGATCTTCGGACACTGCGCCGACACGATCGTCGTCGCCGCCCGAACCGAAGACGGGACCGGCCTGTTTCTGGTGGAACCATCGGACGCGAGCATGCTGCGGGTCCGGCAACCCGCGCTGGACCTGACCCGTCCGCTCACGACCATCACCTTCGACAGCGCAGCAGCGCAACGGATCAGTGGCACCGCAGACATTTCGGAGGCGCTGTCCCGAGCGCTCGACAAGGCGCTCGTCGTGCAGGCGGCGGAGAGGGTCGGCGGCGCCCGCAGGTGCCTGCACCTGACGACTGACTATGCGAAGACCCGCAACCAGTTCGGTCGTCCGATCGGTACCAACCAGGCTGTCAAACACGGGCTGGCCGATCTGACCCGTGCGCTCGAACCGATCGCCGCTGCCGTCGACGTTGCCGCTCACGCCGCGGATACCGGAGCGCCGGAACTGCCGGCACTGGTGAGCCTGCTCAGCGTCGCGGGGACCGAGAGGTACCTGCAGATCGCCGGCGAGACGATTCAAATGCACGGCGCGATCGGTTTCACCTGGGAGCACGAGGCTCATGTTCATCTCAAGCGGGCGAAGACCGATCAGCTGATGTTCGGGTCGTCGGTGTGGCACCGCGAGCGTCTGCTCGCCGGAGTCCTCGCCACCGGCGCCGCGTTCGAGGCGCCGGCGCGGGCCGACGAACCCGCTCGGCTGGCGGACCTGCGGACCGAGGTCCGCGCCTGGCTGGCCGACCACCGCGCCGAGGGGATGCCACTCGAATACGCGCAGGAGCCGTTCGGGCACGAAGCCACCGATGCAGAGAAGCGATGGACCGATCTGTTGCGGAAGGGGCGTTGGCTGTGCCTGTCGTGGCCGGAGGAACACGGCGGCCGGGGCCTGGGACCGGTCGAAACTCTCGTTGTGGAAGAGGAGTTCGCGCGCGCGGGACTTCGACGCCCGCATCTCGGAATGGGCGAGACCCTGCTCGCGCCCGCCCTGTTGGCCCATGGGAGCGAGGACCAGAAGCGCCGGTTCCTGTCCCGCATTCTGTCGGGCGAAGACACGTGGTGCCAGGGCTTCTCCGAACCCGAGACCGGATCCGATCTCGCCTCGCTGCGGACCAGTGGAACCGTGAACGGTGACGAGTTGCGGATAACCGGTGACAAGATCTGGACCAGCAACGGAGCCCGGGCCAACATGATGTTCCTGTTATGCCGCACCGACCGCGAAGCACCGAGACACCGCGGTATCTCGTTTGTCCTTGTTCCCATGGCGGACAACGGCATCGACGTCGACCCCATCCGGATGGCGTCGGGCGACAGGGGGTTTGCGCAGGAACGGATAACCGATGCCCGCGCCCCCTTGACCAATGTGGTGGGTGGGCTCGGCAACGGTTGGGTGGTCGCGATGACCACACTCGGCGCCGAACGGGCGGGCAAGGCGGCGACGCAGTACGTCGGCTATCGCCACGAACTGGACGTGCTGGTGGAGCGGCTGGACAAGAACGGTCGGCTCGGCGACGTGATCGGTCGCCAGCGGTTGGCGGATCTGGTGGTCGAGGTCGAGTTGATGCGTGCCGTTGGTTCCGTGATCAGTGCCCGAGTCGCAGAGGGGCAGGCCGTCGACGAGTTGCTGGCTATCGACAAGGTCAACTGGTCGGAGTATCACTGCATCTTCGGCTCGACGGCGCTGGAGCTTCTCGGCGCGTCTGCGTTGACCCGTCCTGAGGGGGACGGATATCAACTCGACTCCCTGCAGCGAGTGTTCCTCGAGAGCCGGGGACGCCGGATCGCTCGCGGGTCGAATCAGATTCAGCGCAACATCATCGGCGAAAGAATCCTGGGTTTGCCGAGGTAGACACTCAACTGTAGGTAGTCGACCAGACGTCCGTGCCGGTCGGAACCCCGTGTGCAACATGTTTACGAGCCCGCTTCTCCAGATGTGAGTCCCACCAACGGTCGATGGCGTCAGTACCGGCGGACAGTTCCACGGAACTGTTGGCGGACAACGTCGTCGCCGTGTCAGGACTGTGGAAACAGTAAGAGCCCGGGAATGCTCAGTCGACTATGACGACGACGCCCGTCGGCTCGCCCAGCGCCTCCACCGTTCGTTCGGCAGCTCGGTCGATACCAACCCGAGGTCCCTCGGGTTGTTGCTGCTCGTGATAGGTGCCGGGACCGTAGAACTGTCCATAGCGCAATACAACACCGCCCTCGACGAGAACGGTACGCTCCAATTCTACGACCGCCCGAGCGGCGGGCCCATCAGGCAATTGCCAGGCGACGCTTTGAGCCAGGATCTTCGGCGACCCGCTCTGCCGAGCGGCCTCGATAAGATTCTGAGTTCCCTCGGTTCGGATGCGAGCGTTCAGATCTGCGTGTTCACTGATCTGCGCCGAATCATCCGGCAGATCGGTCAGCTCGTTCAGCATGACGTCCGGTGTGAAGTCACGAACCGCCTGGATTACAGCCTCCC
Source organism: Rhodococcus mengyinensis (assembly GCF_048381435.1). Classification (NCBI taxonomy): domain Bacteria; kingdom Bacillati; phylum Actinomycetota; class Actinomycetes; order Mycobacteriales; family Nocardiaceae; genus Rhodococcus; species Rhodococcus mengyinensis. The sequence continues at coordinate 4,760 of NZ_JBLWIT010000062.1, read as the reverse complement.
GGTTGAAGACATCACACAGCACCGGTTCGGCACCGAGGTGGCCCAGTAGCTCCGTCTTGCTGGGTGAGCGCGTCATACCGCCGACTACGTGCCCCGCCTGAATCAACCGGGGAATCAGCCGCTGCCCGATCACGCCGGATGCGCCGGCAAGAAATATCCTCATGATTACTCCTTACTATACGAAATGGAAGTGAGAACCGAACCGCCGCTGTCAACCGCGGCACGGTGATGTCATACGGGTCCCTGCCTTTTCGGAAGCGCTGGCCTCTGTGCAGGCCCAAGGAGGCCGACTACCGCGGCCCTCGAGGGAAGCAATGGCTCTGGGGAGAAGAGCCGGGACAGATACCCCACTGGAACGGGTTGAACCTGTGACGTTCTGTTGGGCCTCCCCGCTCGTGACCGAATGGGTTGGGGCCGAGGCGGTGAGGGGCGATGGGGTGGTGAGGATGGTGAGGGAACGAGTTTTCGATCGACGACTGGTGGACCGATGCCAGACGGTCCAGAGCGCCTGTCGGATGTGCCGACGCGGCGCCGGCGCCGTACCCTCCGATGACTGTGACGGCCGCAACCGCGATCAGTGCACCACGCGCAAAATTCTTCATGTCGAACTCTTTTCTGTCCTTCTCGGCAATCTGATGCCGAGAAGGGATCGGGGCGAACGCGAATCGGTACGTCCCAGCTTGTGAGGTCAGTGGGTGCGATGATGTCATCGCTCCGGCCCCAGGTGACGAGTGTCGGAGGGCTGTGGGCTGCGCAAGTATTCATGCAATCGCGGGTCCCGCTCGTGGTGCGGTGTGCGCAACCGCCGGTTGATTACGTGGTCGACCGAGGCCCCGAGTGCCGCTCCCAGGACCGGCGCGACCAGATAGATCCATAGATCGGTGGTACGCCCAGAGAGTGCAGCAGGACCGAACTGGCGGGCGGGGTTGATCGATCCCCCGCTGCGGGGACCGAGGAGGGCGATGACCAGCCCGACCGACACTCCGATGACGTACGGCAGCAGGCGTGCACGGCCGGGACAGGCAAGGAAGAACCCGACGACAACGATCAGGACCATCATCGAGCCCATCTCGGCGAGAAAGACGGACGCGGGCTGCCAGTCGGACGCGGCCCTGATCGCGGCGTAGTCGACAGGAGCGAACGAGACCGCATGCCCCCACACCAGGCGCCCGAGCACCGTCCCCACCGCTGAACCCGCAAGTTGGGCGAGTATGTAGGGCGGAACGCTGCGACCAGGGAAGCCGTTCATGAGCCACAGGGCGATGGTCACGGCGGGATTCATGTGCCCGCCAGCGCGTTTGCCGGGTGGACTGAACATCAGGCCGGTGAGGATGATCCCGCTGAGAACCCCGATGACGGCAAGTGCGACGTGCAGGTCGGCGATGTAGAGGGTGGAGGCCGGATCACGCAACCACCGGACGACAGTCACCGCGAGGAACAGCAGGACGGTGGTGAGCGCGAACTCGTCGGCGGCGCGCGCCAGTGGCTGCCGGTGTGGCAGAGGCGAAGCGGTACTCACCATGATCTCCTAGTGTCGGTGTGTCGGTGTGTCGGTGTGTCGGTGCGTCGGTGTGCCGGAAGCGGCGTGGATTCCGGACGCATCCGGACAGCAGGTCCCGGTCGTTCTCGGCCACCGGCCGCCCGGATACCAGATTTCAGACGCGAGCCCCTCCGCGAGTTCGCTGGTCGCCCTATCGCGTTCGCTCGATCGGGTCGTTAGGAGTCCGGCGTGTAGTGACCGGGGACCAATCGGGTGGATACGCCGAAGCGGTTCCACGTGTTGATCGTCGCGATGGCGACGATGAGTCGGGCGAGCTCGGTATCGTCGAACTCGTTTGCGGCCTTCGCGTACACCTCGTCCGGGACGAATCCGTCTGTGAGCACGGTGATCGCCTCGGTCAGCTCGATCGCTGCGATCTCCTTCGCCGTGTAGAAGTGTTTCGACTCCGTCCATGCGTTGAGCTGGATGATCCGCTCCGCCGATTCGCCGGCGGCCAGTGCGTCCTTGCTGTGCATGTCCAGGCAAAAGGCGCAGTGGTTGATCTGCGATGCGCGGATCTTGACCAGGTTGAGCAACGTCGGCTCGACGCCCAGCCCGGCGGCCGTGTCGAGGCGGATCATGGCCTTGTAGGCCTCGGGTGCGAATTTTGCCCAGTCCAGGCGGGGTGCGTGCTCGGGGAGAAGTTCAGTGCTTTCGTGTACTTCGTTCATCGTCATGCCAGCAACGCTACGTCCCGAGTGGCTCTAGAGTATGGTCCATTTCTATGCCAGAAATTCATACCAATTCTGGGGGCTTGCCACCTTCCGGGTTCGGTGCCGACCTGCTGGTGGAACTGAGCGGACCCAAGCTGCGCGCCGGTCTCACGGACGCATTGCGAGAGGCCGTGCGCACGGGGCGTCTGGCGCCTGGCACGCGGCTGCCGGCGTCCCGCTCGCTGGCCGCCGATCTTGGTATCTCACGAAATACCGTGACCGAGTCCTACGCCGAATTGGTGGCCGAGGGCTGGCTCAGCGCGCAGCAGGGTTCCGGGACATGGGTGGCCAGGCGGGCCGAGGCGCGCACGGCCGCGCCTGCAGCTGCCCGTGCGAGGCCGACTCAGCGCCGTCCCACGTACGGACTGCTGCCGGGTTCACCGGACCTCACGGACTTTCCGCGCATGCAGTGGCTCTCCGCGGCCCGCCGCGCTCTGACCGCGGCGCCGCACGAAGCGTTCGGTTACGGCGATGCCCTCGGCCGGGTCGAGTTGCGTACCGCCCTGGCGGACTATCTGGCGCGGGCCCGTGGGGTGTACGTCGAGCCGGAGCGGGTCGTCATCTGTTCCGGTTTCCATCATGGTTTGACGTTGATGGCGCAGGCACTGAGGGCGCGGCGGGTGCAGGCGGTGGCCGTCGAGTCGTACGGCCTCGACCTCTATCGTGACCTGCTGACCGGCGCCGGCCTGCGTACCCCGCCCCTCTATGTCGACGAATATGGTGCCCGTACAGACGAGTTGGCACGATTGCGCGGAGTAGGTGCGGTTTTGATGACTCCGGCGCATCAGTATCCGACGGGGGTCGCGCTGAGCCCGGACCGGCGCTCGGCGGCTGTCAACTGGGCGCGTGCCACCGGCGGGCTGATCTTGGAGGACGACTACGACGGGGAGTTCCGATACGACCGTCAGCCGGTGGGTGCTCTGCAGGGCCTCGACCGCGAGCGGGTGGTGTATTTCGGTTCGGTGAGCAAGTCGCTGGCGCCGGGGTTGCGGCTCGGCTGGATGGTGCTACCAGAGGAACTCATCCCGGAGATCGTGACGGCCAAGGCGCACGGCGACTACATGTCGAGTGCGCTGGAGCAGCTGACACTTGCGGAGTTCATCGCATCGGGCGCGTACGACCGTCATGTGCGCTCGATGCGGCTGCGCTACCGGCGCCGCCGTGACCAACTGGTCGCGGCCCTGGCGCAGAGGGCGCCCGGCATCCGCGTGACCGGCATGGCGGCCGGGCTGCAAGCGGTCCTCGAACTCCCGCGCGGGACCGAGCGCACGGTCGTGGAGGCGGCGGCCCGGCAGGGACTGGCGGTCAGCGGAATCGCTCAGTTCTGCTACGAAGTGGCGGACGCCGGGTGGCAGTTGCCCGAGCGGGACGCGTTGGTGGTCAACTACGCGGCTCCCTCGGACAGTGCGTGGGCAGGCGCGCTGGACGCATTGTGCAGGGTGATGCTCTAGACAGGGCGGTGCCGTAGCCCGATGCTGCTCACAGTCGCTTCGCACCGGAGGCGCCAATGTGTTCAGTGCGGCATGATTCCATCACCGGCTCCTGACGGAATCCTCCAGGTGGGCCAGTGCGTCGGCACCCTCGTTGGCGAGGTAGACCAGCTCCATCAGGGGTAGCGGCAGGAACCCTTCGTCCTCCATCCGTCGGAGCTGAAGTATCACCCCGTCATAGAAGCCGACCGTATTCAGCAGGGCCACCGGCTTGTCGAGCAGTCCGTGCTTCCTCAACTCCAGGATTTCAGTCGCCTCGTCCAGCGTGCCCAGGCCGCCGACCATCACCACCACCGCATCCGATCTGGCGAGCAGCAGCGCCTTGCGTTCGGCGAGATCCTTGGCGATCACCATCTCGTCGGCGTCCTTTCTGGCAAAAGCCCGGAGAAATTCGACCGAGATCCCGACAAGCCGCCCTCCGGTCTCCTGTACTCCGTCGGCGACAACCTTCATCAGCCCGGTATCGGATCCGCCCCATACCAGGGTATGGCCGCCGTTTCCGATGAGTTCTGCGAACTCGCGAGCCGGTCGGGTATAGCGCTCGTCGAGGTCGGCGGAGGAGAGGAAGACACAAATGTTCATGGTTGAACTATAGGACTCTGATAATAGGGCGGCGATGTGCGATGCTGAACGCTTAAGGGGGACAAGAGCAAACGGGGCCTTATGGTGGAGGCCCGGCGCACCTTCGCGGTCGAGCATGTGCGTGTGATCCGCCACTGGTCATCCCGATCAGGCCGGTGAAGCCGGGCCATCGGCAGCCGTCTCCGGAAGTTGATGTGGTCCGGCAAGGGCCTTGCTGATCGCGCTGGAACGCCGGAACCCGCGGTCCTTCGGCATCCCGCGTTCGCGTGCGTGCGTTTTCGCGGGGGCTGGGGTCGCGGTCGCCTACGTGTGGTGCGGACCAGGCCTGATGCCGATGGTTCGAAACCATTGACTCGAAAGTGTGTTCGAACTAGAATTCAAGGATGGGGCTCGGGGGAGATATCCAGGGGGCGTTGTCGGACGAGATTCTGGCGA
>NZ_JBLWIT010000061.1:0-28693 GCF_048381435.1 Rhodococcus mengyinensis | reverse complement strand
CCGTCGGTGGCGAGGTGGTGGATGGTGAGGAGGAGGTGTCCGGGTTGGGTGCGGGGGTCGAGCCAGACGAGTTGGAGCATGATCCCGTTTTCGGGATCCAAACGTGCGGCGGCAGCACGGGACTCGACCTCGGCCCGGCCCTTCAGGTCGGCCGGATCATCGAGTGCGACCCGGCGGATCAGCGACGCGACCCGTGGAGCCTGGTCGGCGGCCAGGACCTCCAACACCGTGTCTTCGTCCGTTGTTCCGCGCCGGAGTCGGGCTCGGAGCATGTCGTGGTGGTCGAGGACTGTCTGCACGGTGGCGGTGAGGGTGTCGGTGTCCAGGTCGGGTGGCGCGGTGAGCAGGACCGATTGGCAGTACGTGTCGAGGTTGCCACCGCGCTCGAGCAACCACCGCGCTGCCGGTGGCAGCGGGAACGACCCGATCCCTCCGCCCGGAAGCTCGGAGAGGACCGCGCTCGGCTCCGGCCGTGTGGAGATCGCGCGCGCGAGCCGGGCGATCGTTCTGTACTCGAACACATCCCGCGGAGCGAGTGCCAGCCCGGCGGTCTTCGCGCGTGCCACCAACTGGATGGCCATGATGCTGTCGCCACCGAGCGCGAAGAACGAGTCGTCGACGCCTAGGGACTCGAGGCCGAGCACGTCGCCGACGAGGGCGACCAACGACTCTTCGACAGCTGTTCCAGCCGAGCGGAATTCCGCGGCGCGGGTCGTGAAGTCCAGGGCTGGGAGCGCGTTCCGGTCTACCTTCCCGTGGGGCGTCAACGGCAGGGTGGACAGTGAGATCACCGCGGACGGAACCATGTGCGAGGGAAGAAGTGACCTCGTGTGGTCGAGCAGTTCCTCCTCTGCAACGTCGATGCCGGGGACGGGGACGACGTATCCGACGAGATGGTGTGCGCCGTTGCGATCGGCTCGCGGCACTACCACGGCCTGCGAGATCCCGGGGTGACGCAGGAGGGCGGATTCGACCTCGCCGGGCTCGACGCGGTAGCCGTGCAGCTGAACCTGGAAGTCGGTGCGGCCGTGGTAGTCCAGCTGTCCATCGGGGTTCCAGCGGGCAAGGTCTCCGGTTCGGTACATGCGGGAGCCGGGGACGCCGAACGGATTCGCGACGAACCGACCGGCCGTGATCCCGGGCCTGCCGAGATACCCCCGCGCCAACTGAGCTCCGCCGAGATACATTTCGCCGGTCACCCCGGGGACGACGGGGTGCAGCCGGCCGTCGACGACATACACCTGTGTATTCCACACCGGCGACCCGATGGGCACAGCGGGGGCAGGTTGGTCGGCTGCGACGTCGTGGTACGTCGCTGTCACGGCCGCCTCCGCGGGACCATACATGTTGCCGAGGCGGACACCCTGCGCAAGCACGCTGCTCGCCGTCCGTGCACTGATCGCCTCACCCCCGGTCAGGACCCGGCGCAGGGACCCGGGGAAGGAGTGCCGATGATCGTTGACGAACACGTCGAGTAGGGAGGGCACGAACTCCACCACTGTGATCTGCGTGTCGTCGAGGAGGCCGGACAGATAGTCGAGGTCGAGCTGCCGATCCGGGCGCAGGAGGACCAGGATGCTTCCTGAACAGAGAGCCGCGAAACACTCCCAGATGGCGACGTCGAAGGCGATCGGCGCCTTCTGCACGGTGCGGTCACGCTCGTGTAGCGGCAGATGAGCCTGCGACCAGGCCAGCTGGTTCGCGATTGCCGCGTGGGATACCGCCACCCCTTTGGGTGTGCCGGTCGAGCCGGATGTGTAGACCACGTAGGCCAGGTTGTCGGGGTGTAGTGGTGCGCCCCGGTCCGCGTCGGTCACCGGTGCGGCGTCTCGGGCCTCGCGGTCGATGTCGTCGAACCGCGCCACCGGAACCCCGGCCGGAGCGGGTAGGTCGGCGTCGGCGGTGGTGACGACGAGAGCCGCCGACGCGGTGTCGATCAGTGATTCGAGGCGGTCGGTGGGGTGGCCGGGATCGAGGGCGAGCACCGCAGCACCGGACTTGACCACCGCGTACATCGCGGCGAGCATCTCGAAGGATCGCGGGAGCATGAGGGCCACAATGGATTCGGCGCCGATCCCGCGGACGAGGAAGGAGCGCGCCAGGCGGGTCGACCAGGTGTCGAGTTCGGCGTAAGTGAGGATTCGATCCTCACAGCGAACGGCCGGTGCATCGGGTGCCGCCGCGACCCGTGCCTCGAACAGGTCCACTATCGTCGCGGCCGGAAGGTCGTGGGCCGTGGCGTTCCACCGGTCGAGGACGAGCCCGCGCTCGGCGTCGTCGAGGATGTCGATGTCACCTACCACCGCCTCGGGATCTGTCACGGCTGCGGTGATCACCCGAAGGAGCCGGGCGGAGAATGCACTGATCGTGCCGGCGTCGAACAGGTCGGTGGCATAGACGATCTGTCCGCTGATACCTGTCACCGAACCTTCCTCGGCCGGTTGTTCACGCAACACCACATTCAGGTCGAACGGCGACACTCGGGGGTCGAGGTCCGCGACATGCACTTCGAGGCCGGGCAGTTCGAGGCGTGGCGGCTCGATGTTCTGGAACGACAGCATTACCTGGAACAACGGATGACTGGCCGCCGAACGTGGTGGGTGAAGTTCGTCCACGAGGGTTTCGAACGGAATGTCGGCGTGCGCGAAAGCCGCCAGATCGGCATCGCGCACCGCCGCCACGACGGCACCGAACGGTGACGCCGGATCGACGGTCGTGCGCAGAACGAGAGTGCCGACGAACATACCGACCAGGGGATCGAGCGCCTGTTCGCCGCGGCCGGCGGTCGGCGACCCGACGACGACGTCCGTGGTGGCGGCGAGCCGGGACAGCAACACGGCCAGGGCCGCGTGGATCACGACGAACGTCGTCGTGTGGTGGGAACCGGCGAAGTCGACGAGCCGGCGATACGTCGTCTCGGGCATCACGAACGGCACCGCTGCGGCCCGGTACGACGCGGTGGCGGGACGCGGCCGATCCAGCGGCAACTCCAACCGTTCGGGAAGATCCGCGAGCGCCGTGCGCCAGAAGTCGAGTTGCCGTGCCACCGGCGACGCCGGGTTGGTCACGGACCCGAGGACCTCCCGCTGCCACACCGAGAAGTCCGAGAACTGCACGGGCAACGGCTCCCACACGGGAGCGCGGCCGGCGCGGCGCGCGGTGTAGGCGGTGGAGAGGTCGCGCGCCAGGGGGACCAGCGATGCCCCGTCGGCGACGATGTGGTGCACGACGACAGCCAGGACGTGGTCGCGGTCGTCGAGTTGCCACAGTCGGACGCGAACCGGCGGACGGACCGTGACGTCGAACCCCTCGGCGACAACTTCGTCGATGGGGCCGGATACATGCGCTGCATCGGCCACGGGAATCGGCGCCAGATCGACCGACACGCTCTCGGCGGGGACGACGACCTGCACCGGTCCGGTGTCGGTCAAGGGATAGAGGGTCCGCAACGGTTCGTGCCGAACGAGGACGTCGAGGAGGGCAGCGCGCAGCGCGGCGACGTCGAGGCGACCCGTCAGCCGGACCACCATCGGAACGTTGTAGACGGCCGACGTCACGTCGAACTGGTTGACGAACCACATCCGCCGCTGCGCGAACGACACCGGTGCAGGTTCGGTATGGACCCGGGGGCCCAGAGCGGGTCGATCCGGGTGCACCTCGCTCGCGTCGAGCACGGCGGCGAGTCCGCGCACCGTGGGCGCCTCGAACAGGGAACGGATCCCGAGTCGGGTCCCGCACCCCGAATCGATTCGGGCGACGACTTTTGCCGCGTCGAGGGACGTGCCACCCAGTTCGAAGAAGTTGTCGTCGACACCGACGCCACCGATGCCGAGAACCTGGGCGATCACCTTCGACACCGTCCTCTCGGTCGGGGTGGCCGGGGCGTGGTAGACGGGGGAGTGCCGGAGTTCCTCGGGAACGGGAAGGGCGTCGAGGTCGACGTCCCCGGTCTCGGTGACGGGCAGTCGGTCGAGGACGACGACCGTGCCCGGCACCCAGGGCGGGGGCAGGATCATCGCGGCGTGGGCGCGGATATCGGAGATGGCCGGCGCGGATCCGGGTGCCGGCACGACATACGTCACAAGGGCGGGTTGTCCGGCGCGCGGGGTGTGGTCGACGGTGACTGCGTTCGCGACCTGCGGATGCGCGGTGAGGACGGTGTCGATGTCACCGAGCGGGATTCGGTATCCGCGCAGTTCCGTCTGGAAATCGCGGCGCCACAGAATGTTCAGGCTTCCGTTCGGCGTGATGCGAGCGGCATCGCCGGTGCGGAACATGCGTTCGCCGGTCGGGCCGAAGGGGCTCGCCACGAAGTGGGTGCTCGTCGCACTGGCCCGGCAGTGGTAGCCCCGAGCCAGTGCGGGTCCACCGATGTACAACGCGCCGACGACGCCGGGCGGGACAGGCTGAAGGCGGTCGTCGAGAACCGCGAATCTCCGGCCCGGCCCGGGCCGGTACCCCATCCGGTCGGCACCGGATTCCGGTGCGAGATCCGTGGCTGCGGCGAACCACACGGTCTCGACGGACGCGTAGACGGCGACGACTTCGGGGGCAGCCACGACCGCGGCGCCGACGGGGTCACCGGTGAGCAGGACCGAGCGAAGCTCGTCTGCCCCGGGTGCGGATTCCCTTGCTCGGGACAGGTGCTCGTACGCGGCCGGGGTCTGGGCGAGCATGGTGACGCCGCGGCGGTGCACCAGGTCGGCCAGCGCGGACGGTGAGGAGGCAGTAGCGTCGTCGACCACCTCCAGCCGACCTCCGTGGAGGAATGCGCTCCACGGGGTCAGGACGGTGACGCCCGGTGCGAAGGTCGGGACCATTGCCCAGACCTCGCCGGCCGTGACGGCGGGACGTGCCAGTGCCGACAGTACTGCACGGTGAGTCACTGATACCGGTTTCGGTAGCGCGGTCGACCCGCGTGTGAGCAGGACGTAGGCGGCTGCGTCCGGGCTGGGACCGGCGCCGACGTCGACGGCGGCGAGGGGGTGCCCCGACCTGCGCGCGAGGTCGGCGACGGTGCCGGGCGCGTCGAGGACGAGGGTGGGAACGTGACCGTGGGGAAAATGTTCTTCCACAGCGGATGTCGTCACAAGTATCGCGGCGTCGACGTCGGGGATCGTCCGGGAGAGTTGCGTGGGCGACGCCCATCCGGGATCGAGTGGTAGACACACGCCCCCTGCCGCGAGCACGCCCAGTGTGACGGCGACGTAGTCCATCGAATGGGGAATCGCCACGGCGACGAGGCGTTCCGGTTCCGCTCCGTGGTCGTGGAGCAGCCGGGCGATTCGGTTCACCCGGTCGGCGAGTTCGCCGTACGACAGCGTGTCACCCGCGAACGACAGCGCGACGGCGTCTGGTTGCCGTGCCGCCGTCCGGGCAAATTCCTCGGGCAGAGTCGTCGCGGGGCCCGGTTCGTCCGGCGCGGTCCACGAACGGAGGGCGACGTCACGTTCCCGGTCGGTGAGCAGATCGATGTTCCCGACCACGGTGTCCGGCTCCGTGGTCACGATCTTCAGGACGCGGACGAGTCGGTCGGCGAGCCCACGCACCGTCTCTTCGTCGAACAGGTCGGTGGCGTATACGATTCCGCCGTCGATTCCCTGCGGCGCCCCGCCGTCATCGCGGCGTTCACTGAGCCACACCTGCAGGTCGAACTTACAGATCTTCGGGTCGTAGCCGACGGCCGTGACGTGCAGACCGGGCAGGTCGAGCTCCCGCGCCTCGTGTCCGGCCGGCAGGACGTTCTGGAACTCGAGGAGAACCTGGAACAACGGTGAACGACTCTCCGTGCGTTCGGGTTCGAGGGCGTCCACCAATTTCTCGAACGGATAGTCGGCGTGTGCGAACGCCCCCAGGTCCACATCCCGCACGGTGCGTATGGTGTCCGCGAAGCCCGCCTCGGGATCAATGCGGGTGCGCAGCACGAGCGTGTTGACGAACATGCCCACCACGTCGTCGAGTGCGGGCTCCCCACGACCCGCGACCGGGGTGCCGATGCTCACATCGTAGGTGCCGGCGAGCCGGGCGAGCACGACTGCCAGCGCTGCGTGACACGTCATGAAGAGTGTGGACGTACAGGTTCGGGACAGTGCCCGCATGCCGGCGTGCAGCTCCGGAGGCAGGTGGAAGTCCACTCGGCCGCCGTGCAGGGACCGCCGCTGTGGGCGGGGATGGTCGGTCGGCAGCGCGAGAAGGGGCGGCGATCCCCGGAGCGACTCACTCCAATAGTCGAGTTGCCGCGACGCGAGGCTGTCGGGATCGGTGGGCCGACCCAACACTGCGTGTTGCCACAAGGCGTAGTCCACGTACTGGACTGCCGGCGGTTCCCAGGCGGGGGCGCGTCCGTCGACCCGGGCACGATAGGCGGCGGAGAGGTCACGAGCGAGCGGACCAGCCGACGCACCGTCGGCCGCGATGTGATGGATCACCAGGGCCAGCACGTGGTCGGTGCCACCGATCGTGAACAGAGACGCTCGGAGCGGCGCATCGACGGTGACGTCGAACGGCGCGGCCGCGGCCCGGGCGACGTGTGCGTCGAGGTCGGTCGGATTGTCGACCCGCACGGTCTCGACCCGGGGCTGCGCCCGTTCGGCGGGCAGGATCACCTGATGTGGTCCGTCGTCCGAGGCCGGGTACACCGTGCGAAGCGACTCGTGCCGTTCGACGATATCTGCGATCGCTGCGACGAGGGCACCGACGTCGAGGTGCCCGGTGAGCCGGACGACCAGCGGAATGTCGTAGGCCGGGGAGTGCGGGTCGTACTGGTTGACGAACCACATCCGTTCCTGGGCCGGGGAGAGCGGAATCCTGGCGGGACGGGGGAACCGGCGGAGGGGAGACCGCTCGGAGCCATCGCCGCGCCGGCTCTCGACGACATCGGCGAGTGCGGCGACCGTCGGGTGTTCGAAGAGGTCGCGGACATCCAGCGACGTTTCCAGCGCAGAACTCAGCCGTGCTACCACCCGGGTGGCCGCCAGGGAACCTCCGCCGAGATCGACGTAGTCGTCGTCTGCACCGACACCCGCGACACCGAGCACGGTCTCGAACACCGACGCGATCGTGTCTTCCGTCGGCGTGCGTGGCCGGCGGTGGCCGGCGCCGCTCCGCGGGGCGAACGTCGGCACCGGGAGTGCGGCACGGTCCAGCTTGCCGCTCGGGGTGCGCGGAATGACGTCGACGGGGACGACCGCGGCAGGGAGCATGTGCGCGGGCAGTGTGCGCGCGAGCCGACGGTGCACCTCCCCGACATCGACGCGCCGCCCTTCGGTCGGGTGAACGTAGGCGATCACCGCGGCATCTCGCGTGCGCGGGTCGGTCGCGGCAGTTGCGACGGCGAACCCCACGCTCGGGTCGGCCCGCAGGACTGCCTCGATCTCACCGAGTTCGATGCGAAAACCGCGGACCTTCACCTGGAAGTCGCTGCGCCCGACGTAGGTGAGGTCGGCGGCGGTGGATGGATCCTCCTCGTCCCGGACGCGCCATCGCACGAGATCGCCGGTCCGGTACATCCGCGTCCCCGGCGACCCGAAGGGCGCGGCCACGAAACGGGCGGCATCGAGTCCGGCACGGTTTCGGTAGCCGCGCGCGAGGCCGGGGCCCGCGAGGTACAGCTCGCCGACGGTTCCCGGCGGCACCGGGCGCAACCGGTCGTCGAGCACGACGACCTCGAACCCGCGCACCGGTGGTCCGAGGGTGACCGGCTCATCCGGCACCAAAGGTGCGCTGATGGTCGCCATGATCGTCGCCTCGGTGGGCCCGTAGGCGTTGACGACGCGGCGACCCGCCGTCCATGTCGACGCGACTTCAGGCGGGCAGGCTTCGCCGGCGACGGTGAGATGCGACAGGGTTGGCACGCCAAGGGGATCGAGCGTGGCGAGGGTGGTCGGCGTGAGTACGGCGTGGGTGACCCGATGCTCGGTGAGTATGCGCTCCAGTTCCGCGCCCCCGACCACTTCGGGCGGGACGATCACCACGCGCGCACCGGATCCGACAGCCGCGAGCAGCTCGAACAGTGAGGCGTCGAAGCTCGGCGACGCGAACTGGGCCACCCTCCCGGTCGGCGGCACGTCGAGCCCTTCAATCTGTGCGGCAATCAGATTCGCGATCCCGCGGTGGGTCACGACCACCCCTTTGGGGACGCCGGTCGATCCCGACGTGTATATGAGATAGGCCGGATGGTCCGACCGCAGCGGTCGGGGGCGGTCGGCGTCGCCGACCGGTGTGTCCGTGTGCTCGGAGAGGGTGTCCTCGACGTGACGGTCGTGTAGTTCGATCCACTCGATGACACCGGGTAGGTCGTCCCGGTGACGACCGACCGTGACCCCGAGCGTCGCACCGGAATCGGTGAGCATGTGCGTGATGCGGGCTTCGGGGTATCCGGGATCGACGGGCAGGAAGGCGGCCCCGGACTTCGCGACCGCCCACACGGCGCGGACGAGATCAGCGGATCTCGGGAGCGCGAGGGCGACTACTGTTTCAGGGCCGGCACCCCGGGCGAGGAGAAGGCGAGCGAGCCGGGTGGAGTCGTCGTCCAGCTGGCGGTACGTGACGCCGATGCCGCCACCTGCAGCGTCGACGACGGCGATCGCGTCGGGGTCGCGGTGCGCCGCATCTACCAGGAGGTCGGGCAGCGTGCGCGGCGGAACTCCCGGATCGCCGCGCGCGGGCACGAGCCGGCGCCGTTCGGCGGAACTCAACAGGTCGAAATCCCTGACCGGGATGTCGGGGTGTGCCGTGACCTGGTCGAGCACGCGGACCAGACGGTCGGCGAATCCGCGGATCGTCGACGGCTCGAAGAACTCCCGCACGAAGGTCAGTCGGAGGTCGAGCCCGGCCCGGCCGGGGCGTTCGACGATGTGGATCCAGAGGTCGGCGGCTTCGTCGGACCGGCTATCGGGTTCGTGCGGGTGATCGCCGGCCTGCACGTCGAACGCGACCTGGAACGGCTGCCGGCCCGTGGAGGGTGCTGGAAACGTGAGCGCGGCGGCGACCTCGTCGAAGGTGACGTCGGCGTGCGTGAACGCACCGAGTTCGGTGGTGCGTGTGCGCTCGAGGAGTTCGGTGAACGATTCCGTGCCGTCGACCCTCGTGCGCAGAAGGAGGGGCCATCCGCGTGCGCCCGCCGGTGTCCCGAGGACGACGTCGCGGACTCCGCCGAGACGAGCGAGCAGTGCCGTGAGGGCCGCATGCGAAACGGTGTAGGCAGCGAACCGGCAGTCCCGTCCGAGGTTCTCGATCCGGTGATGCAGGTCCGCGGTCACGTGCGCCTCGACGTGCTCGCGGAGCCTGTCGACGGTACCTGCGCGGCGCGTGTAGTCGCGGGGAAGAGGCGTGTCGTGGGGCAGGTCGGCGAGCATCGTCCGCCAGTAGTCCAGATCTGCTGTGCGCCTGCGACTCCGCACACCTTCGTGTGCGGTCTCCGCGTGCACCCCTGCCACGGGATCGCCGGGATCTGCCGCGAGGAACTCCTCGAGGAGGCCCACGAACGACCGAAGGTGACGAGCCAATTCGTCCCGGGAGTAGCGGTGGGGGTTCCCGCGGAACTCGACGACCATCCGCCCGGCAGCGGCGGTGCGGTACACATTGACCAGCAGATCCGCCACCGGCCCCGAGGTGACCACGTGAAAGTCTCCGGTGAGCGGTCCGAACCGGATCCGGGGGCGGAAGAGCATGACGTTGACCATCGGCCCGGACAGCGAGTCCGTCGCGTCCGTCTCGCGCCGGATGTCCTCCAGCGTGAAGCGCTGATGACGAAGAGCACCCAGAATTTCGTGGTGTACCCGGCGGGTGAGAGTGGCCACCGTGTCGTCGGGTGCGGTGGAGACCTGCAATGGAGCGAGTCCGACGAGCATCCCGCCCGATCGCTGCAGCAGCACGGTCGTGCGGCCCGACACCGGGAGGTCGACGAGCACGTCGTCCCGTCCGGTCATCCGGGCCAGATACGTGCCGAAGGTGGCGATCACGACGGTCGCCGGTGGCACACCGAGCCGTTCGCCGGAACTGTCCAGTCGCTCCGTCGCGGACGCAGACAAGGTGGCCGTCTCGAGGCTGCTTTCCGCGACGGCGGGTGCCACCGTCGGGGACAGGCTCGAGTTGGTACGGCGGCCGGCGAGGTGCTCCCGCCAGTAGGCGCGATCGGACTCGTAGCGCGTCGACGACCGGTACGCCTCGTCGAGGCGGTGAAGGGTGCGCAGATCTGCGGCACCGGCAGGTTCCGGCGTCCGGTCCTCCACGCGGGCGGTGTACAGCGCGGCGATCCGGTTCATGAGCGTCATCGCTCCGTACCCGTCCAGCGCGATATGGTGAATTCTGCTGTACCACAAGTAGTGATCGTTACCGACTCGTAACACCGTCGACGTCGCCAGCCGGTCCCGGGTGGGATCGAGCGGCGCGGTGTAATCCCGCGTCATCCACGCGTGAGCGGCTGCGGTGGGATCGTCCGCACCACCGAGGTCGACAAATCCGGTCGACAGGTCAAGGGTCGGGTCGACGGTCTGGAACGGCTCCCCGTCGATCTCGAACACCCGGAGGAACGCCGACTCGGACTCGCGGCCCGCGGTCACCGAGGCTTCGTCGAGGACGGCGAGGTCCAGGGCGCCGCGCACCTCGACGTACTGTGCGATGCACCTCGGGACGTCGGGGGCAAGGCGCTGGGCCAGCCAGATTCCGCGCTGCGCGGGAGTCAGCGGGAAGGCATGGGGACGACTGCGAGCGGTCGCGTCGCTCCTGTTCCTGGTATCCACTTACTAGAACCTCCCGACGGCAACCAACGGCGATTGCCTCTGGGGTCGGACGTTTTCGGCTTAGCTGATCTATATCGCGGGCAGGACCAGGTCCGTTACTACCAGTATGTCCTGTACCTGCGGAAATGCCCCCGCCCGCCGTGGTTCGTGCCGCCATCAGTCCCTGCCGAGGGTGCCCGCCCGATCAGTCGGTCGACGCGTGCGTCTGGCGAGGTCACGAAATGGTGACGGGGCGGGGTTGGGCCGTGAGGGGGTAGCGTGGTGGTTGTCGAGGGTTATTCGAATATGCGCGGTCATGCCATGTCGTCCTCGGCGCCCACACCGGCCTGCAGTCGAAAGGCCGAGAACTGGAGCGCCGCCATGGCGTCGAACCCGACTGATGTGTCCAATTTCCTCGTGTCCGAGTCTCCGAGCTCCGCGCTGGTGGTGGAATCGGAGGCGTCGTGCACGGCATGCCCACACAGCGCGGATTCCCACGACGAGCTCGGGATTCGGTTCTGTGCCGTGACCTCGGCGCGAAGCCTCGAACGTAAGTGCATCTGCGCCGGTGACCAGGTGAGTGGACAGCACTACTCCCGGTACTGAAGCAGACGCTCACCCACGGGCGCTCCGCTCGATTCGCCGACGACCTTGCATGACGGCACTATCCTGATGCGACGTCGTTCGTTCGAGTCGAGAGGACGCCCATGGCTGGTGTGCCGTTCCGGTCCCCGTCGACGGGACGCAATGTTCGCGCCGTGTTGTTCGATACCTTTGGCACCGTTGTCGATTGGCGCACCGGTATCGCCACCGCTGTCGCGGACTACGCGGCGCGCCATCAGCTCGGGGTGGACGCAGTGGCATTCGCCGACCGGTGGCGCGCCCGCTACCAGCCGTCGATGGACGCGATCCTTTCCGGCACCCGCGAGTTCGTGACTCTCGATATCTTGCACCGCGAGAACCTCGACGTCGTGCTCCGCGAATCGGGCATCGACCCCACGAATCACGATGTCGGAGAGCTCGACGAGCTCGCGCGCGCCTGGCATGTGCTCACCCCCTGGCCCGACAGCGTGCCAGGTCTCACGGCACTCAAGGCGGAGTACATCATCGGCCCGCTCTCGAACGGCAACACCTCACTTCTGCTCGACATGGCCAAGAACGCCGGAATCCCGTGGGACGTGATCATCGGCTCCGACATCAACCGGAAATACAAGCCCGATCCCCAGGCCTACTTGCAGACAGCACAGTTCCTCGGTCTTGACCCGGGTGAAGTCATGCTCGCCGCCGCCCACAACGACGACCTCGAAGCCGCTCACGCCACAGGACTGGCTACAGCGTTCATTCTCCGGCCCGTCGAACACGGGCCGCACCAGACCGATGACCTCGCGCCAACAGGCAGCTGGGACATTTCAGCCACCGACATCCCTCATCTCGCAGCGCTGCTCCGTGCGGGATCGACAGGGTTCGGGTGAGGCGGCGAACCTTCTCGACGGCCCGAGTGAACACTGTGTCGAACTCGGCCTCAATTGCTTGCCCTGTACGGGTCGTGTCGTCCAGTCCCAGGCCGCCGCTCGGCGCGTCGAGTTTGATGCTGAGGACCATCTGTTCTTCGTCGTCGAGTCGATCGATCCGAGCACCCGGTGGCACGTCGGCTTGCTCCGCGTGCGCCACCCCGTGTCAGGTAATTCTTGACGCCACGTCCACTGCCTGTCAGGCTATACCTGACAGAAATGGAAGGTAGTCATGGAACTTGTCGAACGCGCCGTCGGTGCGGATATCGACGCCGCTGCTCGCGCGGTGATAACGGCTGCGGCCGCCGAAGCAAGCCGTCACGCCGACGAAATCATCGGCACCGGGCCGCTTCCCGGCACAGCGGATTGGGACGCCGAACAAGGCACGGACATTCCCCACCAGCGAACCCTGGCCTGGCACCTACTGAGTCTTCGTATACAGCTCGCTGCCGGCCTGGACGGCATCGAAACCGTTCTCGGTCTGCGCTTTCAGGGAGCGACGTGGGCGACCATCGGCAAGGCCGCCGGGATGACCCGTCAATCCGCGCACGAGCGATGGGGTTCGCGCACCACCGCCCTGCTCGACCCGATGGGGACCGGCCTGCCCAAGACCGTTGCCGACGACGATCCGAGCTGAACCGCACGTGGTGGAACTCGGGGCGAAAAGAAGTGGCGACCGCCGTCTGAGGGGTCGGTCAGTCCCGGTACTCCGGCGCCGGCGGTCCGGGTGCCGGGCCGAGCGACGACAGCCACCGGTCGTAGAGGGCCGTCCAGGTTCCGTCCGTGCGCAGTCGTTCCAGTGTGCCGTTGACGAACCGGACGAGGTCGTCGTTTCCGGGAGCGAGGCCGATGGAGTATCGGGCGGAATCTGTTTCAGGACCGACGATTTCGAGATTCGGATCCTGGGCGACGAGGCCGGCGAGGAAGGCGGCGCCTGCGACCGCGTCGACCTGCCGCTGCTGGACGGCCATGAGGCAGTCGTCCCAGTCGGGGACCGCAAGGATCGTGGCTTTGGGGGCGATGCGCGTCAGCGCCGACACCGACGCCGGGTCGTGGTGCGTGCAGACCCGTCGCCGGGCAAGGTCGGCCGGACCGGCGATACCCGACCCGTCCCGCACCACGAGCCGGCGGGAGGCCTCGAGATACACCGTGGAGAACGTCAAGTCCTGGGGACCTTCACAGGAGAGGGCAACCGGACGCACGACCATGTCCGCGTCACGGTGGGCGAGCATCTCGGCACCGTCATCGGTTCCGAGCGGACGGAACTCGACCTTGGTGGGATCGCCGAGCAGATCACGTGCGACCTCCCGAGCGAGGTCGACGCCGAATCCGGTGAGGGTGCCGGTGGTCGGGTCGCGGAAGCTGAACAGGTTGGTGTTCTGATCGACCGCGACGACCACGGTGCCGCGGGCACGAATATCGCCGAGCGCGCCGCCGAAGCTCGGAGTCCCCGGGCGGAGACTGGCCGGGGCTGCGCATGCCGACGTCTCTGTGTCCTGCGGCGGCGTGTCGGACGGTGCGATGAGCTGGGCGCCGGCCGACAGGGGAAACTCCGTGAAGTCTCCGGAAAACCTCGGGGTGGGTGCATCGGGGGCGCCGCAGCCGGCAATCAGGACAGCTCCGAGCACGAGGCTCCCGAGCAGCCGGGTGAAGCGCGGTCGCCGTTCCGGGTGTGGTCGCACCATCAGTGGTACTCACTCACTCGGGGCTCGATCCCCGCGACGACGGCGAGCGCTGCGGAAACAGCGAGCACGATGCCGCCCACGGCGAGCGCGGCCATCGTGCGGTACGACTCCCGCATCGCGACGAGTTCCTCGGTGCGCAGAGCGGTGATGGCGTCTTCGAGCGATTCGTCGAGGGCCCGGAACCGGGCGGTCGATGCCGTCGATCCCGGCCCGACCGCGACGTCCGCCGCGCCCTGGTAGTCGCCGTCTGCGAGCTTCTGCTGCAGATCCCGGTGCGCGCTCCGCCATCCGTCGAACGCGGCGGACGCATCGGCGATCGTCGGTGCGACAACGGTGTTCCGCGACGCGTCCGAGTTCAGAATCGCGGAGAGCGCGTCCGTGTGCCGGGCGTAATCGCTCCCCGCCGGATCGAAACCCGGCCGGAGAAGTCCGAGGGTTTCGTCGGCGCGGGCCTGCTGGGCGAGGATCCTCGCCTTCGTGACCGCCGCGAGGGGTTCGGCGCCGTCGATCCGTGCACGTTCGCTCGCCGACGTCGACAACAGCCCGGCGACCACGATCCACACGACGAGTGCAGCCAGCAGGACCATCGCGCACGCCAGTCCGGGATTGATCCGGCGACGGCTTCGATGCGCCACGTACGCGTGCGCGACGGCGAGGACGACGACCCCGGCCGACGCGACCACGATGGCGGTGGCGGGCAGCCGGGCGGTGTGGGATTGGGTGTCGGCGACAGCTCGGGCCTGGTCGTTGTAGAGGCGTTCGGCCAAGGGCAGGATGGTGTCCTGCATGAGAGCCGAAGCGGTTCCGAGATACGCCACCCCGACCGGGTTTCCCGCGGCGTCGTTGGACCGGGCGGTCGCCACCAGGTCCGTGTACACGGCGACGTGCCGCGACATCTCGGTGAGCAGTCTCAGCGATTCGACGTCGCCGGAGGTGACGCCGTACGACGCGGTGACGAGCGCGTTCGACGCGTCCCCGATCGCCTGGTTGTACCGATCGCGCACCGCCAGCGGCTCGATGGCACCCGCGATGAACGACGACGTCGCTGCCGCGTCGGCGATCGACAACGAGCTGAACAAGTTCTGCGCGGCGTCCGCCAGCGGTTCGGTGTGGGCGCGAAGGGTTTCCATGCGCTGCTGCCGTGCGGCGACCACGGCGGACGTCACCAGACCGGCCGTCAGCGCCACCGCGACGAGGACGACGGCGAGGAGGGACAGGCGTCCGGGAGTCGACGCGAGGAATTCGCGCCAGGCGCGCCGGCGGACCTCGGGTTCGACGAGAAGGGATTCGTTCAGGAGATGCTCGTCGGCAGGCGAAGTGTCACGATCTCCGCTGGATACGGTGCCGCTGTCCTGGTGGAACACCTTCTCCTCCTCCTCGTCCCTGCACTCAGTGTGCGCCGATCACGGTGGGAAAACACCGAAAGCATCGACGCGCGCGAGTAGCCTGCCTCGCCCGTGGGTACCTCCAGACTGGGCACGATCACGCTGGAGGTCACGGCTCGTGAAGACAAGCTCATGAAGCGAAGGGTGCGCGCGTTCTCCGTCGCGGCCGCGGTCGCAGCGGTGGCGCTCGGGGCCTGCGCGGCCCCTGCGCCGCAGGGCGACGAGGCACCGGAGAAGGTTTTCTTTCTCTTGCCGAACACGACGACCACCCGATTCGTGGAGCGAGACGAACCCCTGTTCACCGACTTCCTGGAGTTGTTCGCGCCGGAGGCGGCGGTCACGGTTCGCAACGCCGAGGGCGATCCCGCCCGTCAGCAGAGCCAGGTCGAGTCGGCGATCGCGGAGGGCGCTTCCGTGCTCGTGCTGATCTCCACGGACGCGAGGTTCTCGGGTGGAGCCTTGACCGCCGCCGGCGAGGCGAACGTTCCGGTGGTGCTCTACGACCATGACGCGGTCGGTGGACCGGCAGACGTTCAGGTGATCTTCGATCCACTCGAGGTCGGCCGACGGCAGGGGAGCCGCGCCGCGGATCTGATCGCCGCGATGCCCGGCGACGGGGTGAAGATCGCCCGGGTGGAGGGAAACTTCGGTGAATACGGAACCCGTCAATTTCGGCTCGGTCAGGACGAGTATCTGCAGCCGCTCGCCGACAGCGGCAAGATCCGCGTGGTCTGCGAGACCGCGATCGACGACTGGGACCCGGCCGGAGGTCAGGCATTCGCCGAGGAATGCCTGGCCCGTGAGAACAACGACATCGCGCTGTTCGTCACCATGAACGACGACCTGGCAGGCGGAATCGTCGCGGCACTGGCAGGCCGCGGGCTCGCCGGGCGGATCCCGGTCACCGGCGGACAGGACGCCAATCTCGCTGCGCTGCAACTGATCGCACAGGGAACCCTCGACAACACGATCTTCAAGAACCTGTCCGATCAGGCGAAGGTCGCGGCGCAGCTGACCACGTCGATCCTGCACGGTGACGGCATTTCGGAGGAGATGGTCAACGGCACGATCGACAACCAGTACATGGCCGTGCCAACGGTGTTCCTGCCCGTGCAGAACATCACGAAGGACAACCTCGACGTCGTGGTCAACTCCGGCTTCTACACCTGGCAGCAGATCTGCGCACCGGACCCGGCATCCGCGGTGTGCGGGGACCACAGCTGAGCCGTCGACGGGGTTCAGCTCAGGGGCGCGATGACACCGCGGTCGCCGACCTCGGCGCGGACGTCGATCACCCGCCCGGCCAGCAACCAGCTCGACGGTCCGCGTCGCCATTCGTCGCGGTACTCGCCGAGGCATTCGTACGTCGCGTCGGCGCGTGCGCCGCGGCCGACGTGAAACGCCCGGAAATAGGATCGAGTGCGCGCCGCGTCACCGTCGACGTCGACGCGGATGTTGCCGAGCAGGTGCTGGGTGGCGCCGCAGACGTCGAGGTGGGAGCGGACGCGCGCGACCACGTCCACCGGCCCCGCCCGCCCATAGGCCACGACATCGTCGGTGAGCGTCGCCGCGAGCCCCGGCCAGTCCTTCGTGTCGAGCAGGTCGGCCACGACGTGCAGGCGGTCGGTGATCTCGACGCGGTCGGGAACGGACTCGGGCATGGCTCGATCTTCCTCGGAGGACCGGCCGCGTCGGCCCCGGCATCCCGCTGATCGAGACTGTCGCGTCGGCGCAACACCCTTGGGCTGCGGGTGGGTGCCGAGGTGGTGTCGCATACGGTGGCAGTGGCTCGCCGAGCGGGCCGGATCGAGGAGGAATCGGTAATGAGTGCACGCACCCCCGAGGAGCGCATCCCCAGCCAGTGGGAGGAGATCACAGCAGCCGACCCGGGGCATTCGATGTGGTACGTCGAGCGGTTCCGTGCCATGGAGGCGCAGGGCAAGGACATCGTGGGGGAGGCGCGGCTGGTCGATGCGATGCTCGGACGCGGCGGTCGAGTACTTGACGCGGGGTGCGGACTGGGCCGTCTCGGCGGCTACTTGCACGATGCCGGTCATGTCGTGGTGGGTGTCGATGTGGATCCGGTGCTCATCTCCGTGGCAGAGGAGGATCACCCCGGTCCGACGTGGCTGGTCGGTGATCTCGCGGAGTTGGATCTGCCGGCCCGTGGGGTGACCGCCGATTTCGAGGTCATCGTCTGTGCGGGCAACGTGATGACCTTCCTGGCGCCGTCGACCCGGGAGGCGGTGCTGACGGGATTCGCCGCTCATCTCGCCCCGACCGGCCGAGTGGTTGTGGGGTTCGGCGCCGACCGGGGCTACGAGTTCTCCCAATTCCTCGCGGACGCGCAGGCGAGCGGTCTCACGGCGGATCTGCTGTTCTCGACGTGGGATCTGCGCCCGTTCAGCGAGGATTCCGACTTTCTGGTGGCGGTGTTGTCGCGCGCGCACTGACCACCCCATCTCGGAGTGCGAGGAGCACGGTGAGGGCAGCGGTTGCGTCGAGCAAGGCTCGAGAGCGGGCCGTGGTGGCCTGGTCGCGGGCAGCGAGCGCGGCGCCGATGGCACCCGATCCGGGTGTGTGCCCGAGTTGTGACATGACCGCGTGGAGAGGTGCGATGCGGTAACCGGCCTTGCGTAGCTGATGCACGACGCGAGCGTCGCGGACCTGCGAAGGGGAGTATCGGCGCGCTCCTGCGGGTGTGTCCCGGTCCGGGACGACGAGTCCCTCTGCATCCCAGTGCCGCAACGTGGAGGGGCGGAGACCGAGGGCGACGGCGAGTTCACTCACGCTCATCCAGTCGGATGCTTGCACGTCGTCGACAGGCTCGGTCGAGATCAGCTCGGCGGCCTGCTTCGCCAGCGCGAGTTCGGTTCGTTCCGTGTGGAGTCGGGCGTGTGCGGCATCGAGGAGGGCGACCGTTGTCGCGGCCGGGCACGTGTGCACGCTGCGCACGATCCGTTTGGCTTCCATCGGGCCGGCGCCGATGGCGAGTTCCCGATAGGCGAGCGCGGACTGCACATGCACGTCGGTGTAGATCCGGTATCCGGTGGCTGTGCGGGTTGCGGGAGGCAGCACCCCGTCGCGTTCGAGGTTGCGCACGTGCTGCACGGAGCACCCGGCGCGCCGGGCGACATCCACGGTCCGCAGATGACGCGATTGGAGACTTGGCACCGTATTCTCCTACGTTTGCTGGTCGAGGTCTCCACAAGCACTTTAATGAAACGCTGGAAGCTATGACCATGGACGACATCATCGACTTCGTCGAAGGCCTCGGCGATGTTCTGACGCTCAGGCCTGCCCCCGGCGACGGTTCGCCGGAGATCAGCTGGGGTGACGCCTTCTTCTACTACTCACCGGATCGGATCGTTCCCGACAGGACCCAGCCCTTCGCCACCATCGTCACCAAGAACTACCCCGGCGACGAAAGTTCGGGTCTGGACCGCGCGGGTGCGTTCCGGGTGAACATCCATGCCGGGAAGGAGGCGTTCATCGAGGCAACCGGCCACACGCCGCGAGAGCAGGGCGTCGCCGACGTCGACGCCGGTGCGCCCGACACCGTCATCGCGCATCCCGTCTATGGCTCACTGGCCTGGCTGGCAGTCATCGACCCCGGCTCGCGCACAGGCGAAGTCACGCGGGCGTTGCTGTGCCGTGCGCACGCCCTGGCTCGCTCGCGCTACGAGCGACGATCGGAATCCACTCCACGCTGATGGGGGAAGGCATGCGCAACCGAGGACGACGAATCCTGGTGCCGTCCTCGGTCAAGCGTCATCACATCTGGTAGATCTGGCTGCTGTTCCATCCGACGAGGAGTTCGTCGAGCGTCATGCTCTGGTCTCGGCGTTCTTGCCGTTGGTCGCGTTGTCGGTCGTGGCGGGGGCCGTCACCGTGGTCACCACGATCGCCGGGGATGGTGGGTGCGGCGACTGTCGTCACGGGGTGTTCGGCCGCTGTCGCGATGGTGGTGGCGGCTCCGAGGGGGATGACGGCGATCGCTGCAGCGACGGCGGCCGTGGCGAACCGGTTTCGCAGGGGGATTCGAGGGAGACGGTTCACTGCGCCCGACGGATTCGCCGCGTGCGAAGTCTCGGAGTGGGGAAGTGAGATGTGCATTTCGTAGTGTCCTGTTCGAATGCGTGGGCCCAACGTCCACAGCTACTCGAATGGTGTCTGCGAGGGCCTGGAACGTTACACCCGACAGTGCAGGAATTTTGGTTCCACAGTGAAACCGTCCCGGAGTGGAGATGTTCTCCATGGATGGATTCCCGAGTCCGTACTACCGACGCAGTGACCGCAGGCGGGCACCACGGCGCGTCAGCCGGGAACAGTTGGGGGATAGGAGAAGCAGTGCCTTCCATCGAATCTGGCGGGGCTCGGATCGACTACACCGTGCACGGTGACGGCAGCTCCTCGTCGAGCGTGATGTTGCTGGCGGGTTTCAGAGCCCCCGCCACGTCGTGGCGGTATCAGATCCCGTTGCTGATCGAGGCCGGCCACCGCGTCATCGCTGTGGATCTGCCGGGTCACGGGACGGCTCCGGCCACGCCGCACGGAACGACGATGCAGACACGCGCCGGATTCGTGCACGCGCTCATCGAGGAACTCGACCTGCAGGGTGTGGCAATAATCGGAGGCTCGATGGGCGCAAACACGATCGTCGTACGTCGACTCGTCCGGCACGGGGCGGCTTCGCGCCGCGGTTGTGGTCGATCAGACCCCGCGAATGCTCAATACGCCGGAGTGGGCGTACGGGTTCTACGGCTACGACCAGGAGGAGGTCGACACGTTCTTTGCGGACGGGATTCCGGTGCTCTTCGTCGCCGGTTCCGACAGCGAGTACTGGCCGTCAGCACACGCCGTAGCGGCTGCGGCACTCGCACCGAACGGAGCGTCGATCGTCGTTCCGCGTGCGGGCCACGCGACGAACATGGAACGACCACATCCGTTCAACAAAGCTGTCGCCGAACTTTTCGATTCCGCGTCCTGAGCCCTAACCGACACGAGCCCTGAACCGACGCGAGTGCTGCCGAAGTCGCCTCCGGTCAGTCGACGGACTGCACGACGACCGTGTTGCCGTTCTCCGCGGCCTCCCGCGCCGCCGCCAACACCGCGATCGTGCCGAGCGCGGTGCGGGCAGGCACCGGTTGTGTGCCGCTACCGGCAACGGCGGCCGCGAATTCCGTGTAGTAGTCCTGATACGCACCCCGCTGCGACGGAACCGTTTCCGCGCCATCCGCTGTGTGGAGGACGCCCCACCGTTCCCGTCGTTCGTAACCCCATCCGGTGGGATCGTCAACGGGCCGCGCCCCCGCGAAGAGAGCCTGTGCCTGCACGTCCGTACCGTCCGCCACATAGGCGCCCACGCTGCCGAACGCGCGCAGCCGCCGCCCCTCGAGATGGTTGACCTTGCTCGACGAGACGCTCGAATAGACCCCGCTGCAGTGAGCGATGTTGACGACGAAGCCGGCGTCGGTGCGCCCCTCCGGCCGATCGACGTAATCGAGGTGGGCGTCGACCCGCTCCGCCGGCCCGAACAACCACAGCATCTGGTCGACGACGTGTGCGCCGATGTCGCGCAGCAACCCACCGGTCGGGCCTGCTTCGAGTGTGCCGGCACCGTCCAGGTCGAAATGGGACTCGACACGCCAGATGTCGCCGAGTCGCGGCAACACCGACTTCAGGGTACGGATGTCGGCGTCGTATCGACGGTTGTGATAGACGCTGAGCAGCACGCCGGCGTCCTCTGCGGCTGCTACCAGCTCGCGGGCCGTCTCGACATCCGGCGCGAACGGCTTGTCCGCGATCACGTGCACACCACGCCCGATTGCCTCGAGCACGAGTTCGCGCCGCGTCTGCGGTGGCGTGGTGATCGTGACGGCATCGACGCCGGAGTCGATGAGTTCGCCGAGGCTCGAGAACACCGGCACTCCGGGGAAGTCAGCGGCAGCCTGGGCGACCCGTGAGGCGGAGCGGGTCACGATGCCGCCCAGTGCGATTCCCTCTGCCGCTTCGACGAACGGCGCATGGAAGTAGCGGCCGCCCAGCCCGTACCCGACGATTCCGATAGTTGTGCTCATATCTGGATTGTATGTTAAGACATTCGAACAATCTAACCGTGTCGGTGGGGCAAGCAGTCGCGGTGTCGAGGGTCGAGAACCGCGCAGTGCCGTGCCAAGATGAGGTGGCACGATCCGTTTCAGGGAGGCGTCGAAGTGTCGGAGCGATCAGGTCCCCTCGCCGACGATCCGTTCATCGGTCGGCAGCCAACCAGCCACGAACGCATGACAGGACGGCCCTGGGATGCGTCGTACCACGAGGGCCCTGCGCCGTGGGATGTCGGCCGGCCGCAGCCGGCGGTCGTGCGGGTGGCATCCGAAGGCGGATTCGCCGGAGCGGTGCTCGATGCGGGATGCGGCACCGGCGAGAACGCTCTTCACGTCGCCTCCCTGGGATTCCAGGTTCTGGGCGTCGACGTGGCCGAGACGGCACTGGCGATCGCCAGGGAGAAGGCCCACGACCGTCGGATCGAGGTCGAGTTCGCGCTGGCCGACGCGTTCCAGTTGGACAGAATGGGGCGCCGGTTCGACACCGTGCTGGACTGCGGACTGTTCCACACGTTCGACGCCGCCGAGCGACCACGCTACGTGGCGAGTGTGGCGTCGGTGACCGAACCCGGCGGAACCGTGTATGTGTTGTGCTTCAGCGACGCTGGTCCCGATACCGGCCCGCACCCCGTCAGCCGGGAGGAGCTGAGAGCGGCGTTCGACCCCGGCGATGGATGGAAGGTCGCCGCCATCGAACCGGATCGGATCGAGACGAGATTCCACGACAACGGCGCACCGGCCTGGTTCGCGACCATCGAGCGGATCCAGCCGACGGGCGGGTCGGCCCGGTGAGACGTCGGCAGCACGTCCGAGGGCCCGACGCCCGGCGTTTCCTCTCGGGAAGTAGGCGCCACCGCCCTTGACATGAAGCGGACTTTAGGTTTCACGATGGTCGCAGATGTCACAGGAGGCAAGGAGTCTGCGATGAACGGCACCAGGACGGCGCTGATCACAGGAGGATCGGCAGGGCTGGGACGGGCGAGCGCGCTCGCGCTCGCGGAGCGCGGCTGGGAGGTGATCGTCACCGGGAGGCGGGTCGAACCGCTCGATCGGGTTGCCGCGCGGGCACACACCGTCACCGCGCTCCCCGGTGACGTGACCGATCCGGGGCACCGCGAGCGCATCGCCGTCGAGATCGCGGCGCGGGGGCGACTGGACCTGTTGCTCAACAACGCCAGTGCGCTCGGGCCCAGCCCAATGCCCTCCCTCGCCGAGTACCCGGAGGACGCATTGGCGCAGGTCTTCGCGACCGATGTGCTCGCCCCGCTCGCATTGATCGCCGCGCTGATCGAACATGTGCGGGACGCGGGCGGGACCGTGATCAACATTTCGTCGGATGCCGCGGTCGAGGCGTATGCGGGCTGGGGCGGTTACGGGGCGGCGAAGGCGGCGCTCGACCACGCGTCCGCGGTGCTGGCGGTGGAGGAACCCGGCCTGGCGGTCTATGCATTCGATCCCGGCGACATGCGCACCGAGATGCATCAGGCGGCGTTCCCCGGCGAGGACATCTCGGATCGGCCCGATCCAGAGACCGTGGTTCCTGCGCTGCTGAGTTTGCTCGACACGAGCCCACCCAGCGGCCGGTACCGTGCGGACCTCGCGGTCGCAGCGAACCCGGGGGTGTCGTCGTGACGCGTGCACGGGTCACCTCCGCGGCCGAGTTCCGGTTCGTGCTGCCACAGCGATTGGAGGCGAGTGGTCCACCGGAGAGCCGGGGGTTGCTGCGCGACTCGGTGCGACTGCTGGTCTCCGACCGGGTCAGGTTGGAACACAGCAGATTCCACGACCTGCCACGCTTCCTCCGCCCGGGTGACGTGGTGGTGGTGAACGCGTCGTCGACATTGGCCGCGGCGGTGGACGGGACCGTCGACGCGGTCGGACCTGTGGTCGTGCACTTCTCCACCGCTCTCGAGGACGGGGACTGGGCGGTCGAGGTGCGAGCGCCGGGACCGGTCTCCGGCGCCCTCGACACGGTCGCGGCGGGAGCGCGGATCGTTCTGCCGCGCGGCGTCGTTGCGACGCTCGTGGAACCCTGGCCCCTCGGGTCGACCAGGTTGTGGCGGGCCTCGATCGACGGCATCGCGGACGTAGCCGCGGAACTGCTCGCCACCTCGGGTCGTCCGATCACCTACGCGTACGTCCACGAACGCTGGCCCCTGTCCTCGTACCAGACGATCTTCGGCCACACCGGTGGAAGCGCCGAGATGGCCAGCGCCGCCCGGCCGTTCACCCATCCGATGGTTACCGACCTGGTGACCTCGGGGGTGGTGGTGGCACCGATCCTGCTGCACACAGGGGTCTCCTCGCCGGAGCGAGGGGAACCGCCGATCCCGGAGCGGTTCGAGGTGCCGGAGCAGACGGCGCGGCTGGTCAACGACCGGCGTGCCGCCGGAGGCCGCGTCATCGCGGTCGGAACCACCGTGACCAGGGCGCTCGAGACCGAGGCCACTTCGGGCGGCATGGCGGTGGCGGGCGCCGGCTGGACGGGCCTGGTTCTGAGTGCGGAGAGGCCGACCCGGGTCGTGGACGGCCTGATCACGGGCTGGCACGCACCGGGGGCGTCGCATCTCATGCTGCTCGAATCGGTGGTGGGAGAGAAGGCCGTCCGTCGCGCCTACGACGAGGCGCTCGCACGTGGCTACCTGTGGCACGAGTTCGGAGACAGTGCGTTGTTGCTGCGACGGTGACGATGCAATCGCGGTTCTCGACAGCGGCGCTGTGTGCGAGTTGACTGAAGTTGGTGATCTCGGAGAACAGAAGCGATCGCGGAGGACAGGACGTCGTCATGAACATGGGAAAGAAGATCCGGCACAAGGTCGAAACCGCCGAAGGCGCCGCCAAGAAGGCTGTCGGCAGGGCTACGGGGAATGCCCACCTCGAGGCGGAGGGGAGCAAGGAACAGGCCAAGGGCAACACCAAGCAGATGGGAGACAAGTTCAAGGACGCGGGCAAGAAGATCAAGAACGCTTTCAAACATTGATCGAACCTCGGTGAGTCCGGACTATTCGTTCGACAGCAGCGGCCCCAGCGGTCCGAGATCGATGTTCAGATCCTCGGGCATGAGATCGAAATGCTCACGCAACTCTGCCATTCGCTCCTCGAGCAGCATGAGTGTCGTGCCGATGCGTTCGATCTGCTCGTCGCTGAGATCGCCGTGCTCGACTCGGCGTATCGCCTGCCGTTCCATCAATTGGCGCAGTAGTTCGACGATCGTCAGGACCAGGGTGACCAGGCCCTTCTCGACGGATTCGGGGTCGGCGTCGATTCGCTGCGGCAGAACCCGGCGACCGATGTCGGTCGGTGCATCCGAATCGACGGGGTCGGGTTCAGTCATCGGCGGGCTCCGGCCCGACCGGGTCGGGGACGAGTGCGCTGACCGATGCGATGAGTGTGCGCAGCGAGATCCGGACCATGTCGACGTCGGCGAGCGACAGGGTGATCTCACCGGTGATGACGACACCACCGCCGAGCACCCGATCGAGCAGATCGACGAGCGCGATGCGGCGAGTGTCGTCCTCGGGGACCATCTCGCTCATGGGCTCACCCGTCGATCCCGGCGAAGGAGTACGGCGGCCACGGTCCGGTCAGATCCAGTGTGATGCCCGGGCGTTCGGTGTCGAGTGCCGACACGAGCGCAGCGAAGTCGTCGACCCGTTCGTTGTCCACGAGGTAGGTGCCGTTGAAGATCATCCAGGCCCGTTTCCCGGTCAGCACCGGATCGGTGACTTGCCGTCGAACCCCGTCGACGGCATGGCCCCGGAGCGCGGAGTGAATCTCGTCCGCGTGGCCGGCCGCCCGGCGTTCCACGTCTTGCTGTGCGCTCAACTCCGCACGACGACGCAGGAGATACGCGGTCCCCTTTCCCGCCGCACCCGTCGCGGAAGGCTCCTCCTTCACGTTCTGCGCCAAAGCCTTCGCGTCTCCGTACGCTTTGACACCCCACTCGCTTCGTCCGGTCACCCGACGCAGCGTTGCGCCGAACTCCTCCTGTCGTTCGTCGAGGAGGAGGCGAACGCGATCGTCGTCGAGGTAGAGGGTCGCCAACCGCAATGGAACGGTGGGCCCGTGGCGTAGCACGGCAGCCACCACGGCGTCGTGTGCTCTCGCGGTTGCCGCGAGCCAGTCGAGGTCCTCGAGGTTGCGCTGCAGCGGGTCCTGCCCGAATTCGCTCAGGCTCACTGTCCCCACCACCGCGACGAGACCCGCCGATGCCACCGCGCGGACCGGCTCGCCGGCCACGCCGGTGACCCCGGCGAGTTGTGCGTCGCCGATGCTGTCGGTGGTGATGCTGTACAGCCAGACACCGTCATCCGCGGTCATCGTCTTGCTCCTGACGTTTCGCCTCCACCTCGACCGTTTCGGCGGCCTCGACGGCAGGGCGAGCAGACCTGCCGGACTCGAGTTCGGCGATCCGCTCCCGCAGCTTCCGGTTCTCGAGTTCGACGTCGCTGTTCCTGCCGGTCAGCCAGGGATCGTGCTCCCACCAATCGATGC
The DNA here is from genome assembly GCF_048381435.1 of Rhodococcus mengyinensis. Taxonomy (NCBI): domain Bacteria; kingdom Bacillati; phylum Actinomycetota; class Actinomycetes; order Mycobacteriales; family Nocardiaceae; genus Rhodococcus; species Rhodococcus mengyinensis. Next base: position 2,790 of record NZ_JBLWIT010000061.1, on the reverse strand, counting down.
CCACCTCCTTCGCGGTTTCCAGCGAGGCGATCACCAGTCGCACCTTGATGGTCAGCAGTTCGATGTCGAGCAGGTTGACCTGGATGTCTCCAGCGATCACGAGCCCCTTGTCGAGTACCCGCTCGAGGATCTCGCCGAGGTTCGTCGACTGGTGCCCACCGCCCATTCCGCCGCCCGAACTCTGCGGAAGGTTGCTCGCGCCGCCGCCGGCGATCGTCATGACTGCGCGCTCCCGCTGTCACCGACACCGCGGATGTAGCGGCGGGTTCTGCGGTAGGACAACAGCTCTCCGTCCAGATCCAACACCACCTCGTACATCGCGAGCATGTCCGTCGACGACGGTATTCGCCGGTCCTCGACTACCTCCACCTCCACCGTCCAGCCGTCGTCGGTCGGCATGACCGACGTCGCACCCAGTGGTTTCTTGCCGGTCAACTGCGCAATGTCACGCGTCGCGATCTCGGCGATCTCGGGTGCCGGCAACGGTGGTGGCTCCTCTTCTGCCATCGCCCGTCACTCCTTTTCCGGACCGGTGGGATGTGCTGTTCCGGTCATTCGATCGAGGATGGCCTGCTGTGCCTGCTCTTCCTCCTCGGCGGAGATCTCGCCTGCCGCACGGGCGTCCTCCAGCTCCTCGAGAGCGCGGCGCGCACTCGCGGGATTGTGGACTTCCTCCTCGACCTGTCGCTGTATCAACTCGGCCAGCGAGATCACCCCGCGAACGGGGGCGAGTGGCAGGGTGGCGATGAACGACAGCAGACCCATCGGTCAGCCCTCCGGTTTCTGCGTCACCACGAAGTCGTAGGCGGCGAGCGGTCCGAGCAGGCGCATGTCGACTCGGCCGTCCCACTGCTCGGCCAGTTCTCCCACTGCCTTCTCGAGTTCTTCCTGCCGCGCAACTTCGACGAGGACGGCTACTTGCGCAGCCTCCTCCTCATGAGTCGGTTCCCGGACGTTGACCGAGTCGGACAGCGAGTCGAGTGCCTCGACCACCTTCCGGGTGTCTTCGTCGCGTTTGGCCTCGATGGCGTTGCCCACGATCTCGCCGAGGGCCATCCGGGCGTCGCGGGTGGTCTCCTCGGGCTGATCTCGGATCGTGCCGAGCAGCTTGCTCGCCTGTTCGTTCTCTTCGATTATTTCCCGGAGGATCGCCTCCTCGACGTATCGTCCCTTCACGACGTATTGTGCCCGGCCTTCGAGTTCCTCCAGCGCGGCGGCGAACTCCTCGGCGTGTGCCGCGAGTAACTCCTCCGCGACGGCGTCCTCATCGGTCATGACCGCCCCGAAACGAAGCGGGAGCACCGGTGCCACCCGAGACGTGCCGTCCAGCACGTGCGCATGGGTTCGGAGGTCCTCGGGCTTGCCGAGCGGTCTGTCCACTGAAATTTCGCTCACGAGCGCCGCGATGTCGCCGTGCTTGACGGTGCTGACCGGTCCGTCACACACGCCGACCGCGTCTTCTTCGGCTTCCACATCGGCAGGCACGATTCCGTACACGTAGACACCGCTGGTGCGCGGCTCGTCGGGTGCGTCGGTGCTCTGGTTTGACGTAGACATCACTTGTCCCCTCGAGTGGACTTGCGCGAAACCCGTTCGCGCTCAGGTTCTTCCTGCCCGCCGCCGAGGATGTCGCCGAGTTTCTCACCCGCGGACTCGAGTGCGCCCTTGGTCTTCGACTTGGCACCACCCTCGGTGACGTCCCCGACGAGATCCGTCAGGCCCTTCGGCTCGCCACTGCCGATTTCGAGCCGGTTCACGGCCTCCGCGAACCGCAGGTAGGTGTCGACACTGGCGACCACGACGCGTGCGTCGATCGTCAGCAGTTCGATGCCGACCAGCGAGACACGCACGTAGGCGTCGATGACGAGACCCTTGTCGAGGATGGTGTCGATGACGTCGGCGAGGCTACTCGAGCTGGGACCGCCGCTGACTCCGCCGCCACCTCCCCCCGCCGGTTGTATCGCCGTCATCGCCGTGCTCCTTGTCGCGAGCCCGCCGTCTTCGCGGCAGTCTTGCGCGGGCGACCTCGCCGTTTCGGGGCCTGATCCTCAGCGGCAGCCGCGGTCTTGCGCGGGCGACCTCGGCGTTTCGGCGGCGGGGGTGCTTCTGCTTCTTCCTCCTCGTCTGCTTCCTCGCCGGCGTCCTCATCCGTTTCCTCGGTCTCGCCTTCGTCGGTCTCCTCGGCCTCTTCGTCCTCGGCTTCTTCGTCCTCAGGCTCCTCGCCCTCGGCCTCGTCGCTTTCCTCGAGCTCTTCTGACTCCTCCGGCTGCGCCTCGTCCTCTTCGGGCTCGACTACCTCGCCGTCCCGAATCTCTCCACGCCAGCCCTCGACTTCGTCAGGATGGAGAATGGACTGCGTCATGACATGGCGTGCAAAGTGTTTCAATTCCAGCCGTGCTCGTCGCCCCTGTGCACGCCACAGGTTTCCCGTCTTCTCGAACAAGCCCTTCGGGTGATACTCGAGGATCAGAACGATGCGCGTGAGATCGGGAGTCACCTCGTGGAACGTCACCGCCCCGTCGATGAAACCCTTGGCACCCTTCGAGCGCCACACGATCCGCTCATCCGGAACCTGCTCGATGATCGACGCTTCCCAGGTCCGGTGCGACAAGAAGATCTGAGCCTTCCACTCGAGCTTCTCGTCCGCCTCCTGCTCCACCCGCTCGACCTTCTTCATGAAGGAGGGAAAGTCGGCGAATTGGGTCCACTGGTTATACGCCAGTTGGACCGGGACACCGACATCGATCGTTTCGACGATATTGGTCAACTTGAGCTTCTTGCCCTTACCGC
>NZ_JBLWIT010000060.1:0-43304 GCF_048381435.1 Rhodococcus mengyinensis | reverse complement strand
GCGTGACCCATGCTGTAGGCCGGGTAGTCCTCGTCGTCGAGCTTCCCGGCCGCGCTTCGGTCGGGCGAATCTTCCGGAATGGGGTGACACCTTTCAACGGACAGGGCCCCCGGCGCCGTGAGGCACCGGGGGCCGGAGCGGGTTTCACTTCCTTGTTTACTGCACTTCTTCCGGCTGTCGGGCTCTTCGTGCCGCCCGGCAGCCGCCGGATGTGCCGGGGCCTTACACACTCACATCAACCCTCACCCAGCACATCCTGGTCTAGCGGTACTTCTCTGCGGGCAGTTCATCCTCTCCCGCACCTCGTGAACTCTTTCCTTGCGACAAGAGGAACTCTACAACGGCGACATCGCAATGTCTACAGTCTTCACTACAGATATTTCGGAGATGCAAGGTTTCATGTCGACGGGCCACCTCTCCCACCCGCGGGGGCGGAGCGGCGACCGCGCACGTTCACTCGCGAACGTACCGGGAGTGAGAAAACTGGGTTCTGGTTGATCTCCGCGCACCGGCCGCCGTGGACTGGCCGCCCTCTCGTACTGGCCGAGGATTCGCTCGACGGCGATGTCGCCGTCACAATTCTCTTCGCCTTCCGCTCGAGACGGCCGAACGGTCGCCCGTCGCGAAGGCACCACCGGGGTGGCCGGCGCGGTTGTCCCGCCGCGCCGCCACCGGGTCCAAACCACCGCCCTCCGCATCCCGCGGGACTCGGTTGAGCCACCAAACATGCTGCGAGAATCGCTGATTCATACCGGCCGCTCGGGCGGTTCGGGCTGCAATTCGGGAGAAAATGTGCTCAACCGGGAAAGGTGTATCCAGTCTGGCGTTCGACCGGGCCTCAGCCGGATAAGTGCACCTGTCAGTGGTGCCATCGCACCGGACTCACCCACAACCCGGCCGCGGGTGGGCGCCGCGGCGGGGTACCGCGCACGACGACCGGGATGTGGACCGGGGTGGCAGGCTGGGTCGGAGCCCGCGGCGATCGGGGAGGCCGGACACCGGGTTCGGCCGCTGCGCGGTCGGTGACTGCCCGGTCGTGGGCGGCGCGGTGTGCGGGGTCGCGCAGCAGAGTGTAGGCGGAAAGGATGCGCTGGAGGCGTTCGTCCGCCGCCGGGTCGGGGGTTTGTTGGTGGGTGCGGGTGTCGGGGTGGTGTTCACGCAGCAACCGCCGGAAGGCACTGGCGATGTCAGCCTGGGACGCCGACGAGGAAAGGCCCAGCACCCGATATGGATCCCGCGCGGTGGCCATCACCTCACCCCTTTCGTGTGATGCGCAGGAGAAAGGTGGTTCCGGGCGTTCGGGGTGCCGGAACCACCAGGACGGGGCGGGCCCGAACCGCAGGAAGGTCCGCCCGCGCTTTTCCTGATTCTCCAGATGTCTGGGGTGGGCACTCCCCGCCCGGAACGGCCGACGAAGACCCCGTCCGCCACTGATGGCCGTGCGCCCCGGTCGATCCGACACAACCACCACGGATTGTTGTCGGGTGCGCGGTCGGCGCCGTCGTGTGGTCTTTTCGTTGATCGGCGGCACCGGGCGGCGTGCCCGGGGTTCGGCGCGCCGCGCGCGAAGGATTGACAGGTGAAGGAGGCGGCAGCGGTCGAACCCCGCGAGCTGGTGCACTCGTCTGATTCATCACCCCTTTTCCGAGTTGCATCACATACGAAACATACTCTTGCGGAGGGACTTTCCGGGTGTCGGTGGCGAACGCTGTGTGGCCTGGATCTCCGGGACCGGAGGAGCCGACACCGTCCACCCCATCGAAGCGGGAGGGGATGGCCGCGGCGGACCGGCCGGCGTAGTCGCCAACCGAGCGAGCAGGACCACGGCCTGCGGCGTCAGCGCGTCGGCGAGGATGTGATCCGAATCGGCCTCGAGCACTGCGTAGTCGAGCTCGTGCCACGGCCACACCACTTGGCGTTCGCTGCGCTCCGGAATTACGGTGGCGTTCAACTCGGTGACCATGTTCGCCAATGTCATCGACAATTCACCCCCTCCCGAGCCTTGTCACCTCGGTCGAGCGTTGACGGTCGCCCTGTCGATCGCGCCTCAGGCGTTGACCGCCTTCTTCTCCGAATGCCCACTACTGATTTCGATCTTGCGGGGCTTGGCCTTCTCGGCGACCGGAATCGTCAACCGCAGCACCCCGGCGTCGTAATTCGCCTCGATCTTGTCCGCATCGAGGTTCTCCCCCAGGAACAACTGTCGGCTGAACACCCCGCGCGGACGCTCGGCTGCAACCATCTCTCGGTTCTCGTCGAGCGCGGACCGTTCGGCGCGCACCGTCAGAGTGTTCTTGTCGACGTCCAGATCCAGCGAGTCGGCATTGACACCGGGTAGATCGAACTCCACCACGAACCGGTCCTGTTCGCGCCAGGCGTCCATCGGCATCACCGCCGGACGAGCCGCGGTGCCGAGGAACTGCTGCGTCAAACGGTCGAGGTCGCGGAACGGATCCGTACGCATCAACATCGTGTCCACCTCCTGAAACCCTCTTTATTCCACCAGGTAAACTCCAGCAGATGCTGTAGGTTTGGTATAGCATCTGTCGTAGACCATGACAAGAGGTTGTGCGAGAAAATTCCCGATCGGAGCAAAAGTGCCCGAAAAATCCGAGCGGTACGACTCCGAATCACCGTCGCTGCGCGGTGTTTACGGCATTTCGGTAGCCGCAGAGCTGTCCGGGTTCGGGGTCGCGGCGCTGCGCCTGTACGAGGACTACGGGCTGATCACCCCGGGCCGCACCGACGGCGGCACCCGCCGCTACAGCGACTACGACCTGGCCCGGCTTCGGCGCATCGCCGAACTCATCGAGGCCGGCGTCAACCTCGTCGGTATCGGCCGGGTTCTCGACCTCGAGCACCGCACGGACGAACTCGAACGCCACAACCGCCGCCTGCAAGCCGACAACGCGCAACTGCGCGCCGAGCAGGATCCCGTGACCAGTACAGACCACACTGGTGCCTCCCGTGCCCCCGAGGTCGACGCTGACGAGGACCGGTCCGCGAGTGATGCGGCGCAGCCCGGAAGGCCCCGACGGCGGTCAGCCTCCGGGCAGAATCCCCGCCTGCGGGCCGGCCCCACCCGCACCCACAGCGCCGGCGAACGCGAACACCACTAACGCACCCGGCACACCGTTTCGGCACCGGCGTGCCGGGACACTCGTCAACGCGGGCATGACCGGTTACGGGCGGCGAGTCTGCTCGCTCACCGTATGTGTGCCGCAGCAGGCGATGTGCGCCGGAGACTGCTGTGACAGCTGTCGCGCCACCACCTCAGCTCCGTTCGGTCCCGGGCCGAGATAGTGACTGTGCCAGGTGCTCATCTCTCGCCGAACCGGCACCGGTCCGTGCGCGGGGCACCAGTTCGCACCAGGCGCTGGTTCCGCCGCGAATATGGGGGTGCGGATAGCACAGGGCCAGGCCCTGCTCGTCGAAGGCGGTGAACCACTCGTTCCAGGACAGGTGCTCGAGTCCGGATGTGACACCGAGGAAGTCGATCCGCAGAGCACCCGTCGCATCGCGTGCCGGTGCGCCGCGATGGGCCTGAATCCACCGGCGGATCTCGTCGTGTGCGGTGGTGATGCGGGGTGAAGTTGTCATCGTCATCGACCTCCTCGCTGCTGGGGATCGCATCCGATCGCGGGGATGGCGGGTGCCGGTCCGCCCCGCGGTTCCGCTCCGCGGCCGTCTCAGGTGTCCTCGCGGCGGGCGAAGCACTCGGTGGCCGGGGTGAAACCGGGTTGGGCGAGCATGTCGATGTCGGCGCAGCCGGCCTCGCCGAACACCAGCGAGTCGGTATGCCAGACCAGGCTGACGTTCTCGCAGCCGTGCTCGAGGATCAGGTATTCGTAGTTCTTCAGCGCCACCAGTGTTTCATCTGTCATCGTCACCGCCACCGACCATATGTGCGGGCGTCCACCGCCCGCGCCTGTCCGAGCGGTTACATTCTGCCACAAACCTCGTGCATCTGGGAGAGAAAATCTCGCCCTCGGCGGTGCGAGGCGGCGAGTGGCTGCCTGGGCGGCTACCGCACCGCCGGCCTTGGGTTGACCCCACCCACGCGTTGCGCGGGGCGGTAGCCAGCACCGTCGTAGGTCCTACCGCGGCAGGAGAAAACATCCTGCAATTGCGGCATATTTTCTTGACGCTGGTTGTTGTACGGAGGGAAAATTGAACTGTCAACGGGAGGGTTTCGGCGGTGCGCCGAGGGTGCGCCCGGGGTGTAAGGAGGGAGTTGTGGCACGGGCGGTCGGGATCGATCTCGGCACCACGAACTCGGTGGTGTGCGTGCTGGAGGGGCGGCGACCCGGTGGTGGTCGCCTCCTGACTGTGACCATCCCAAGCGCGACAGCGCAAAGCCGCGGTTGCGGATTTTGCCGGTCGCACCGGCAGATCGAATCCCCCACATTTGACCGGTCCGACACACCCATCCACACCGGCGGGATCGCCCCGCTCTTTGCGCGCTGACCAGGCCCAATGGAGCATCATCGACATCACCACGGTGGTCGGGTGTTCCGCGAAAGAGAAAGAGTTCTTCGATGAAGCATCGCGCCGGCGCCGCCGACCCCTCGGACATCAGTGCGTACGTGGTCGCGGTCGCGGTCGCACTGAACAAAGTCGAGATCGCGCTGGGCAACTGCTCGAGGACGCTCCGGGCGGTGCTCGCCGATTCCGGAGAATTCGTCGACGACGATGAACAGTGCGGGCAGGCCGACCCAGCACCGTCTCGAGATTCTGCGTCGCCGCCTCACCCCGCAGTGCTGCCACCCCCTCGATGACGACGTCCAATGCATTGGTCGCCGACATGTCACCAACTAGCTCGGCGGCCATCTCACATACCTCTTTCAGACGCCATCTCACATACCTCTTTCAGGCATTGTGCTCATGACTAACCAATTGAAAGCGCGGTAACGGCGCCCGCCGGTTGGCTGTACTCGAAATCCCTGATCCTGCATCGCCGTCAGGAACGGTCGTCGGCGGTCCGATCCCGCAGATCGCGCCGCGCGTCGGCGAGTTGTTCTTCGAGCGAGACGATGCGGCACGCGGCTTCCACGGCGGTGCCGTTACTGACCAGCTCGCGTACGCGGGAGACGAGGCGGAGTTGATTCCGCGAATACCGGCGATGCCCACCCGGAGAACGTTGCGCCACCACCAAACCCATGTCGTCGAGACTGCGGAGAAAGGCGGCGGTGACACCGAGGGTGTCGACGGCGCGGCCCATGCTGAACGCCGGATAGTCGTCATTGTCGAGTTCGTTCCTCGGTGTTTCACGGTCAGGGTTCTCGTCCACGAATACCTCGGTGCTTCTTCATGGTCGGGGCGGGACTGCGCGCCTGCGGTACCGGGGTCCCGCCCGCGTTCACCACGGTGTCAGCGGCCGCCGGTACCCCGACATTCGATGCACAGCTTTCAGATCTCGTGAGTTACGCAACACCTGCCTCTCGACTCGAGACCCCGCGCCTACGGATGAACAGTCTCATTCGTCAGATGCGGGTTCCGGGTACGGAACCCGCATCTGGAAGAGTTCCGCTCCCGCCGGTGTCTTGTCGGGGCGGCCCCCGGAGGGGTCGTCTCCGCCGATCTGCGGTCAATATTATGCCGATGACTGGAGGAAGTCTACAGTGAGCACTACAGAAATTTCGTGCCACTGCCATCGAAGCCCGAATCGCCGACGTGCCCGCGACCGACGACGACGCCGCGGTAGTGGCGACCCTGATCCAGGGTCTGTCGTCACCGCCAACCGCGCTCCTCCGGGGCTACACCCCCAGCCCGGTGGATACGCACGCGGCGTACTGGCGCGCCGCCCGCGACGGAATCGACGGGCACGGCATCGACCCGGTCTCCGGGCATCTGGTCCCAGCCACCGACCCGATCCTGCGCCTGCTCGACCATCTTCGCCCCGCCCTGGGTCGCACCAGCGACTACCACCGGGCGCACCAGGCCCACCAGCGGTCCTCGCCCGCGGCACCGGCGCCATCCAGCAACGCCGCACCTTCGGAACAGGCACACCGCCGGACCCGCTCGACATAACGGACCACCCTCGCCCACCAATCTGCACATCAGAGTTGGGTTATTTTTATTGCCCCGGAGCATATTCGACTGTCGGCGCTCACCGTGGCGATGGTGCGGCCGAGCTACCGTCCCGATCCCGGTTTGGCGAGGACCTTGTGTGCGGCCGCCTTGACCGCGTCCGGCGTGGCGGCGCCGAGCGTAGCCATCACCTTCGACAGCACGGAACTGGCGACTACCTTCCGCTCGCCCCGCCACATCGCGTCGTACCCCTGCTTCGCGACCGCGGCGGGATCATCCTTCGGGCCCTGCCCCAGCGCCGTGTCGCCCAATCTCGCCCGCGCGAAGAAGTGGGTGTCCGTCGGCCCGGGCATCAGCGCGGTGATGGTGACGCGCCGGTGCCCGTCAGTTCGCTGTGCAACGCCTCGCTGAACGACTCCACGAAGGGCTTCGAGGCGTTGTACACCGCCTGGTAGGGGCCGGGCATCGTCGACGCCACCGACGAGGTGACGAGCACCTTGCCCACGCCCCGTCGCGTCATGTCGTCGAAAACCAATTTGGCCAGGTGCACGGTGGAGCGGACGTCGAGGTGGACGACGGCGAGTGTGTCGGCGAGTGGGTATCGACGAATGAACCACCGCGTCCCACACCGGCATTGAGAACCGCCGCGGCCAGAGGCCTGCCGTCCTTCCTGACGGCCGCGTACACCGTGGTCACGCACTCCTCGGTCTTCAGGTCGGCGCGCACGGAAATGATCGTCGCTCCCGTGCAGGCGAGGTCAGCGACCGCGGAGTCGAGTGCGTCGGAGTCCGCCACCACGACGAGGTCGTACCCGTCCTGCACGGACAGCTTCACCGGTTCCAGACCGATGCCGTGCGAAGCGCCGGTGACGAGGGCCAGTGGTCGCGGTGCCTGCGTGGTGTCCGGTTTTTCGGTCACGTCCCCTGCCTTTCGTCGGATTCCGGGTCGCGGACTCGAGTACCCCGACGGCCCGCCCGTACACCCCGCCACCCTCTCGAGGAGTGTGCGGCTGCCGTAGCCCCCACGCCGTCGCTCGTCGCCCAAGAATTCGCGATGACCTTGCGCATCCAACTCGGTGGTCCCTGGGCCGTCGTGGCCGTGCGCACCCCGGACCACGAACGCACATTTCCGGCCTTCGCGATCGCCCTGCGGCCGCAGGGCTGGGAGAGGCAGGATGGGAACGGATACGTGCCGCAACGTTCAGGAGGACACCAGGATGAGCAGGGCCTACGGCTACACCTCCTACGGCGGTCCCGAGACCGAGACCTGGTTCGACCGGCCGGAGCCGGCCCCGGGTCCCAGCGAGCTGGTGATCCGGGTCAAGGCCATCGGGGTCAATCCGATCGACTACAAGATCCGCAGCGGAGCGATGGCCGACCCGCAAGCCACCCCGGCCTTCCCCCTGGTTCTCGGTGTCGAAGCGTCGGGTGTCGTGGTGGCGGTCGGATCCGACGTCACCGGCTTCTCCGAGGGCGACGCGGTGATGGGCAGGTCCGCACCGGAGCACGGTAGCTACGCCGAGCACGCGGTGCTGCTCGCCGAGGCGACCGCGCACAAGCCCCCGCAGCTGAGTTTCTTGCAGGCGGCGGCGCTTCCGGTGGCTGGCGGGACCGCCTGGGAGGTGCTGGAGCGACTCGACATCGTCGAGGGCCAGACGCTGCTGATCAACGGCATCGGTGGCGGGGTCGGCGTGATGGGGGCACAGCTGGCGCGGGACCGTGGTGCCGCGGTCTTCGGTGTCGGGAGCGCGGCCAAGCGGCCGCTGGTGGAGAGCCTCGGAGCGACGCTGGTGCCGTACGACAGTGGCGACGTCGTCGAGCAGATGCGGGAACTGCTCCCCGGTGGTGTCGATGCCATCCTGGACCTTGTCGGCGGCGGACCCCTGCGGCAGGTCGCCATTTTGATCACCAACCCTGCCCGCATCGTCTCCATCGTCGATCCCGGTGTCGACGAACTCGGTGGCACGTTCCTTGTATCGGGCACCGCGGGGGTTCCCAGCGTCGCCCGCCTGGTCGCCGAGGGCAAGGTCGACCCCAAGATCTTGCAGACCTACCCCTTCGATGAAGCGCCGCAAGCCCTGCGCGCGATGGAGTCCGGGCACGTGCTCGGTAAGATCGTGATCGACCTGGAACAGACCACGCGGGCGTGACCCGGCGAGGGACACATCCCGATTTCGCGGTGAAAGATTCTGATTGACAACAGCGTTGAGGTGGGCAGGTTCTGGTCGGACGTTCATGATGCCGATGACAAGTCGAGCAGCGGCATCCGACGCCAGGCTGCTGATCAGAGCCGGGACGCGGTCGATTGTGCTCCGTCGATGGGCCGGGCAGGCACTCCATGAGCGTGCATGTCGCGAGCGCGTTTCATGGCCGAGAATGCGCCGGATCCTGCTGTCGTGTGGAGGGTCACGAAGGGAACCAAGGAATTCGGATAACACACCGTTGGCCATCCGGGATCAGGTGGACGCGGACCAGGCCGATTACCGTTCCGGAGCATCATATTCAGAGTTTGCTGCCTTCTGAGATGACATGCCGCATTTCTCACACGAGGTCACGGGGTACCGTGCGGTCCCATTCGTGGGTGGCGACGCACTGGCCGCCCTCATACGCGCGTAGCTCGGCTTGGATGCGGAAGTTTTCCGCGGTGGACGTCAGTACGGTGCGGGTGGTCGTCGACGCTTTCCAGTCTTCCCGCTCGAAGGTGACCGTCCACTCCGTTTCACCGCGAACCGACCCGAAGTCGTCACCAACCCAGCTGTAGCGCTCGTACGCCCGTCGCGCGACCTCGAGTCCGCTGTTGTCGAAACGGATGACGCCGAGGTCCTTGACGACCTCGAGAGCGGAGATATAGCGCACCAGGTCCCGTGAGACGGTCCAGTGCTCTTCACCGGGCACGAGTTGCGTCACCGGGATCGGTTGAGCCCCTTCCGGATCGTCGAACGGACGCAACGGCAATTCATCGCGATTGATGGTCGGGCGGAGGGGCAGGACGAGTCTGCTCGAGCCGGTGAATACCGACAGCCGCACCGGCTCCGGCGGCGGCCATACCAGTGGCCAGTAGGAAGTCGAGAGGGCAACCCGGAGGCGATGCCCTGCTGGCAGGGCCTGTGCCATGGCGTTGAGTTGCACACTGACCGTGTAGTGGTCTCCAGGAACTAGCGGTTCGGGGTCCTCGTTGCTCTTTCGGTGGGTCAGGTTCAGTAGGCCGTAGCTGATGCGGGTTGCTCGGCCGTCGGGTGCGACGTCCGAGAGGCGCACCGCAATCATCGCGACCGGCTTGCTCGCGGCGAGCTCGAGCTCGACTGTGGGAGAGCCGAGAATTTCGTAGCGGTCGGTGAACTCGTCGGTGTCGAAAACCAGTGAGCCACCGTCTTCCTCGCGCTGATCGTAGGGCAGGTCTGGAGGGGCGTTGTATGAGCACCATTTTCCGGCGAACTGGCCGACCGACAGTGGTGATTCGATCGTGAGTTCCTCGACCCCTACCTTCTCCCCTGGATTGCCCACACGGTTGCGTTCGAGGGGATGTTCGCTGCAGTGGATGTCGGGTGAGGGCCAGCTCGGCTCGCCCACCCAACGGCCGGGCCGATCCTCGTATGCGGTGAGTGGCGGAACGGTCTCCTGCATCCAGATCCGCAGCATCGGCTCGTCCATGACGTCGTTGGGGACATCCTTGAGCCAGTGATCCCACCAGCGCACCACTTCTTGGAGGAAACCGATCGCGGGACCCGGCTCTCCCAGATGCGGATACTTGTGCGACCAGGGTCCGATCAGCCCCTTGCGCGGTCCGTCGAGGTGGGCGAGCAGCCGGAACACGGAGTTGGTGTAGCCGTCGGCCCACCCACTGACCGCGAGGACCGGACAGGTCACCGCAGAATAGTCTTCACAAATCGAACCGTGCCGCCAGAAGTCGTCGCGCCGCTGGTGACGCAGCCAGTCCTCGATCCACAGCCCACTCCCGGTCAGCCGCTGGTGCCACATCTGCCGCCACCGGTCCCCCACCACGGCCGGGTCCGGTGGACACGAGTTGTACGCGAACATCGTCGACGCCCACGACAGGTTGTCCGAAAGGAGGCATCCGCCCATGTAGTGCACATCGTCGGTGTAGCGGTCATCGGTGGAACTCACTGTCACGATCGCGTCGAGTTCGGGTGGGCGGCGGGCCGCCACCTGCAGCGCATTGAACCCACCCCAGGAGATGCCCATCATCCCGCACCGACCCGTGCACCACGGTTGCTCGGCAAGCCACGCCAGCACATCCTCGGCGTCGGTCAGCTCCTGTTCCAGATATTCACCGGTGAGAATCCCTTCCGAGTTCCCGCTGCCCCGCAAGTCCACCCGCACCCCGGCATAGCCGTGCCCGGCGAGGTAGGGATGGTGGATCGAGTCCCGCCGAGCCGTGAGGTCACCCTGTCGGTACGGAATCATCTCCAGGATCGCCGGAACCGGCGCCGTGTCGGACCGCTCGGGACGCCAGATGCGCGCGGCCAGCCGGACTCCGTCGCGCATCGGGATCCAGACGTGCCGGTCCTCGCGGACGATGGACGGAAACACGGTCACCGTGCGCATCAGCCGACCGCCTCGAACTCGAAGGGCAACGCCGCTTCCACACGTGCGAATTTGCGGGTCAACGCCACCTCGTTGGACGCCCCGATGTAGACGCGGCCTAATTCGAAGCTGTAACTGTCCTGCCCGCGCAGGTCCGACAGCCGGTCCCCCGCATGGACGGCAATATCGATCAAGGTCCCGGGCACCACTGCCTCGATCGCGTCGATTTCGTCCCGGCGTGGACTTCGACGGACGATGCCGTCGGTGTAGCGACGAAGAAAGAACTTGCCCGCTACTGCGAAAGCACCTTTGCCACTCGGGTGTTCGGGGTCTCTGTCGAGCGCCAGCCGCAACGCCACTTGATGGTTGGCGGCCCCGTCCACGTCCTCGAACAGCGTCGCATGCGACTGTGAGTGCCGCGGATTGATCTCTAGCAACATGACCGTGTCTGTGACTGTGTCCCAGAAGAACTCGACGTTGAACGTCATCCGCTCGAGTCCGATAGCCTCGACGACACGGCGCGTGATATGCGCCAGACGGATGCAGACGGAATCGGGTAGCGACGAAGGGTACTGATAGCGAAGGAAACTCGGGCAGGTGGCTGCTCGCACCGAGTCGACCACCCCGTAGACGACGACTTCGCCACGGTAGCGGAACCCCTCCACCGTCACCTGCCGCCCCGCCGCAGCCTCTTCTGCCACGCAGAAGCTGCCACCGACACCGGCGATCTCGGGTGGGAGCTCGACCCGGGCAAGGAGCGCATCGAACGGGTCACCGACCCAGCCGATCCCTTCGCGGATCTTGCCCAACGCCTGACGGAACTCGTCGACGTTGGTGACCCTAAAGGCCAGTAAGGAGGAGAAGGACTTCACCGGCTTGATCCACATCGGAAAATGCACGTTCGCTGGTGGTTCGCGGTCGTTGGACGGGTCGACGAGCCCGAACCGCGGGTACTCCTCGATCACACGTTGTTGGATGATCCGGCTCCAGTACTTGTGCTCACACATCACCACTTCCTCGACGGAGGCTGTGGCGAGCCCACACCAATTGCGCAAGAGTGGCAGCATCGCACTGACCGGGAAATCCCAGAATCCGATGATCGCATCAACCGATCCGGAGAAGGAATCGAGTTGGCACTGCGCTGAGCTCAGCAGGTCATCGAATGCGATGCGTTCGCCGAACATCTCCTCCCACGACAGCAAGGAATGAAACCGGCACCCTCGCGCGTCCGGCATCCGCTCCAGGATCCGCTTGTTGTGCTGATCCAGTCCCAGGACAAACACGTTCTCGGGCATACCTCACCCTCCCTGCCGGCGCCCTCGATAACGCCAGACCCGCAATCAGTCCAGCCGCTGGGAACGCGGCACAGACACATATCGGGGCGCCTGGTGGGGTGCCGGGCAGGCAACGAGCGCCCCCCTCTGAGACATCCCCAGCGGCGCTGCCGGGGTCTGTCATTTCTTGTCTTCGCCCTTGCCGACGCCTCCCTGATGCGCGGGTCCCACTCCGGAGTCGCTGCCCTCGGTCTCGGCCGCGTGTACAGCGGGCTTCTCCTCAGCCGGAGAGGCCACCGCGCCGCGTGGGGTCTCCCCGGGTGTCGGCGACTGCATTCCGGTGGCGTCCACATGGTCGTCGTGCTCCGGGCGCCCTTCCTTCGTGCTGGTCGTCCGGCCGTCGTATGGCGGTGTCGCCGGCTCCGCGCCGCCGGGAGGCAGCGAGCCGCCAGCGGGCGCCGGGTTCGTGCCCTGCTCCGCGGAGGAGGTGACCTCCTCCTGATCCAGGGACCCCGGCTTGCGGTCCGTCTGGCCTGCTCCAGCCTGGTCCGGGCCCGCGTCGCGTGAGCCTTCGGGGCCGCGATCGGACTGTGGTTCTTCGTGTAGCTGTTTGCCTGGTTCGGTACCCATGATCACTCCTCGTTGATGAACCAGAACGCCGTATTCTCGGCTTCGTTCGTGGTTGCCATCTGCTGTAGCTATGCCCTGAAACACGGACACGAAACCGCATCTCTCGGGTGGGCAAGGTTTGGCACTGCGCCCATCCTGGCGCGACGCAAACCTCACCAGGGCGCATCTGCCCTGACCTGCTCGTCTCGGCGAGGTCTGGTGTCCCGAAGTCGTCGATCACCGGGTCTTCCGGGATGATGCCGTGGTCGTCGAGCGGCCGCATCGAGCACGTGCCTCGGCAGGGCGACTGATTTGTTTTGGGAACGACTGGGCATACAGAGAAGAGCGAATCCGTACAGCAGCGATGCGGCTCCATCCCACTGAATTGCCAGCGAGGAGCTACGCCGTGCCCGACAGAGTCCGCCGATTCCCTCGATCCCGATCAGGTCCCCAGCTATCGCCGAGTCCCGGATCCCCCCCGAGCATTGCCCCCGGCTCGGTCAGCGGGCTGCCGCGCTGCGCACTGTAACCGTGCCACTTGTCGAAGGTGCGGACAGAACCTGTTGCCAGCGGGGTGAGCGCCTCGCTGCAACATGATTGACATCCGCGGCGAGGAGCTTTCCGTGGCGGAACGAAGATTCGTCGATCCCCGTTGTGGCATAGATCGACTTCGCCAGTGTCCCCCGGACGCCCTCGACAGCATTGGATTCCAAGCAAGGAAAGTTCGTCAACCAACACTCATGGAGAGGAAGCGCAGATGATCCGGGTCGCCTCGGTGCCGGCGTCGCACGTCTATGTTCGACATCTCACTGATCCGAGAAGCAATGATCACGTCGTCCGGCTCCCGGACCCGATCCCCGCAGATGGACGCACGGTACCGGGAGGATGGTGGCCGCCGTTGATGCTCGACCCGATGTGGATCAGCCGGCACTACAGGGAATTCGATGTGTTTCATATCCACTTCGGCTTCGACGCCATCGACCCTGCCCTGATGGAGGCGATTCTCCACGAATTGTCCTTTCGTCATATCCCCCTGGTGTACACCGTCCACGATCTGCGCAACCCGCACCAACCCGATCCCGAACCGCACCTCGATCTGCTCGATGCGCTGGTGCCGGCAGCCGCACAGGTCGTCACCCTCACCCCGGGAGCCGCGGCGGTGATCGATCGACAGTGGTCTCGTGCGGCCACGGCGCTCGGACACCCGCACGTGGTGGAGCGCCTGCTGATCGACCGCCCACGGCCCGGCAACGACGAGTTCGTCATCGGGGTGCACGTGAAAAGTCTTCGCGCGAACATGGATCCGTTCCCTGTCCTCGATGCACTGTCCGAGACCGTACAAGGGCTCGAGGGTGCTCGGTTGCAGGTCGACGTCCACGACGAGATCTTCGATCCCGCCAATCACTGGTATGCCCCCGACGCCGGTGCGCGTCTTCTGCGCTACGGGAACCGGAACCGCGTCGAAGTCCGAGTCCACCCGTATTTCTCGGACGAGGAACTGTGGGATTATCTGTCGTCGCTGTCGGTGTCGGTACTTCCGTACCGCTTCGGTACCCACTCGGGTTGGCTCGAGGCCTGCTACGACCTCGGCACCGCGGTCGCGGCCCCGAACTGCGGTTTCTACGGCGAGCAGCAGGACTGCGCGGTGTTCGGGTTCGACGAAACCCATTTCGACGGGCCGTCACTGGACCGGTGCATCCGCGCACTCCATGGCGGCCACCCGGTGCGGGCGACGTGGGACGAACGTGCGTCGCAGCGGCAAGCGCTGGCCCGCGAACACCACAACCTCTACGAGAAGGCACTGTCGTGACCGGGGCACCGCTACGGATCGCACTTCTGGCGTCCTGCCGATTCCCGATCCGGCAACCGTTCGCCGGGGGTCTCGAATCGCATGTGTGGTACTTGGCCCGCGCCTTGTCTGCGGACGGTCACCGGGTGACGTTGTTCGCCGGTCCGGACTCCGATCCGGCACTGGGCTGCACGCACCTCGAAGTCCGGACTCTCGAGATGAGCGCGGCGGCCCGAACCGATCCATCGATGCCGTCGATCGAGTTCATGGCCGAACATCACGCCTATCTGCAGCTGATGCTCGATCTCGGCGGCCCTCTGGCGGGAGCGTTCGACGTGATACACAACCACAGCCTGCACTATTTGCCGGTCGCCATGGCTGCCACTGTCCCCACCCCGATTCTGTGCACGCTGCACACCCCGCCCACACCGTGGCTCGAGTCGGCCATCACGGTCGGCACAGGGCAGGGCGCCCAGTTCGCGGCGGTGAGCGCACACACCGCCGCCTCGTGGCGGCACGCGGTCGGTGACATCGATGTCATCCCCAATGGGGTCGATCTCGCCGATTGGCCGGTCGGCAGCGGGGGCAGGCGCCTGATCTGGTTCGGCCGTCTGGTGCCCGAGAAGGGGGCTCACCTCGCGATCATCGCCGCCCGACGTGCCGGATTTCCTCTCGTACTGGCTGGCCCGATCAGCGACAAGGAGTACTTCGAACGTTCCATCAAACCTCTCCTGAACCGGGACGTCGTCTACCTCGGTCACCTGGGCCAGTCCGCGTTGGCCACCGCGATCGGCAGGTCGGCTGCGGCGCTGGTGACACCGGTATGGGACGAGCCCTACGGTCTGGTGGTCGCCGAAGCACTCGCCTGCGGCACGCCCGTGGTCGCGTTCGCCCGGGGTGGGATCCCGGAAGTGCTCACCCCCGACTGCGGCCGACTGGTACCCCCGGACGACCTCGATGCCCTGGTGCGGGCGATCCCGGAAACCGTGAGACTCTCCCGTCCGGCGGCCCGTATCCGCGCCGCTGAACACTGTTCCGAACGCACCATGGTCGACGCGTACGTGGCTACCTATCGGCGGCTGACGCGGGCGCACCACAGCGGAAAGTCGTTCCGACACACCAGGGCGTCGCGGTGATCGGCTACTACATTCATCACCACGGGCAGGGACACCGGGTGCGGGCGACGAGTATCTGCTCCGCCCTCGCCACTGCAGTCACCGCTCTGTCCTCTGCGCCGCCGGCCGGGGCGGAGTGCTTCGCCGACGTCATCTGCCTCGCCCGGGACGACCACGGTGGTCCGCCCCTGGACCCGACGGCCAACGGGACACTGCACTGGGCGCCCTTGCACGATCGGGGTCTGGCATCGCGGATGAGCCGAGTGGCCACCTGGATCGAATCCGCCAGGCCGAGTCTTATGGTGGTGGACGTCTCGGTGGAAGTAGCCGCCTTCGTCCGGCTTCTGGGGGTTCCGGTCGTGGTCATCGCCATGCCGGGAGTTCGCACCGATTCGGCGCATCGTCTGGGATATCAGCTTGCCGAGCACATCATCGCGGCGTGGCCGCAAGAGATGTACGACCCGGTCTGGCTCCAAGAATTTGCGCACAAGACCACCTTTGTGGGCGGAATCAGCCGGTTCGATGGCCGCGAGTGTGACGACACCCCGCCATCCGGGCGTCCCCAGGTGTTGGTGCTCAGCGGCACCGGCGGATCGAATCTGTCGATGGACGACATTCGGTTGTGCGCCCATCGGCACCCCGGATACCGGTGGCAGGCGCTCGGCGTCCCGGGCGGTCCCTGGGTGGGTGACCCGTGGCCACAGTTGAGCGGCGCCGACGTCGTGGTCTCCCACGCCGGTCAGAACGCCGTGGCCGACATCGCCGCCGCCCGCCGTCCGGCGATCATCATCGCCCAACCACGCCCGTTCGACGAACAACAGGCCACCGCGGCGGCACTCTCAGACAAGGGGCTAGCAGTGTCGGTGCCGCAGTGGCCATCGGTGACCGCGTGGCCACACCTGATCGAGGCGGCGCTGAAGCGCGGTGGTCAGCGGTGGCCGCGTTGGCAAACCGCGGGGGCGGCCGCACGCGCCGCGGCGGTCATCGACACGCTCGCAAAGCAATCCGAGGCTTCGCGGTGAGGATCGCGGTCATTACGATCGCCGCGAACCGAGACACCCATTTGCGGTTTCACCTGCGGTCTCTGGAACGCAGCACAGTGGCCGCAGACGAACACGTGGTTGTCGCGATCGGAGACCCCGCGGTGGCAGACGTCGTGGCCTCCGAGGGCAGCACCACCCGGCCGTTGTGGATCGAGCACGATCGGGGCCCGCTCCCGCTGGCCTACGCCCGCAACGCCGGTGCTGCGGCCGCTCTGGCTGCGGGGGCGGAACTGCTGGTCTTCCTGGACGTGGACTGCATCGCCGGTACCGAAATGCTCCAGCGGTACGTCGACGCGGCTCGGCAGCGGCGCCATCGCCATGCTCTGTTGTGCGGCCCGGTCACCTATCTGCCGCCACCCGGACCGCTGGGCTACGACCTCGACCATGTCCACGAACGACGCCGCCCACATCCGGCGCGTCCGGCACCGCCGGCAGGGACTGTGCTGACCGGGACCGATTACGACCTGTTCTGGTCACTGTCCTTCGCCGTCACCGCCGCCACCTGGAATCGGATCGGTGGATTCTGCACCGAATACACCGGTTACGGCGGGGAGGACACCGATCTCGCGCAGACCGCCGCCGCCGCGGGCGTGGGTTTGCGGTGGGTGGGCGGCGCCGACGCGTTCCACCAGTACCATCCCGTGTCCGATCCCCCCGTCGAGCACCTCGCTGACATCCTCGCCAACGCTGAACTGTTTCATCGACGCTGGCACCGATGGCCCATGGAAGGATGGTTGCATTCGTTCGAAGAACTGGGGCTGATCACTTACGATCCCATCCACCGGCGGTGGGTCGAAGCGGTGTGAGTCTGGGATTTCCTTGGTGTGCAATCGTCCCCCACGGACGGCGAGGCTTGCCGTTGCCAATTCGGGTGTCGCGAATCCGGATACCCGCATTCCACAGTCGCTGGGGGGCCGGCAGCACTCAGGGCAGGCCGGTCACGTTGTCATGTATCGATCCGGATCTCGGTCGCGGGGCAACGGATGCCGTCAGAAGTCTTCATCGATGCAGGCCAGTCGATCACCCGCCATTCCGGCCTGTCCGGCACCGGTCATGGTGTGCTGTGCGTGCAGTACCACCGAGTTGGCCTCGCCGTCACGGAACTCCCAGTCGACGGTCGTCGACGCCTGTGCGTTGCCGTTCGCGTCGGTGGTGACATCGAGCCAGATCTCGTTCTGGGGATTCGCATAGGCCGGATCCGACGACGGAGCATTCGGCGTGGCCTTCGGGTCGACATCGTTCTGATAGTGCGGCCCCGAATCCGACGGCTGCGGCCCACACAGTGCCGTGTGCGCGTGGACACCGAAGTCGCGGTTGGGGGCAAGGCCGGTTGCGTTGAACGTGACGGTGGTGCGGCCACCC
The DNA here is from genome assembly GCF_048381435.1 of Rhodococcus mengyinensis. Classification (NCBI taxonomy): domain Bacteria; kingdom Bacillati; phylum Actinomycetota; class Actinomycetes; order Mycobacteriales; family Nocardiaceae; genus Rhodococcus; species Rhodococcus mengyinensis. The sequence continues at coordinate 25,538 of NZ_JBLWIT010000060.1, read as the reverse complement.
TCCTCCTCGGATTCAATGTTCACGGAGGAACCCACCGGAACAGCGGCTTCGTCATAGGTGAAGGCGTTGTCGTCGCCGGCGCTGTCGCCCGGCAACTGGAAGGCTCCTTCAGACCCGGGCAAGATAGGCATGCCGGTGGTCGTCGTTTCGACAGAGTCGGGGGGCGTCTGCACGGTGGCCGAGACATCCGTCGATGAATCGTCGTTGCCGCATCCGGCTGCGGCGAGGACGGTGAGGGATACGCCGACGATCAGGGTTACGTGTCGTGTGTGCATGATTCGGCATTACCCCCAGGGTGGGGTGCTGAATCACCCACGACAAGGCTCAGTCCCCCGACGCTGCAGGTTCTCGCCGAGACGGTCAACCCCGTACGGGGTTGAACTGCGGTTCTCTGCGTCCTGTCAACTCAGACAGCATTTCGACGTTGCTCCGATACTCCTGCCGGTCGCCGTTCCGATCACCTGACGTTGCTCTGTTGCGGCGGCCCATCGTCGTCCTCGGCCGCGGAACCTACTGGTACATCACGGCGCTGCCATCAGTTGGTCTCGGACCCGCGCAGCGGACTGCGGTGCGGGGTCGGCAGTCGGTCCGTAGGCAGCCGGACGATTGGCGGGGCGGTACGGCAGGGTATTCGGTCGTCGTGAGTCATGAACGGGGTCTGAAGGTCGTCGGCAGCCGACCGGCAACGTCGGAACTGGTGTCGTTGCGGGGTCGAGCACAGACGCTGCTGTCGCCGAGGCCGTCGGTGCCTCGCGGTGCTGCGCCGGGTGGGTTGGTCCCAACACAACCTTTCGCCGTCGTCGATGTCGCCGCTGACGATGTCCCCACGAAAATTCATCCGAGACCTTCGAAGGGAGCACCACACCCATGTCGACCAGGACGATCGATGGGCACCGACTGCACCTGACGCATCTCGACAAAGTTCTGTACCCGTCCGTGGGAACGACGAAGGGCGAGGTGATCGACTACCTGGCGGAGATCGCTCCCGCGATGGTGCCGCACCTGGCGCAACGCCCGGTGACCCGGAAGCGGTGGCCGGACGGTGTCGACTCGGACTCCTTCTTCGAACGCAACCTCCCCTCGTCGACGCCGAAATGGGTTCCGCGACTGACCGTGCAGCACAAGGACCGCAGCGTCGACTATCCCCTCATCGACTCCGCCGCAGGTTTGGTGCTGATGGGGCAACTCGCCGCGTTGGAATTGCACGTGCCGCAATGGACGGTGGTCGACGGCAAACCGGGACCGGCAACACGATTGGTGTTCGATCTCGATCCCGGTGAAGGTATGGACCTTTCCGACTGTGCCCGTGTCGCCCTGGCGGTCAAGGAGCAACTCGACGACGCCGGGCTGACGTCGTTCCCGGTCACCAGCGGCAGCAAGGGTATTCACGTCTACGCGTCGCTCACCGCGAAGAACGACATCGACCCCTCTCCGTTCGCCCGGACGCTCGCAAAGAGACTCGAGAAGGACTCGCCGGAATCGGTGACCGCCACCATGGCCAAGACCGACCGCCGGGGAAAGGTCTTCCTCGACTGGAGTCAGAACAACGTCGCCAAGACCACCGTTACTCCGTACTCGTTGCGCGGGCGCTCCGAACCGACGGTCGCCGCGCCACGGGAATGGAAGGAGCTCGAGGCAACCGATCTGCGTCAATTGCGGTTCGACGAGGTACTCGACCGATACCGCAGCGAAGGCGACCTACTCTCGGCGTCCCTGGACTCCCTTCGGACGTACCGATCCAAACGAAAGCGCGGCAAGACACCCGAACCGGTCCCCGCTCCCACAGCCGATTCACCATCAGCGGACTCGGGCCGGGCCCTGAGCTTCGTCGTCCACGAGCACCACGCGACCAACCTGCATTGGGATTTCCGCCTCGAACGCGACGGGGTACTGGTCTCGTGGGCGGTACCCAAAGGCGTCCCACGTTCTGCGTCGAAGAATCGCCTCGCCGTCCAGACCGAAGACCATCCCCTCGACTACCGCACGTTCTCCGGGACCATCCCGAAGGACCAGTACGGCGGCGGCCGAGTGGACATCTTCGACGAGGGAACCTACGTCCCCATCAAGTGGGAACGCGACGAGATTCTGTTCGAACTCCGGGGCCGACGCCTTCACGGGCAGTACGTGCTGATCCGCACCAAAGACGACCAGTGGTTGATGCACAAGATCAAGAAGGACAAGGAACGGCCGCTGCCGCACAGCGAATCCGACCAGGAACCCGCGAGCGCCCCGTCGAAGCCCGCCGACGAAAAACCGATGCCGCGGGACCTGAAACCCATGCTCGCGACACTCGGATCCGATCAGGATCTCCCCGACATGCCCGCCGACCTCTGGTCGTTCGAGGGGAAATGGGATGGGATACGGGCGATTGCCGAGATCTCCGACGGGAAGGTCCACCTGCACAGCAGGTCCGGTCGCGACCTCACCGCGACTTACCCGGAACTGGCCTCGATCGGGGACACACTGGCCGATCACGATGTCGTCCTCGACGGCGAGATCGTCACCCTCGACTCGGCGGGCGTGACGAGCTTCGCCGCCCTGCAGAACCGGTCCGGGCTGCAGAAGCCGGCGGCGATCACCGCTGCCGCGCAGAAGTATCCGGCCGAGTTCTACGTGTTCGACGTGCTCTACCTCGACGGCGCCTCGCTGCTGCGTCACGGGTATGCGGATCGGCGCCGGGTGTTGGAGGAATTGGCGTCGAGCACCGGTCTCACCGTCCCCGCCCGTTTGCGCGGCGATGCCGCCGAGGCGTTGGCGGAGAGCCGTCGACGCGGGTGGGAAGGAATCGTCGGCAAGAAGAACGACTCGACCTACTTGACCGGCCGGCGGGGCAAAGCCTGGATCAAGGTGAAGAACCAGCGCACTCAGGAGGTGATCGTCGGTGGCTGGCGACGCGGCAAGGGATCACGCAGCGACACGCTGGGATCGCTGCTGCTCGGCATCCCGGACACGGACGGGCTCCGGTACGTCGGCAGGGTCGGCACCGGATTCACCGAACCGATGCTCGAGTCCCTGACGCGAAAACTCGAACGGCTCTCACGGAAGACGAGCCCGTTCACCGACACCCTGACGACCGCCCAACGCAAGGACGCGAATTGGGTCACTCCCCGGCTGGTCGGCGAGGTCGGGTTCACCGAATGGACCACGGCGAACCTTCTCCGGCACCCGACCTGGCGTGGCCTGCGCACGGACAAGAATCCCGAGGACGTGCGGCGGGAATGATCATCGGGCGGCGCCCGAAGGGGAAACCGAACTCAGTCGAAGACCCCGACGATATCGAGCACCAGCAGGACCGCGATCGCCACGAACACCACGACGATCACACCGATGACCACCATCGTGGCAATGCCTGTCGGTGGAAACGACCAACTGGTGCGCGGTTCGTGCTCGGACAACCCCGACGTCTGGGCGGAGTCCGGAGGCGTCGAACCTGGTCGGACACCGCCGCCCGATTCGAGATCGGGAGTGTTCGCCGGATCAGGGTCCGGAGGTTGAGCGGTCATAGTAACGGCCCTCCGTGGAATACGGCTGCTCGGCGTTCGAGCGGACGGCTGTGACAAGCGGGTACCCGGATTTCCCACCCCCACACGCCGGACGCGTATACCGAGTTTCGCGCCAAGGGGTCAGCTGGTGGCGAGAAGTGCCACCGCGGACGCGGCTGCGAGAAGGCCGACCGACTGTTTCGGGATCAGGCGTTCTCGAAGAACGGTGACACCGAGCACGACGGGGACGACGGGGTAGAGGGAGGACAACACGACGGCGACGACGGCGAGTTGCTCCCTCGTGGCGAGCAGATACGCGATGAGCGCAAGTGCTGCTGCCGCCCCGGTGACGGCTGCCGCCGGCACGGTGTGAAGAGACCGCCGCATGTGTGCGCGTCCCACGGTCGACAGCAGCGGCACGATGGTGAGGATCGCCGCGACCCGCCCGGCGGCAACGGGCCACAATCCTGCCCCCGACCCGGCCTGCGCCAGCGAAATATACTGCACGGCAATGCCGATTCCTGCGATGAGACCATCGAGAGCGGCTGCCGGCAGCGCGGGTCCAGCGCGAGTACCGGTGTCCGCGACAAGCCACAGTGCGGGAACCGAGATCACGATGCCGAGCCAGGACAGCGTGGACGGGCGCTCACCGAGAGCGGCGACTCCGATCAGGACCGGCAAGGCGATACCGCCGACCGCGCTGATCGGAACCACCACACTCATCGCCCCATGACTGAGGCCACGGAACAGGAACAACATCCCCACTCCGGTACCGACCCCCGACAGGGCGCCCCAGGCCAGGTCGACCGGCGCCGGCACACCGGAGGAGCCGACCGCTGTGGCAGCGACGACGGCGAACAGGAGCCCACCGACCTGACCCACGGCCGCGACAACCACGAAATGGGCGCGACGGGACAGCAGACCGCCGGTGAAGTCCGAGATGCCGTAGAGGAGTGCCGAGGTGAGCGCGAGGAGAGGTCCCATCCGGATTACTTTTCGGTCGCTCTTTCGGCGTTGCCGACCGGACAGACCGCGTCGGTGGTGCATGCCCGGCGATCACAGAGCCGGCAGAGCAATTCCGAGTCACGGACATCCTGGTAAATCCGGGCCAGCAATTTGTCCAGCACACCGGCCAGCGCCTCGCGTTCTTCGTCGTCGAGTGCCGCCAGCAGCGAGGCCAGTCCATCCCCGCGGGCCCCGAGGGCGGCACGCGCTGCCCGCTGCCCTTCCGAAGTGAGGGCGACAGCCCTTTCCCGTCCCGCACCGCGTTTCCGTTGCGCCAAGTTCTTGCCCTCGAGTGACTCGACCATGCGTGCCGCGGCCGATTGAGTCAGGCCCACGCGCCGGCCGAGTTCTGTCACGCTCAGGTCGGGGGTGGCCGACAAGACCACCAGCGCGGCAGCACCGCTCGGGCTGACCTGGCTGACGCGGGTGGCCCTCGTGAGAACGAGATCGCTCACAGCCAGCGCCGCGGCCCCGAGGAGGTTGGCCGTGCGGCTTCCATGCATGACTCATGCATACCATTCGGTGAGGGTGGCCGTCCAGACCTCACGACGGGGGTCCACAGACCTACCCGGTCGTTCCACAACGTACTGATGCACCTATCCGAGACCGGGGCGGGCTTGCGCAGTTCTGCCGCGCAAATCCGGTTCGGCGAGACCGTGCGCGCACTCCCGACCTCGTGCACCGGACCGCAGGACCCCGACGCGTGTGCAGGGTTTCCTTCCGCGCGAAGACGCGTTATCTTCTGATCAGAGGTTGAGATCACAGCCTGGCAGACAACGCCGCCACCGGTTTGGGATCGCCGACTTGTGTGTCGAAGACCCTTCATTCCAGGGTTTGGTTCGGTTCCGCGGCCGGTCACACACCGGGAGCCACCCATGGCCAATTTTCGCTCCATCTTCGATTCTCCCGGTCTGACGCGGTCATCGTTGTCCGGGACCGACCTGTGCAGCAACGCCGATCACGGCTTCCGCATCGACATCGACGAACCCACCGGCGGCCCCGGGGTGCTCCGGGTGCGCGGCGACGTCGACGTCGTCACCGCCCCGGTGCTGAGCGCGTGCCTCGCCGAGGCGGTGCTCACCGGCCACAGCGTCGTCGTCGACCTTCTGCGCGTCCCGTTCGTCGGCTGCGCCGGACTGGCTGCACTCGACTACGCCGCCACCCGATTGTCCGAGCAACGATGCCGTCTGACCGTCGCCGCTCCGGCCGGCCTGCACGCGGTCCTGGACCGAATCGGGCTCAGCACGGCGGCGCCCTGCTTCGACACCGTCGCCGAAGCGTTCCACGCAGCACTCGCCTACTCTGCTTCCACCGCAGATCACACACCGACATTTCCGGTCCTCGACCGATCGCGTTCGCTGCATTGCTCTCTCGCGACCCTCCCCTCCCCTACAGCGCTCAACCGGAAAGGCATCGCCCGATGACGAACCAGAACTCAAACCCGCCAGCGTGGTCGACCGCATGGATCAAGCACCACCTCGATCGCATGGAGCACGGCGACGGCGGCAGCGAGGTCGGGAACATGGAAGCGGACGCGGCACGCCCCTCGCAGAAACTGCGATAACCGTGGGGACCACTGCGGTGAATCGGATGGTGGCGTTCGAAGTTCGGTGGTGCGCCCTGGGCGGAGGCCCCGCTGAGACGATCATGGCCGACTTCGGCATGGACGCCGCGGCGTTCTTCCGGTACCTGGCCGAATATCTGGAACTTTCCCCGCCCACCCCCCTGCGCCCCGACCTGCTCGAGCGGATGAAGGCCGTCGCGCGACGACGTGTGTGGCTGGCCACCTGAGAAGCCTCGCCGTGGTTTGAGGTGCCCGGGGCACGGGCAGGCCACTCGAACGAAGGAAGGCGACCCACGTCTCCAATGCTGCAGCGAGTCGTGGCCGCAAGAATATCGGACAGTCAGGCGGAAAGTCGCACAATCCTACAAGGACTAGACGGACCAATCTCGCATGGTCGCTGCATCTTTCCCCCGTACACCGGGGTTGGATCGACCTCGCCTATGCCACACCCCTCGTTCAGTGCTCCCGAGCCCGAACAGACCTCGGATGGCACCCACACCACGACGCCGAATCGGTGATCAGGGAACTCGTCGCCGGAATCCGAGAGCCCTCGCATGGTACGAGTGCCGTCCTCGGCGAACGCTCGGCCGCGGCGCGGCTGCGAAAGCTCGTCTTCTCGGGACCCGTCACGAAACGGAAACTGCCCTCGGGGCTTGATCCCGGGTCTCACCACCGACTGCGACCTGCTCACCGTCGACAGCCCGGCCCCCGGTGGCCTTCTCAGGTGAACCCGTGTCGTCGTTTGACGGATCACACGAAATTATCGCCCGCGCGGCCCCAGCGATGCGCCTACCAGTGAACGGAACCGCGCGAGTCCTCGTCAGGCGGGCAGAGTTCCGTCTGTCTGTCCCTACCCCGGCATCGGAAAACTGGGTACTCGGAACCCGACTGAGACGGTAGTTCTGGCCTTCCCGTGGCAGAGAGTGAGGGTGACGTCATCATCGAGTCGTTGATCTTCGGAGTGATCGCCTCCAGCGCCCTGGTCATCGGGGCCCTGGTCGGCGGGCGGTTCACCCTCCCCAAACGAGTACTCGCCGGCATGCTGGCGTTCGCCGCAGGCGCATTGATCACCGCGCTGACCTTCGAGCTGTTCGAGGAGTCATATCAGCAAGGCGGAATCTGGCGGGCCGCGCTCGGACTCATTGTCGGCGCCGTCGTCTTCACCCTCCTCAGCCAGCAATTGGACCGCATGGCCGAGGGCAGACACCGGGAACCGCAGGGCAGCGAGAAACTCGACGTCGACGCCGCCGCGACGGAGAAGGCGCCCTCGACCGCATCCGTGAGCGGTGCCGCCGGACTCGCACTGCTCGCCGCGGTCACCCTGGACGGAGTCCCGGAGAACGTTGCCCTCGGGGTGTCCCTCGGCGAAGGTACGGGCGGCGTGACTCTGCTCGTGGCGATCTTCGTCTCCAACTTCCCCGAGGCCCTCGTTGGGAGCGCGTCCATGCGCGCGCAGGGCCGATCCCAGACCTTCATCCTCGGCACGTGGCTGATCTGCGCCATGCTCCTCACCCTGGCCGTGGTCGTCGGCGCCGGACCCCTCGCATCGAGTCCACCCGAGACAATCTCGCTGCCGCTCGCCTTCGCTGCCGGCGCGGTCCTCGCGTCCCTCGCAGACACCCTCATGCCCGAGGCCTACGAGAAAGGCGGCCCGACGGTCGCGTTGAGCACCGCCGCCGGCTTCGTCCTCTCCTACGTCCTCGCGACGTTGTGACGAAGTACATGGCCCACGACACGATGTGGGCAAGAGTCTGGTCTCGAACTGGGGTGGACGGTATCGCAGTACCAACCCTTCGACACCGATCAGCACCGACACCTTCCTCGAGCAACTGTGCCGGTGGACTGTCGACACGATCCCCGGACGAAGGTAGCGTCACCGACCGGGTCCCGGCTGCCGTGCCCGTCACCGCCATCCGGTGTGGCGTCCGCTGTAGGCGCACAATGCTCCCCACGCCGCGGCGAAACCGGCGACCTTCGCTTTGGTCGTGGCATCGGGCAGCGCGATTCCGAAGACCACGGCGTCACCGAAATCAGAGACGACCCGGACCACGACGGCGGACCGAACGGCGGCACACCGCAGGCGGCACCCGTTCGACCCGGTCCCCCGCAACTCATCCCTCCTGCGTGGGCCCTGCACCGCCGACGCGGGGGTGTGCACCCCGCGAACGGTGCGGCCTCCCGGGGCGGTCGATCTGCGTGAGACCATGGGACGAGCCGGCGTGAGAGTCGACACCGTCAGGCTGGCACATTCCGGTGTTCAGCCCGACGACCGGCCCATCCCACCTGATCGGCACACCGACCCGGAAGCCGGTTGCCGCCTCGGCGCGGACAATGGAACCAGATTCCCCGCACCGGCCGAAAGGGGCGGACCGATGAATCGGGCGGAAACCGCGGTCCGCCGAATCGACCGCTTCCAGCAACGCCACGCGATCTTTGCCGTCCCGTTCGCGGTGGTGCAGAAGTTCGGCAACGACCAGGCCGGCGGCAAGGCCACCATCATCGCCTTCTACGGGCTGTTCGCCGTCTTCCCCCTCCTGCTGCTGTTCTCGACGATCCTCGGCTTCGTCCTCGCCGGACACCCCGACCTCGAACAACGCATGATCAACTCCGCTCTGGCCGACTTCCCCATCCTCGGCACCCAACTCCGCAGCTCCACCCACCCCCTGCGCGGCAACGGCTGGGCCCTCGTCCTTGGTGTGCTCGGCGCCCTCTACGGGGCCCAGGGCATCGGGCAGGCCGCGCAGAACGCGATGAACACGGTTTGGAACGTGCCGTTCAAGGATTGGCCAGGATTCGTCGGTCGCCGGGTGCGGGGACTGACGATTCTGGTGCTCCTCGGGATCGGGGTCCTGGTCTCGACCACCCTGATCGGATTCGCACCCCGCTTCGGCCCCCTGTCCGACGCTTGGGCGTCTGTGGCTGCTGCCGGTGTCAATTTTCTCGTCTTCCTCGTGTCATTCACGGTGCTGACCTCGGCGACCGTGCGGGTGCGCGACGTGGCCGTCGGCGCCGTCGTCGCCACCGCGTTCTGGGAAATCCTGCAACGCGTCGGGGACTGGTTCGTCCGCTACACCATCAGCCACTCCACCGACGTGTACGGATTCTTCGCCATCGTCCTCGGCCTGCTGTCCTGGCTGTATCTCGGTGCCCGGCTGACCCTGCTCGCCGCCGAGATCAACGTCGTCCTCCGCTACCGGCTGTGGCCCCGATCGATGACCCAGCCCCCGTTCACCCCGCAGGACAAAACCGCGATGGTGCTGCTGGCGAAGATGGAGGAACGACGCCCCGAGGAAACCGTCGACGTCGCATTCGCCCCGGAGGCCGACCGCCAACCACTCGACGAAACCGACCCGACCGAGCATCCCCACGAAGAACCTACCGACCTCCCAGAACGCCCGCCGAAGCACTGACTGCCGAGTGAACAGGGTTGGTTACCCGTGCCGTGATGACGAGCGCGCTCCGGCCGCCTATGAACGGATTGTCGAAATACCGGTAGCTACTCGAGGATCGTGCCGCGTCGAATCGCCGAACCTGAATGAATTGCCCGTTCCAGCCTGCCGATGCACGGTCCACCGATGCCACCCGAACCGCCGACCGACATCCGTGATGTGATTCCGGTCCAGGTGCCCGGATCGAATGGACACCAGCACCACCGCACCGGGCTACAGGTAGACGCCCAGACGAGGGCGAACACCAGCGCGAATGCGGGCAGGTCGATCCCGCAGACCCAGTCCAGCCACCACCACACCGAACGCGTAAGCGCGCCGCAACCAACGGGATCGAGACCCATCAACGCGATCACGAATGGGACCACCTCGTCGTCGTACCCCGAGCAAACCGGTGGGCAACGTAGGCCGATCTCGGCGCGACGGCGGCGCGGCCACATCGGGCAATCAGGTCAGTCGTGTTCGCGGATGAACTCGTGGAAGCCCGGAACCGTGAAGGCGAGGACTCCGCGTTCGGGCGCGTCGACCAGGCCCTTCTTGATCAGTTCGTCGCGCGGCACGGAGAGCGCCGACGCATTCGACTTGCCCATGGCCCTGGCCAGGTCCCGCACGACGACACCATCGCCGTCGCCTCCCTCCGCCAGGGCACTAAGCAAGTCCTTCTGTGCCGGGTGTCGCACGGTCCCAGCGCGATTGGCAAGACCAGCATCCACCTCCTCTCGCGCGATTTCGGTGCCGACCTGCGCGTCCTCGACGGCAGCCCCACGCCGACAAGGAATAGGGGCACCACCGGCGAGGTCTGACTGATCTGATGGATGGCGGTGCTGACCGCCGCCATCTCGTCGGCCGTGCTTCCTGCAGCTCGTCGATCAGGATGAGCGCACCGATACCCAGCTCACGCACGGTCTCACCGAGAACGACGAACAGATCGGTCAGGTCGGTGGACAATCGGCCGGTGTCCGCAAAACCCGCAGCAGGATCGATATCGACCCCGAGCGTCACGACGCCCAGATTCAGCGACACCGTGAACGACTCGAGCACACCCAACCGTGGGGTGAGCGTGCGTAGGTCGAATCGTCGCGTCACGGCCCGCAGGCTGGCGGCGAGCTTGGTGGCGAGTTCCTCGGCCGCGCAGAGAAGCGTCGGTGCCCAACCACGAGCAACCAGGGGATGGCGCCGTCTCATCTCTGTGTCCCGTTTGGGTGTCACGCCTAGCCGGATCCGTCGAGCGAGGACCGACGGACACGACAGGATATCGGCGGCAGGAAACTAGCGGTGACCCGGCTGTTTCCGTCGGCGAGTTGAGCACGCGCAATCGTGCTGCGTACCAAGCGGCGCTGGGGGTAATCGGTCGCCAGGCGCTCTGGTGCTCCGGATCACCAGTTGTGCGCTCAGGCCGCACCGGTTCAGCCGTCGAGCTGGTGTAGCCGCCCCTCACCGGGTGCGCAGTTCGGCAAGCATCTCCTCGGCGACTACTCGGAGTTTGACGTTGCGTCGCATCGACTCGGCCACCAGCAGTTATTCACGGAAGGTGGTGCGCGCACCACGCAGCCCAGAGGTCGCCCTCAGGGGCGGTGCAGGCGACTCACCGGCAGGCAGCGATCAGGCGGAGGTGATCGCTGGGGTGTTGGGGGGACAGGCTGGCGGGTTTACCTGAACGTGGGCAGATGGGTGCGGCCCTGGCCGCTGCCGTTGGCGGTTCGCATCGCGTCGAGTAGCGATTTGACGTCGGCGGTGTGGGTCGCGCTGTCGAAGACGAACCAGACGCCGCGGGCGGGTACCGTGCCCGGGTTGTAGAACAGGTGTGGCCGGCTCGAGTCGAAGCAGAACGAATCGCCGGGGCCCAGATCGTGTTCGTCGAAGTCGAGCCGGAGCCGCAGCGTGCCTTCGAGGATGTACGCGAACTCGGCTCCGTCGTGGCGCATCTGTTTGCCGTCGACCGAGCTGGAGGCGCCGACCTCGTAGGTGACGTAGAGCGGTTCGATCTCGGTGCGCCCCCCGGTGGCCAGCCGCTGCCAGGTGACCCCGTTTTCCATTTCGATGACCGGATTGTCTGCGGCGCGCTGGATACCGGCCGCGGCGTCGCGGTTCTGCGGGAGCTCGATGTCGAGACCGCTGCGACCGGAAAGGATTTTGTCGAGGGAGACCTCGAGCACGGTCGCGAGACCGAAGAGCGTTTTCACCGACGGCTGGGTTTTTCCGTTCTCGACCTGCGAGAGCAGACTGGTGGAGATGCCGAGCTGATCGGCGATCTGGCGCAGTGACAGTTTCTTGGCCAGGCGGGCCCGCTTCAAGGCCACGCCGATTTCCTCTTCCACCACTGTGCCCCGTTCTGTGTGTCTGACGCTCGATATCCACTCTGGCTTAACTCCGGCAGTGGTGCAACACCGCAGTTCATCGCCCGATGTTGACATTCACACTACACGACTTGCATGATTGGAGTCACAGATTTAAGCCAGGATGAATTATTGAGTTGGTCGGTCTGGCATCGTCGTGAACCTGCGCTACGTCGCAGGATGCAACCCACCCAACCCCCTCTGGAAGGAAGAATTGATAGTGAGCAAGATCGAATTGATCGCGGGAACGTGGACGACCGCTGGTGACGCCGACGCCGGCAACGCTGAGAACGATCGCAGTCCGCACAGCTTCCAGGAGCGCATCGAGGTTGCCGCGAAGGCCGGATTCACCGGCGTGGGCATTGGTTACCTGGATCTTCTCGACGCCGAGCAGCAGTACGGGTTGCCCACCGTCAAGACCATGCTCGCCGACAACGGCATCGCTCACCTCGAGCTCGAGTTCCTGGAGAACTGGTTTCTCACCGACGACCGCCGGGCGGCCGCGGACGAGATTCGCGCGAACATGTTCCGGGCCGCCGAGGCCCTCGGCGCCCGCCACATCAAGGTCGGCGGCGACTTCAGCGGTGGTGAATTCGATGCGGACCACATGGCGGCCGAGTTCGTGAAGCTCTGCACCGACGCTGCAAATGCCGGTACCACGGTGGTGTTCGAGCCGATGCCGTTCGTGAACGTCAAGACGCCGCAGCAGGCACTCGAGTTCATCGCCAAGGCCGATCATCCCGCTGGCGGGTTGTTGATCGACATTTGGCACGTCGCCCGCGCCGGCGTCGACTTCGACACTCTCGCCGACATCCCGGCGAAGTATATCTTCGACGTCGAACTCGACGATGCTCCATTGACGTTCGAAGGTGACCTCATCGCCGACACCTTCAACGGTCGCCGGCTTCCCGGTGAGGGCGAACTCGACGTCCAAGGCTTCGTCGACGCCATCCGTAAGACCGGCTACGACGGAATCTACGGCGTGGAGATCCTGTCCGCCGCGTACCGCAAGCTCCCGATCGGCGAGGCCGTTCCCGCCGCCTATGAAGCGTCGATGAAGTACCTGCGCTGACCTGGCCTGATACGGATCGAATACCGAAAGAAGAGGACATCGCAATGGCGCGGTTGGATCAGAAGGTAGCTATCGTCACCGGCGGAGCTCGCGGTATCGGCCGCGCCACGGCGGACCTGTTCGCCGAGGAAGGCGCGAGGGTGGTGGTCGGCGACTTGCGCGAGCCGGAGCCGTTCGATCACCCGAACATCACCTTCACGCCCCTCGACGTCACCCAACTCGACAGCTGGCAGGGGCTCGTCGACTCGGTGATCGCCGCGCACGGGCGGATCGACATCCTGGTCAACAACGCCGGCCTGGTCGGCTCCTACGAAGCGATCGCCAAGATCGACCTCAACGACTGGCACAACATCATCGCGGTCAACCAGACCGGGGTCTTCTACGGCATGCGCTCGGTCCTGCCGACGATGCAGGCCCAGCACGCCGGCTCGATCGTCAACGTCTCGTCGATCTGGGGCATCGTCGGCGCCGCCGGGGTCTCGGCCTACCAGGCCAGTAAGGCCGCGGTGCGGATGATGAGCAAGAACGCCGCCCTGTCGTACGTCGACGATGGCATCCGGGTCAACTCCCTGCACCCAGGTCTGGCCAGCACCCCGATGATCGACGCTCAGGACGAGGCGATCACCGCCGACGTGATCGCCGCCACCCCGATGAAGCGTGCCGCCAATCCCCGCGAAATCGCCTACGGCGCACTGTTCCTCGCCAGCGACGAGGCCAGTTACGTCACCGGCATCGAACTGCCGGTCGACGGCGGCTACACCGCACCGTGAAAGGAGTTGAACCGATGACCGATCGTGGACTGTTCACCGAAGGCCGCTCAGCCGAGGTGGTGATCGACAGCCTCGGAGCCGACACCGATCCCCGGCTGCGGCAGATTCTGACCTCCCTGATCCAGCACCTGCACGACTTCGTCAAGGACGTCCAGCTCACCGAGTCCGAGTGGGAGAAGGGCATCGAGTTCCTCACCCGCACCGGGCACACCTGCAACGACGTACGTCAGGAATTCATCCTGCTCTCCGACGTCCTCGGGGTATCGATGCTGGTCGAGACGATCAACCACCGCGCCCTCGATCACGCCACCGAGCAGACCGTTCTGGGCCCGTTCCACATGGTCGACTCCCCGCCGCGCGAGCTCGGCGACACCATCGCCCTCGACGACGGTGGTGAGCCGTGCCTGGTGACCGGGCAGGTCCGCAGCGCGGACGGCACCCCCTTGGCCGGGGCGAGCGTGGACGTGTGGCAGGCCAACGCCGAAGGCTTCTACGACGTCCAGCAACCCGGCATCCAGCCGGAACTGAACCTGCGCGGGTTATTCACCACCGACGACGAGGGCAAGTTCTGGTTCCGCTCGATCGTTCCCCGGTACTACCCCATCCCCGACGACGGACCGGTGGGGGAACTGCTGGCGATCACCGGACGCCATCCCAACCGGCCGGCGCACGTGCATTTCATCGTCACCGCACCCGGCCACGAACCGGTCACCACCCACCTGTTCGTCGACGGCACCCCCTATATCGACTCCGATGTCGTGTTCGGGGTCAAGGAAAGCCTGATCCGGGAGTTTCCGGTGGTCGATGACCCGGAACGGGCCCGCGAGCTCGGGTTCGACAATCCTTTTCGCACGGTCCATTTCGATGTGACCTTGCTTGAATCCGAGGTACGAGAGGCGGCCGGACTGTGACCTTCACCAGCTCCTTCCACTATCAGGCCCTGCCGATGCGGGTGAGCTTCGAAGTCGGCGCGGTGACCAAGGTCGGGGAGGAACTCGACCGACTCGGGCTGAGCCGGGCGCTGGTGCTGTGTACCCCCGAGCAGAAGCATCTGGCCGATCTCGTCATGGATCATCTCGGTGACCGCGGTGCCGGCATCTTCGACCAGGCTCGCATGCACGTGCCGGTCGAGACCGCGGACCGCGCCCGGGACCGGGCCCGTGAGCTCGGCGCGGACAGCTGCGTGGTGATCGGCGGTGGTTCCTCGATCGGCCTCGGCAAGGCGATCGCCCTCGAACACGGGCTACCGATCATCGCGATCCCCACCACCTACGCCGGATCGGAGATGACCCCGATCTGGGGTCTGACCCGCGACGGGCGCAAGCAGACTGGGCGCGATGCGAAGGTGCTGCCGCAGAGCGTCATCTACGACCCACAGCTGACCGCCACGCTGCCGGCGGAGATCTCGGCCGCCAGCGGTCTGAACGCGGTCGCGCATGCCGTCGAGGCGCTCTATGCCCCGGACGCCTCGCCGATCATCTCGCTGATGGCCGAAGAGGGAGTACGCGCCTTCGCCGAATCTCTGGCCGCGGTGGTCGCCGACGGCAACGATCTCGACGCCCGAGCGAAAGCCCTCTACGGGGCATGGCTGTGCGGCGCCTGCCTGGGGGCGACCACGATGTCGCTGCACCACAAGCTCTGCCACGTCCTCGGCGGATCCCTCGACCTGCCGCACGCCCAGACGCACGCGATCGTGCTGCCCTACGTGCTGGCCTACAACGAATCCCACGCCCCGGCAGCGCGGGCCGCCTTGCAGCGGGCCCTGGGCGCCGACGGTGACCCGTCGACCGCGTTGTGGGACCTCGAACAGCAACTGCAGATCCCGCACTCGCTCGAAGAACTGGGCGTGCGCGAAACCCAACTCCCTGCCGTCATCGACGAGGTCCTGTCCAACCCCTACTCGAACCCGACCCCGGTCACCGAGGACGGGCTGCGCCACCTCCTCGGCCAGGCTCTGCGCGGCGATCGGCCCACCCGCCGATGACCCGGTACGACACCCACCCTCACCCACCCTGAACAGCACAGGAGCCGACGTGACAGCTACCCACGACGCGACGATTACCATCCGGGATCTCGAAAACGCCCGGTACCGGGCGATCGTCGACCAGGACCTGGCCCGGTTCGCCGAGCTCAGCCACCCCGACCTGGCCTACTCGCACTCCTCCGGCGACACGGACAGCCTCGACTCCTACCTCGACAAGGTGCGGTCGGGCTACTACGTCTATCACGACATCGACCACCCGATCGAGTTCATCCGGATCGTCGACGACGTCGCGCTCGTCATCGGTGAGATGAACGCCAGCATCACCGCCGGCGGACGCGAGAAGGAGCTGCGTAACCGGTGCCTGGCCGTATGGAAGTACACCGATGATGCGGGCTGGCGATTCCTCGCCTACCAGCCCACCCCGGTGCCCACCGCGTAACCCCCCCACCCGACTCCCCCGTGCACCGGTGTGCCGGCGGAGCTCACCCCACCCGAACACCAGATTGGATTCCCCATGTCCACCCTCGAGAACAAGATCGCCATCGTCACCGGAGCCAGCCGCGGACTCGGTGAGGGCATCGCCGTCGAACTCGCCCGGCGCGGGGCCACCGTCGTCTGCGCCGACCTGCACAGCGCCGAGGACACCGCCGCCACGCTGCAGTCCGCCGGCAGCCCGAAGAGCAGCTCCGCCAAGGTCGACGTGTCCAGCGCGGCGTCGGTGGACGAGTTGGTCGGTTCCACTGTCGAGACGCACGGGCGCCTGGACATCATGGTCAACAACGCCGGCATTTACACCTACGGTGCAATCGCCGACGTCACCGACGAAGACTTCCGCCGCACCATGGATGTCAACATCGGCGGCGTCTTCAACGGATCCCGTGCGGCCGCCCGGGTGATGAAAGAGCAAAAGTCGGGGCGGATCATCAACACCGCCTCCCAGCTCGGCAAGCTCGCCCGCCCCAACGAGGGCGTCTACTCCGCATCGAAGGCGGCCGTCATCTTGATGACGCAGGCCCTCGGGCTGGAACTGGCGCCCTACAACATCACCGTCAACGCCATCTGCCCCGGCTGCATGCACACCGAGATGATGGAGAAGTCGTTCGCGGAAATCGCTCAGAGCGAGGGAATTACGCTCGAGCAGAAGCTGCAGGACTACCTCGACGCCAAGATTCCCACAGGACGTTTCGGCACTCTCGAGGACATGGGCAGGATGGTCGCCTGGCTGGCCTCCGACGAGGCCTCGTTCACCACCGGTTCCGCCCTCAACCTCACCGGCGGCGAGCAGGTCTTCTTCTAGACCTCCGGCCGCCCCTGCGCAGACACCGCGGTGGTAACCGGTCGGGATTCACCCGATCGGTTACCACCGCGTCTGCATTCAGCCGTAGTGAATCTTTCCCGGTATAACTCTAAAGTCCCCTAGTGTTGACAGTCACACTGAACTAGATGCTAGGGTGTGCGTCACACGGTTAAGTAACGATGAAAAGCCGTCTGGGGCGTCTCTACCCCCGAGCCCCGCAGTACCGCGTTATTTCCCAGCCTGTATCAGGAGCCCTCCCGTGACCTCACAGATTCCCGCTTCGTCACCCGCTGCCATCGAGGCGACCGGGGTCAGCAAGCACTTCGGCGGTGTGCACGCGCTCAAAGACGTGAGCATCCGCATCGACTCGGGTACCTGCCACGCCATCGTCGGCGCGAACGGCGCCGGCAAATCCACGCTGATGAAGGTGCTCGCCGGCCTCTACAGCCCCAACGAGGGGCAGGTGCTGGTCTCCGGGCAACCGCTGTCCGGGGGAACCGTAGCGTCCAAGGCCGCCGGCATCGCACTGGTCCATCAGGAACTGAGCCTCTGCCCGGACCTCACCGTTGCCGAGAACATCTGCGTCGGAACCACTCCCACCAAACACGGACTCGTCGACCGCAAAGCCATGCGCTCGATCGCCGCCGCACTGTGCGCGCGGCTGGGCGTGAACATCGACCCCGACACCCTCGTCGGTCAGCTGCCGGCGACCCTGCAACAGTTCGTCGAGATCGCCAAGGCGTTGCGCCTGGACCCGCAGATCCTCATCCTCGACGAGCCCACCGCCTCCCTGACACCCCAGGAGACCGACCAGCTGCTCGAACTGCTCGAGTCCCTGCGCGATCAGGGTGTGACCATCGTGTACATCTCGCACCGGCTGCGGGAGATCTTCGAACTGTGCAGCCGCGCCACCGTGCTCCGCGACGGCCGCCTGGTCGAGCACCTCGACCTCGCCGAGACCACCACGGATCGGCTGGTCGAGAGCATGGTCGGGCAGAAACTGCTCGACCAGGAACAACACGAGCGGGAAGAGAAGACCGACTCATTCGGTGAGGTGGTGCTGTCCGTCGACAACCTCTGGGCGCCGGGGGTGTTCGGCACCAGCCTCGAGGTCCGTGCCGGCGAGGTCCTCGGTCTCGGCGGTCTGATGGGCTCGGGCCGCAGCGAACTGGTTCGGGCCATCCTCGGCCTCGAACCCCGCTCCCGCGGATCGGTCACCCTCAGCTACGACGGCCACCGCCGCACCATCAGTTCCTACCGCTCCGCGGTCCGGTCCGGCGTCGCCTTCGTCCCGGAAGACCGCCGCACCGAAGGGGTGCTGCTGGCCCGGTCGGTGCGCGAGAACCTGGCGCTGCCCTCGCTGACCGCGCTGAGCCGGTTCGGACAGATCCGCACCAAGGCACTGAAAAAGATGGCCACCGGCCTCGCCGGCGAGGTCAACCTGCGCCCCGCCCACAGCTCGGCCACCGTGAAACTGCTCAGCGGCGGCAACCAGCAGAAGGTCGCTTTCGGCCGGTGGCTGCCCACCAATCCGCGATTGTTCGTCCTGGACGAGCCGACCGCCGGCGTCGACGTCGGAGCCAAGGCCGAAATCCACGAACTGGTCCGCAACCTCACCGCGAAGGGCACCGCCGTCATCGTCGTCTCCTCCGACCTCGAGGAACTGCTGTCGTTGTCGGACCGGATCGCGGTCCTGCGTGACGGCACGATCACCGGCGAACTGTCCGCCGCCGAGGCCGACCAACAGGCCATCGTCCGGCTCGGCACCCATCACGACACCACGCACCAACGTAAGGAAGCCGCACATGTCTGACACCCAGATCGCGCCGGCAGGGAAGGTCGCACCTTACTTGCCGCCCCTGCGGCGCAAATTCGATGAGAACCCCACCGCCATCGTGGTCACCGGGGCGCTGATCGCACTACTGCTGTTCGCCGCGGTCGGACTCGACGGTTTCTGGTCCGCACAGAACCTCGGCACGCTGCTGCGTAACAGCGCCTTCCTCGGATTCGTCGCACTGGCAATGACGTTCGTGGTCGTCTCGGGCCTGATCATCGACCTGTCGGTGGTGCCGCAAATCGCCCTCGCCGCCATCGTCGTGATCGCGTTGAGCCCGCACGGCATCGCCGTGGCCGCACCGGCCGCGATCCTGGCGTGCCTGGGGTTCGCGATCGTCAACGGCATCGGCGCCGGACTGATGCGCGGCAACGGCGTCATCGTCACCCTGGCCACCGCCACCGCCGGCATGGGCGTGCTCAACTACATCACCGGTGGGGCCCAGTACTCCGGAAACACCACGCTGCTGTCGTGGATCGGCAACGCCTCCGTCGCCGGCATTCCGGTGGTGTTCCTGATCTTCGCCGTCGTGGCGGTGCTCGCCCACAACCTGCTCTCCGCCACCAGCTTCGGGTACTCGCTGCGGGCCACCGGCACCAACCGCGGTGCCGCCCGGATCGCCGGCCTGAACACCACCCGCACCCTCACCCTCACCTTCGCCGTCTCCTCGCTCGGGGCCGCCGCGGCGGGCATGGCGCTGGCCGGCTACAGCTCGAGTGCTGTCTCGACGATGTCCGCCGGCTACGACTTCAACGCCCTCGCCGCCGTTGTCATCGGTGGCACCAGCCTCTTCGGCGGCCGCGGGTCGATCCTGGGCACCGTCCTCGGTGTCGCGTTCGTCCAGGTGCTGCTCAGTGTGCTGTCCCTGGCCGGGTTGCCGTTCCAATGGCAACAGTTCGTGCAGGGCTTCATCATCGTCGCGACCCTCGCGGCGGACGCCATCCTGCGCCGACGTGGAGGTCTCAAATGAACGGCCACACTCTTCTGACCCAGTTCAAGAGCTGGACCGCATTCCGGGCGGTGATCCTGCTTGCCTTGGTCGTCGTGGTGCTGCTGGCGGTACAGCCGACCGCACTCGGCTCCTACGGCATCGCCCTGTCCCGCATCGTCGACGTGTGGCTGGTGGCGATCGCGCTGGTCCCGGTCCTCGTCCTCGGCGAGATCGACCTCAGCGTCGGATCGACCATGGCCGTCACCGCGGCCGTCGCCGCGCAGGTCTCCGGCAACCTCGCCGTCTCGATCCCCCTCGCGCTGATCACCGGTGCGGTGGTGGGACTGATCAACGGTCTCCTGGTCGTCAAGGTCGGCATCAACTCCTTCATCACCACCCTCGGCATGCTGATCACCCTGCAAGGTCTCGCCCTGGCGATCACCGACGGCGCCCCGGTGCCGTTGCAGGACTCCACCCGGGCGCTGGAATTCAGCGTCCCGCTGATCGGGCAGATCACCCCGGACATCGTCATTGCCGTTGCCGCGACCGCCGCCCTGTGGTTCTTCATGACCAAGATGCGTACCGGCCGTGAGCTCTACATCATCGGCGGCAACGCCGAAGCCGCGGCGTCGGGTGGGATCTCGATCGACACCCGCAAGATCCTCGCCTTCATCATCTGCAGCTGCGTCGCCGGCCTCGCCGGTGTCGTCGACACCCTCAACCTGGTCGCCGCCTCACCCACCCTGGGATCGACGGTGATGCTGCTGGCGATCGCGGCCGCCGTCGTCGGCGGTGCAAGCCTGTCCGGTGGCCGCGCCAGCGTGATCGGCGCCGTCATCGGGGCGGTCGCACTCGGCGGCATCAGCATCGGCCTGCAGATGAGCGGGCTGGACTCGAGCGTCGAGAGCATCGCCATCGGCGCGATCCTGTTCGCCGCGATCGTCTTGACCAAGGAGGGTGTGCGGGCCCTGCGGCTGCCGTCGCTGCTCGGTCCCCTCACCGGTGCATCCTCGGACCACACAGCTGCCGCAGCAGGAAAGGCACGATGATGGCGCACAAGAATTCACTGTTCCGCCGGGCCGCACTCGCGATCGCCGTCTGCGCGGCCACCGTGCTGACCGGCACCGCGTGCGGCGCTCCCGGCGCGGCAACCGACAACGAGGACTGGCCGACGATCGCTTTCCTCGTGCCGATGGACCGCAACCACGAGTACGGCCGCAACTACGTCTCGTCCCTGCGGAAGGCAGCCGAAGCACACCACGTCAACGCGTTCGTGATGAACTCGAACTACGACGCCTCGGTACAGGCGTCGCAGATGAAGATCGCGATCGCCAAGAAGGTCGACGGCATCGTCATCTGGCCCGCGCTCTACGGCGCCGAACAGCCGATGCTGATCCAGGCCCAGCGGGCAGGAATTCCGGTCGACATCAGCAACTCCCAGCCCCCCGAGGACCTCGACACCAGCCTGTACCACGCGTTCACCGGGCCGAACGACCAACGAATCGGCGAACTCCAGGGCAAGGAACTCGCGAAGCTGCTCGGCGGCAAGGGAACCTACGTCTACATCGGCGGCACCCCGGGCAACGCGGCCGCGATCAACCGTCAGATCGGTCTCGAACGCGAGATGGCCAACCACCCCGACATCAAGCTCCTCGGCTCCCAGCCGGGCAACTTCGACAAGAACCAGGCCCAGACCGCAGCGAGCTCACTGATCAGCCGATTCGGCAACCAGATCGATGCCCTCGTCACCCCGGACGACATCATGGCCTCCGGCGCCGCCCAGGCCCTCGATGCCGCGGGGATGGCCGGACAGGTCAAACTCCTCGGCCACAACTACGCCCCGGTCGCCCGGTCACTGCTCGAGAACGGCTCCATGGCGACAACACTGTTCCAGTCACCATGCTGGGACTCCACCCACGCCCTGACCACCATGACGGACGTCCTCGCCGGCAAGGACGTGCCGCCGGTCAGCTACATGCCGCTGCCGGTGGTCACCAAGGACAACCTCGACGAGTTCACCCCCAACGGCTGCCTGCCCGGGGGGTACTCCGAACCCGCCACCAACTAACGACCCACGCCCGAGAGGAATCACGATGGAAACCGGACTAGGGGACAAGGTCGTCGTCATCACCGGCGCCGGCTCCGGAATCGGAGCCGCATCCGCACGCGCCTTCGCCGCGGAAAACGCCCGCCTCGCCCTGCTCGACCGCGACCGGCACGGCCTCGACATCCTCGTCAAGGAACTCGAGCAGGTCACCGAGGTGCACTACGCCGTAGCCGATCTGAGCACCGAGACCGGAGTGACCGGCGGCCTCGACGAGGTCCTCGCCCCTTACGACGGCCGGGTGGACGTATTGTTCAACAACGTCGGCGCCGGCAGCCTGGGAACCTTCGACAGCCTCACCGACACCGACTGGGTCTCCACCCTCGAACTGAACTTCCTCAGCCAGGTCCGCGCCACCACCCACGTGCTGCCGGCCATGCGGGCCGCCGGACGCGGTGTCATCGTCAACAACGCCTCGGACCTGGGCCGCCAGCCGATCGCCGCCGGACCGGACTACGCCGCGTCCAAGGCAGCCATCCTGTCGTTCACCAGCTCGCTGGCCATCAGCGAGGGGCCACTCGTGCGAGTCAACGCGGTCGCACCCGGCCCCATTCTCTCGCCGATGTGGCTGATGGAGGGCGGCCTCGCCGACACCTTCGCCGCCGTCCACGGCGTGCACCGCGAGGTGTCCATCGACGTCGAGATGAAACATCGCGGACTTCCTCTGCAGCGCATCGGAACTCCGGAGGAAGTGGCCAACGTGGTGGTCTTCCTCGCCTCCGACCTAGCCTCGTACGTCACCTCCTCGGTCTACGGCGTCGACGGCGGATCATTCCGCAGCATCACCTGACCCACAGCGCACACGCGCACCGAATCGGGGCCTGTCAGAACATCGACAGGCCCCGATTCGTCGTGTCGCCACCTTCCTGGGCTGGGTTCTGCGCTCCACGTCGCCCTCCCGATATTTACTCTCACTAAAGTTGTGTGCGCATGGCGAACCGGCTCGTCCACTCGGTCCGTGCTACTCCGCGATGTCGTTTCGACCGCGTCCGCGTGAACGCGGAACCCCGCAGGACTGACACGATTTACGGTTCACACAAACGTTTCTCGTCCATACCGGCTCGCTGAGCGCATCGACTGACCGACGGTCGAGGACAGGAGGGTCGGATTCTTGCCAGGCGTGACCTGCACGAGAAGTGTGTTGACAACCACGGACGCACCCGCGCCATTGCCGCCGCCATCAGCACCGGTCTCGCGCGCGGTGACGATCCTGGCAGTATCGAGGAACGGATCCGGTGCGCCGAAGCGGCTGGCCTTCCCCTCACCCTCTGATAAGGCTGGCAGCCGTCTTTCGTTTCCGCCGTTGCGGCGGATCGGGTCTCGGTGCTGCCGTGTTTGCCCTACTCAGTCAGGGGATGGATTCGCCACCGCCCGTCATCTGGTCGAGGATCGCCTGCTGCGCCTGCATTTCCTCTTCCTCGGTGATCTCACCACGTTCCCGGGCCTCCTCGAGTTCCTCGAGCGCCCGGCGGGCGCGCGCCGGATCGTGCAACTCCTGCTCGACCTGCCGCTGGATCAACTCCGCCAGCGAGATCACCCCTTTGACCGGTTGCAGTGGCAAGGTGACGATGAACGAGAACAGACCCATGCCTTCAGCCCTGCCCCTCAGGCTTCGGGGTGACCACAAAGTCGTATGCCGCTTGCGGTCCGAGCAGCTTCATCTCCACCCGCCCGTCCCACTCCTGGACCAGCGCACTGAGCACCTGTTCGAGCTCGTCCTGACGCTCGACATCGGCGAGCAGCGCCACCTGCACGGCCTCCTCCTCGTGCGTGGGTTCGCGCACGTTCACGGACGAGGCGAGATCGTCGAGCGCCTCGACGACCCTGCGGGTGTCCTGTTCGCGTTTGGCTGCGATCGCGTTGCTCACCAGTTCCCCCAAGGCCATCCGTGCCTGCCGGCTCGCGTCCTCCGACTTGTCGCGGATCTCCTCGCGCAGCGCCGCCGCCTGATCGTCCTCGTCGAGGATCTCCCGCAGGATCGCCTTCTCCACGTACCGGCCTTTCACGATGTACTGGGCCTTGCCCGCCAATTGCTCGAGCGCAGAACTGAACTCGTCCGCGTGCGCCGACAGCAGTTCCTCCTGCACGGCGTCGGCGTCACTGAGCACCGCACCGAACCGCAGCGGTAGCACCGGCGCCACCCCGGCCACCCCGTCCAGCAGATCCGCATGCGCCCGCAGGTCCCCGGGCGCCCCGAGCGCCCGATCCACCGACAGTCCGCTCACCAGGGCGGCAATGTCACCCTGAGTGATCACCTCCACGGTGCCGTCCGCGACCCCGGTCGCATCCTCGGCGACCTCGACGTCGGCCGGGACGATGCCGTAGACATACACACCGGTCGTCTTCTTCGTCTGCTCCGAGGTAGCCATCACCGGTCACCTCGCGTCGACCTGCGCGACACTCGTTCTCGCTCTGGTTCTTCCTCTTCCTCCCCGCCCCCGAGGAGGCCGCCGAGCTTCTCCCCCGCCGATTCGAGCGCCCCCTTCGTCTTGTGCTTGGCACCGCCCTCGGTGGCACCCGAGACGATCTCGGACAGCCCCTTCGGCTCGCTGCCGATCTCGAGCCGGTTCACCGCCTCCGCGAACCGCAGGTAGGTGTCGACGCTGGCGACAACAACGCGGGCGTCGATCGTCAGCAGTTCGATGCCGACCAGCGAGACTCGCACGTACGCGTCGATCACCAGGCCCTTGTCGAGGATGGTGTCGATGACGTCGGCGAGACTGCTCGAGCTGGGTCCACCGGCCGTGGTCATGCGCGTGCTCCTCTCCTACGCCGCGGCGTTGCCTTCTTCGCTGCGGTCTTCTTTGCAGGGGTCTTCTTCGCTGTGGTCTTCTTCGCTGTGGTCTTCTTCGCTGTGGTCTTCTTTGCGGGGGCCTTCTTCGCGGGGGCCTTCTTCGCGGGGGCCTTCTTTGCTGCGGCCTTCCGGGGACGACGCCGCCGCGGCTCGGGACGCCGGCGCGGCGCGGGCTCCTCCTCGGGTTCTTCCTCCTCGTACTCGCCGGTCTCGTCCTCCGGCTCCTCCTCCGCCTCGGCGGTGTCTTCCTCGTACTCGCCGGTCTCGTCCTCCGGCTCCTCCTCCTCGTCCTCGCCGGTCTCCTCCTCCGGCTCCTCCTCCTCGTCCTCGCCGGTCTCCTCCTCCGGCTCCTCCTCCTCGTACTCGTCGGTCTCGTCGTCAGCGGGTTCCTCGTTGTTGTCCTCGGCATCCTCGGGTTCGACTACCTTGCCGTCCCGGATCTCCCCGCGCCAGCCCTCGACTTCGTCAGGATGGAGAATGGACTGCGTCATGACATGGCGTGCAAAGTGTTTCAATTCCAGCCGTGCTCGTCGCCCCTGTGCACGCCACAGGTTTCCCGTCTTCTCGAACAAGCCCTTCGGGTGATACTCGAGGATCAGAACGATGCGCGTGAGATCGGGAGTCACCTCGTGGAACGTCACCGCCCCGTCGATGAAACCCTTGGCACCCTTCGAGCGCCACACGATCCGCTCATCCGGAACCTGCTCGATGATCGACGCTTCCCAGGTCCGGTGCGACAAGAAGATCTGAGCCTTCCACTCGAGCTTCTCGTCCGCCTCCTGCTCCACCCGCTCGACCTTCTTCATGAAGGAGGGAAAGTCGGCGAATTGGGTCCACTGGTTATACGCCAGTTGGACCGGGACACCGACATCGATCGTTTCGACGATATTGGTCAACTTGAGCTTCTTGCCCTTACCGC